>JALEGJ010000036.1 GCA_022763115.1 Aquisalinus sp.
CCTTGAAAGTAGCAATACTTCCTGCGGCCTTGCGCCTTGTGAGCAGGCCTTTTGACCTCGACCAAAAAGGTGAGATTAATGGGTCCTGACCCTAGGCCTGCTGGTATGAGTGTTGGACAAATCCTGTGCACGTTGGCTAGGGTTCCGGAAAAATATCTTCTTGAGGGAGGAGAGTTTATGACCCTTACAATAGTTGCAGGGCTGATTGTGGCCTTAGCCTTGCTGGGGCCTGCGCAAGCAGAAGTGTCGGCTGACGCCACCTTTGAACGCAATGATTATGCTGCAATGCAGAATTGGCTCTGCCATCCTGATAAGGCTGACGATGCCTGTGCGGTGGATCTGAGGACGACTATCGTTGAGGCTAATGGCGCAACCACGGTGGAGGAGTTTTCTCCGGCTGAAGAGCCTGCCATAGACTGTTTCTATATCTATCCGACGGTATCGCGGGACCCGACGCCGAACAGCGATATGGTGCCGGGGCGCGAGTTGATTACTGTTCATCAGCAATTCGCCCGTTTCTCGCAAGTCTGCCGACCGTTTGCGCCGCTTTATCGCCAGATGACACTGCTGGCCCTGCAAGCAAGAATAACGCTCGGTACACTGCCGACTGATCTTGAAATGCGCTATGCAGACATATCCGACGCCTGGCAAACTTATCTGCGCGATCACAATGATGGGCGCGGCGTTGTACTGGTTGGTCATTCGCAAGGGGCGACCATGATAAATGAGCTTCTTGAGAAAGATATTATCGGCACGCCTGCTGAAGACCTGATTATATCGGCCATGCCAATCGGCATCACCACGCATATTGATGATGAGACTGGCAAGGCAGCAGGCCTGCCGCCCTGTGAAGAAGCCGGGCAAACGGGATGTATCATTTCCTATGTGTCCTTCCGCGAAACCAGCCCACCGCCAGCAGACAGTTTTTTCGGTTTCAAGAGCGAGGCTGGAGAGGATGCGCTTTGCGTGAACCCGGCATCGCTTTCAGGCGACGATAAAAATCTGCACGCCTACCTTTCAGCGCAGAACGTGACGGACCCGTCCCGCCAGCCGGTTTTTGCCGAAGGTGTTGAAATTGAAACGCCCTTTGCGTCCGTGCCGGACTTGCTCTCTGCGACATGTCAGACAACTGACACACATAGCTATTTATCTATTGCCATAAATGCGGATGCGGATGACCCGAGAGCAGACGATATTCAGGGCGACCTCCTGTTTCAGGGGGCGGTACAAAAACAATGGGGCTTGCATCTGATCGATATGCATCTGGGCATGGGCAATCTCATCAGCATTGTTCAAGAGCAGGCAGAAAACTGGGAAGCGACAGAATGAGAAAGTTTTTTCTGGCACCAGCGGCGCTGGCCTTGCTGATTTTGCCGGTTTCCTGCGCCGAAAAAGGCGAGCCGGAAGGGCAGGTGACGACAGCCGAGAGTGCCGTCACGAATGAGAGTGAAACCGCACCTGCGGCAGAAACCCCGCGTGAAGAAAAGCCCGCTATTGATCTTGATGCGCGGGCGCGTTTCGAAGCCGCGATTGCCGAAGGGTACAGCCACCCTGGTGAAAAGGTCTATGCGACAAGTTGCGGTCTGTGCCACAGCCAGCCGGATCAACTCCGTGTGCCCGACCTTGCCAGCCTCAAGACAATGAGCCCGGCACGTATTCAGTTCTCTCTGAAATCCGGCAAGATGAAAGCGCAAGGCGAGGCGCTCGACCGGCTGGATATGACGCTGCTCCTCGATTATTTGACCCCCGGCCAGAACGGTGGCTTTGAGGTTGCCAGTGAACAGAAATGCACCTCTACGGATATTTCTGTTGAAAAGACGTATGTCAGTGCCTGGGGCGTTGAGGCGAATAACAGCCGATATTACTCTCCGGCCCGGACCAGCTTGACCCGGGACAATGTCGAAGGTCTTGAGGTTGCCTGGGTGTTCGGCTTGCCCGGCACATCAGAGTTACGCTCCCAGCCTGTCATCACGGAAGACACCCTGTTCGTGCCGACAACCTCCGGTCACGTTTTCGCTCTCGACCGCGAAACAGCCTGTGTCAAATGGCATCGCGAATTGTTGAACCCGATCCGCACAGCGATGACGTTGGGTGAGATCGACGGACAGGCTGTTCTGTTTTTTGCGGATGCTGGTACCACAGTCTATGCCCTCAACGCTGTCAGTGGCGAGACGATCTGGGAAAAGCGAACAGGCATTTTTCCGCAATCCATGACCACAGGGGGGCTTGTGCAGCATGAGGATACGCTGTTTGTGCCCTTGTCCTCTTTTGATGTGGCAGCGGCCATGGACCCGGCCCATGAGTGTTGCAAAAGCCATGGCGCTGTTGTGGCGCTTGATGTCGCAACAGGCGAGCGGTTGTGGCTGACACGGATGACGGAAGACGCAAAGCCAACCACGCTGTCTTCCGTGGGTACACAATTATGGGGCCCTTCCGGTGCGCCTGTCTGGACAACGCCTGCCATCGACGCAAAAAATGGCCGCCTCTATATCGGCACAGGCGAGAACACCTCTGCGCCCGCCACGGCTACGAGCGACGCCATTATTGCCCTTGATATGCAGACCGGGGAGAAACTCTGGGTCTTTCAGGCAACCGCCGAAGACAAATTCAACATGGCTTGCAGCCCGCTGACGGGCAATGGGCCGAATTGCCCGGATGAACCGGGTCCTGACTATGATTTCGGGGGCGGCGTTACTTTTGCCACCATGAGCGATGGCCGCGAAGTCGTTGTCGGCGGGCAGAAATCGGGTGATGTTCATGCGGTGGATGCCGCAACAGGCGAGCGCATCTGGACCACCAAAGTCAGTTCAGGCTCGCCGCTGGGCGGGACCCATTGGGGCGTCACTGTCTCCAACGGCAAGGTGTTCGCGCCATCGTCTGACCCGCCATATCCGCTCCCGAATTATGAGGAGCGCCCGGGGCTTTATGTGCTGGACCTAGACACAGGCGAGATGCTCTGGGAACGCCCGGCAGAGCGTGGTTGCATGGGTAACTTTGTGGGTCAGATGATGAACCCTGAGCCATGGCCGGAATGCAGTTTCTTCTATGGCTATTCGGCAGCGCCGGCGTCTACGGATGATCTAGTATTTGTCGGGGCCCTGGATGGCAAGTTGCGCGCCTTTGATGCAGTGAGCGGGGATGAATTATGGATGTTCGACACCAAGCGCGAGTTTGAAACCGTCAACGACATCCCGACCCATGGCGGCGCCATTGACAATCCGGGCCCGCAGCTTGCCGGAGACATGGTTTTCATCCAGTCCGGCTATGCGATGTTCAGTCAGATGCCCGGTAATGCGCTGATCGCCTTCCGTCTGCCGGAGGACGCAAACTGATGCGGGCGAGCGGACTTTTTTTCAGTTGTGTTGTGGCGGCAAGCCTGCTGCTCGTCTCCTGTGGTCAGGAGACGGAAGAAGACCCCGCAACCAGTGCTGACGCCGAAATTCTCAGTATCATGATTGAAGAAATGGACCCGGCGGCAGACGGTATCTGGCAATCTGCCGGCTGGATCATCACCGAGGAAGGCGAGCAGGAATTGTGGCCGACAACCGATGAAGGCTGGCAGGCTGTGGCCGACAGCGCCGAGCGGCTCAAGACCCTTTCCGCCGATCTGGACGCGCCCGTTTATTCTGCTATGGGCAAGCCATGGTCGCTCAGTCTCGTCAGATTGACGGAAGCATCAGAGGCCGCGCGCGTTGCCGCAGAAGCAAGAGACAAGCAGGGCTTGTTTGATGCTGGCGGTGATATATATCGCGCCTGCCTCATGTGTCATCTGCGCTATGCGCGTGAGGCGGAAATGGCCGGGAGCGATGCAGGGGAATAGCAATGCGTGATTTTTTCGCCTGGATGAATGAAACGCCGTGGAGCATCGCGCTGCGAGAGTCCTTTGTCGTCTGGCCGGTTCTCGAAGCAACCCATGTGCTCACGATCATGCTCTTTGTGGGCACCATCATCATGGTGGACCTGCGCTTGCTTGGCCTCGCGTTTCGGCAAGTGCCGGTCTCGGAAATGACGGCCCGCATCCTGCCCTGGACGATTGGTGGCTTTGTCATCATGATGGTGACAGGCTTGTTGCTCTTTTATGCCAAACCGCTGGTCTATTATCACAACATCTTTTTCCGGGTAAAAATCATTGTCCTGCTGTTGGCGATGGCCAATATCCTCTATTTCCACAAACGCGTTCAAGGCAACCTTGCCGCGTGGGATCTGTCACAGAGCATCCCGCGCAATGCCAGAATTGCCGCAGCAGTTTCGCTCAGCGCCTGGATTGCGATTGTCATTTCCGGGCGGATGATTGCCTATGACTGGTATAATTGTGAGAAACTTGAGCCCGAAAGCGCCTTGAGCTGGATGATTGACTGTCCGCAGCGTGACAATCTTCTCGCCGTGCAGATGCCGGCGCCACTGCTTGCCGGGGAGGCTGACTGATGGCGACCTGTGAATATGACGGCGAATTTTACGAGTGCTCTTGGCAGGAGAAATATGTCCTCCCGATCTATGATACGCTCGACCAATCGCCACTTGCTGATTTTGTCAAAGAGTCCATGACCATCGTGCCGTGGGCGGGCACGTTTCATCTTCTGGCGCTGGCGCTGCTCGGCGGTGCAGTTTTTCTGGTGGACCTTCGCTTGCTCGGCGCCGGGCTCAGCAATCAGTCGCCACAGGCATTGCAGAAAACGGTCAGCCCGCTGGCCCGTCTGGCGCTCGGGGCCATTGTGATTTCGGGCGTCATCCTCGCTTTGGGAGAATTGATGAAGCTCTATTACAGCCCGCCATATTGGCTGAAGATGTTTTCGCTGTTCGCAGCCGTGCTCTTTACTTTTGGCGTGCGCAACCGCCTGATCGCAAGCGAGGGCCGACTGTCTCCGTTGATCCAGGCAACAGGCGCCATTGCGATCATCATATGGCTGGCAGCCTTTGCCATTTTCTCAAATACGCTGGCCCGGATAGCCTTGCTGCTTTTGCTGGCCGCGTTGAGCCTGATTGTCTGGCGTTGGCATAAAACAGCCGACACAACCGCCCTGATGAAAGGCGTGGCGGCACTGTCGATTGTTATGTGGTTGACCACAGCAGCAGCAGGAAGATGGATAGCGTTTTATTAGAATTGGTACTGGATTATGCGTGCGGTGCATAAAAATTATGCGATTAAGGGTTGGTGTGCATGACAGGCGACAGAGCACCGCAATCATAGTACAAAACTACCTGAACAAAGCGGAACAACCGCTGAGCCGGAGGAAATTATGACACACTCTTACACCCGAGCTGCACTTGTCAGTGCCGCCAGCCTGCTGGTGCTGGCAGCGTGTTCAGGCGAGCAGACTGCAGGTTATGACGCTGGCAAAGACGAGACGGCAAAACATGCAGACCACGCCAGCAAGGGCCACAACATCGTGGTCGAGCCGGAGACGCGCCTCGATGTCCCGGCTTACGTTGATAACTTTCGGCTGGTCGATCATACCGGCACAGGACATGAATTGTTTTATCATTCAGACGCGAAAGCAGTCGTTCTGATGACCCATGGCAATGGCTGCCCGATTGTCCGTGGTGCCATCCCTGACCTCGCAGCGATACGTGATCAGTATGAGGAGCAGGGCGTCAAATTCCTGCTTATCAACTCCAGCCTGCAGGACAGTCGGGCCGATGTTCTGGCAGAGGCTGAGGAGTTCGGCATCGACTTCCCGATCCTGATGGACGACCATCAGATCATCGGTGAGTCTCTTGGTTATGACAGGACAGCACAGGTTTACGTGCTGGAACCGAAAAAGGGCTTCAAGGTTGCCTATCATGGGCCGTTGAATGACCGTCTCGATTATGAGCGCCAAAAGGCCGAGGCTGACAACAATTATGTCGTTGAAGCACTCGACGCCGTTCTGGCGGGCGAGCCGGTAACTGTGGAAGCGCCAGCGCTGAGCCCTGGCTGTCTCATCAACTTCCCGGAGCGCAAGAAGCAGGCACAACATGCCAATATCTCCTATGCGAACGATGTGGTGCCGATCCTGAAAGAAAGCTGTGTCGAGTGCCATCAGGAAGGGGGCATCGGCTCCTGGGCCATGACGGACTATGAGACGATACAGGGCTGGGCGCCGATGATCCGGGAAGTCATCCGTACAGACCGGATGCCGCCATGGCACGCTGACTCCGAAATCGGAACCTTCAAAGGTGATCGCAGCCTGACTGGCGATGAAATCAAGACCCTCGTTCACTGGATTGAGGCTGATGCGCCGCGCGGGTCAGGAGAAGACCCTCTCGAAGGTCTGGAGATGAAGGCACCGGAATGGCCATTGGGCGAGCCGGACCTTATTCTCACGTTGCCAGCGCAGGATGTGCCGGCCACAGGCATCGTGGATTACACATATCCCATTGTCGAAAATCCGATGACGGAAGATAAATGGCTGAAGGCTACCACGATCAAGGTTGGCTCACGCGAGACCGTGCACCACGTCTTGTCCGGCTACATGCCGGAAATACCGGCTGACGGCAAAGGCTACAATGACCGTTGGATCAATGAAACCGGCGGCTATGCCGTTGGGGCTGAGTCCAACGTCCAGCCACCAAATTCCGGTGTACACATCCCGGCTGGTGGTGCGATTGGCTTCCAGATGCATTACACACCGTATGGCAAGGAAGTTACCGACGTGACGCAGATCGGTTTCTACTTCCATGAAGAGATGCCCGAGTTGTTGAACCGTCAGTCCGTGGTCATCGACGCCTCCATCGTGATCCCGCCAGGCGCCAGTCGCCATGAGGAAACGGCCTATGTGGAATTTCCTTATGATGCGATTTTGCTGACAGCTTTCCCGCACGCGCATTACCGGGGGCATTCTTCCAATTTGCGCCTGCGTTACCCTGACGGGACAGAGAAAATGCTCATCTCGCTGCCGAAATATGACTTCAACTGGCAGCGACAGTACGAGTTTGAAGAGCCGATCAAGGTGCCGGCCGGGTCAAAGCTGATTGCTGACTACACTTATGACAATTCCGGCAACAACCCGGCCAACCCCGATCCCGAGGCTCTTGTTCTGTGGGGAGAGCAAAGTCATGAAGAGATGCTCTTCACTGCTTTCACTTATCGCTGGGAGGGCGAGACGACAACAAACCGCAAGGACCAGCAGCATCAGGTACTGGAAATTAACCGTCATTTCGGGGCGATGGATGACAACATTGATGGCGAGCTGGAAGAAGCGGAGTTGCGCGGTGCTCTTGGCCAGCAGTTCAAGCAGGGCTTTACAATGATGGATGCGGATAAAAACGGCACTGTCAGCTCACAGGAGTTCCTGCAGTTCCAGATCCAGCGGGCTCGCTCTACTGGCGGCCAGCCTTGATCGCCTGAAAGCTGTAGCTCACGCTTTATAAGCTTGGGCTACGTGTCTTGCACGGATATCTTATTTCAACTCTTTTGACTTCGGGGGAGGCGTAATCCTCTGAAGCCACGGGCGCACCTGCAAAAACAGCGCATACAGTGCATTGAGTACAGCGCGGCTCGGGCCAAACCGTCCGACAGGTTTCAGCCAGCCCATAAACCGCGCATAGCTCCAGACTTCTGTAAAAGCCTGAGCGCCATCGACTATGGAGCCGTCCGGCAACCGGCAATGAAACCGTGCCATCAGTTTCGCCTTGTCAATATCGCAGGATGGCACAGCGTCTGGTGCAGAAATATCCTCGAACCGGATAGTTGTGTTGTCGGGCAGGGCGCGTTTCAGGAGGGCTATTTCCCGAATGCAGAGCGGGCAACTGCCATCATGGAATACTGTCAGCGTGTGGTTGTTCGCGGTCACGGGCGGAGGCTTTCAAAATACAAAGCCCGAGGCAGTATCGCCTCGGGCTTCGCATTCTAAACGTAAAACTGACCGAATGAGAGTACGAACGAAGCAACAATCGTCAGTAGGATTAGTGTACCAGCGGCACGTTCCATGCGAAATCTCCATAGCATATTACTCCACTGAAATGGAGTTTTCTGCTCGGAAGTCACTAGGGTGATGTTGAATTTTTTGTGAAATCACGCACCTGTTTACGAGGTAATGTCACTGCCAATTGCCTGGTATCTCAAAGCTGGCTTTTGAACTGACACCTGTTTATGGTGCGCTTTGGTTAATTCTGTGAGGTTGTGAAATGACTACCAAATTCCTGAAGAATCTTCTGCTTGGCGGCGCGGCGCTGGCGCTTCTTTCTGCTTGTGGCGAACAAGGCGATCACGCTGGCCATGATCATGGCGACGAGCCGCACACGGAAGCGGCTGATACTGCATCTGACGACACAATGGCGGCAATGGACGGCAACCCGCTGCTACAGGAATGGGACACACCTTTTGGCATTCCGCCATTTTCGCTGGTCAGCGATGAAGATTACCTGCCTGCCTTCGAGCAGGGCATTGCGGAGCTGGAAGCTGACGTCGACCTCATCATCAACAATCCTGAGGCACCGACCTTCGACAATACCATCAAGGCGCTTGAAACCGCTGGCGCGACGCTGACCCGTGTTTCCAGCGTGTTTGGCAACATCACCAACACAGACACAAATGATGATCTCCAGGCACTGGAGTCAGAAATCTATCCGCGCCTGTCCAAAGTCTATGATGGCATCGCGCTGAATGATGATCTCTGGGCGCGCATAAAGACACTTTACGAGGCGCGCGACACGCTGGGTCTCGGTAAGCAGGAGATGCGGGTGCTTGAACTCTATCACCGCGATTTTGTGCGTCGCGGTGCTGACCTTGATCCGGAAACAAAAGAGCGGATGAAGGAAATCAACGCCGAGTTGTCGGAACTGACAACAAAGTTCGGGCAGAACCTTCTGGCTGAAACCAAGAACTTTGAACTGGTTATCACCGACGAAGCAGACCTTGCCGGCCTCCAGCAGAGCTTTATCGACTCCGCCAAAAAGACAGCGGAAGGCAAGGGGCGTGATGATGCCTGGATTTTCGGCCTGAACCGGTCTGTCTACGAAGGGTTCATGACCCAGTCAGAAAATCGCGAACTGCGCAAGCAGCTGTTTGAAGGCTACACACAGCGCGCGGATAATGGCGGCGACACGGACAGTGGCGAGATCATCCTGCGCATTGCGCGCCTGCGCGCAGAAGCAGCCCGTCTGCGCGGCTATGAGAACCATGCCCATTTCCAGCTGGAAACGCGGATGGCAAAAACAGCACAAAATACGGAAGAATTTTTGCTTCAGGTATGGCGTCCGGGTCTTGCAACTGCAAAGGCAGAGCTGGCAGAAATGCAGGCCATGGTCGATGCAAGCGACAACCCTTACAAGGTTGAAGCCTGGGACTGGTGGCACCTGTCAGAGAAAGTTCGTCAGGAGAAATATGCTTTCGATGACAGTCAGTTGAAGCCATATTTCGAAATGGATGCCGTCTGGGATGGCGCATTCTACATGGCCGAAAACCTCTTCGGTATCACCTTCATCAAGCTGGAAGATACGCCGGTCTGGCACCCGAGTGTGTCCGTCTATGACCTTCAAGATGCGGACGGTACGCATCTTGGTGTGTTCATGGTTGATATGTACGCCCGTGACTCCAAGCGCGGCGGCGCCTGGATGAGCACGTATCGCGGCGCCAGCAATGTGGACGGTGACAATATCCGGCCGATTGTGACCAACAACCTGAACCTCACAAAGCCTGCGTCAGATGATGCGCCAACCCTGATGGCCTTCAACGAGGTCGAAACGCTCTTCCATGAGTTTGGCCATGGTCTGCACGGCTTGATGACGACGCAGAATTATGACCGTATTTCCGGCGTTGGCGGCCCGCGTGACTACACGGAGTTTCCGGCCCAGATCCTCGAGCATTGGGCCAGCGAGCCTGAGATGCTTGCGGTCTACGCGAAGCATTATGACACGGGCGAGGTCATCCCGACCGAGCTTGTTGACAAGCTGAAAGAAGCTGCCAACCATAATGAAGGCTTCCGGACGACCGAGTTCATTGCAGCATCCCTGCTGGATTTGCGCTGGCACATGCTGAACGAGGAAGAAGCGAACGCGATCACTGATCCGCGTGAGTTCGAGAAAGAAGTATTGGCAGAGTACGGCCTGATCCCCGAGATTGAGCCACGCTATCGCTCGCCATATTTCTCTCACATCTTCGCAGGTGGCTATTCAGCCGGTTACTACGCCTATCTGTGGTCAGAAATTCTGGATGCGGATGGCTTTGATGCCTTCAAGGAAACTGGCGACATTTTCGATCCGGAAGTGGCCTTGCGTCTTCGCACACATGTGTATGAAGCAGGCGCGGTGGAAGAAGCAGACGAGCTTTATCGCAAGTTCCGTGGCAAGGACCCAAGCATTGAGCCACTGCTGCGTAACCGTGGCTTCACTGACGGCAGCTAGGCCGCGCAGCACAAAAAAGCACTAAAGAAACCCCGCCACTCGCGCGGGGTTTTTTGTGACGAGGGGACCGATGCTGTTCCTCCCCCGTCAAAACGGGGGAGGTGTCGAGCGCAGCGAGACGGAGGGGGCCGTTAAATCCGCGTCTCGCGCGCCAGGTCCTCCGCAATCGAGCAGATTTTGGACAGCACCGCATCGGTCTCATCGAACACAGCCGCGTTCCAGAAGCGCAACACCACAAAACCTTCACTTTCCAGAAATGCGTCACGCCGCGCATCGGCGACTTGCGCAAGCGCCTCGCCATGCTGACTCCCATCCAGTTCAACGATCAGCTTCACGTAAAGGCAGATAAAATCGATAATGTGAGAGCCAATGGAATGTTGCCGTCGAAACCGGAAGCCTGCCAGTTGCTTGCGGCGCAAGCACGACCACAACAGCGCCTCTGCAGGCGGCATGGATTTGCGCAGCTTGCGTGCGTTGGGATTAGGCTTTCGCATTCAGGGATCCTAGCCCCCTCCGGCCCTTCGGGCCACCTCCCCCGTTGTGACGGGGGAGGAACGCCTTCGTCGAAAGATGGTCGCCCTATATTAAAAATTTGTATGAAGAGTAAAATAGAAAAGGTCTGCCATAAGGCATGGCGGCGCGGTAGCACCTTTGCTTCCTATGATGGTTAAGTTTTCACAAAACCCATCTCTCCAAACGTCTTCCCGTAATGCGCTGCGGCATGAAATGCTGCTGCGCAGATACGGGATCCAGCGCCGGACCGTGCAACGCTCATCAAGTGACCGGGGAGCAGGCTACATTAGCGCCAGCGTAATGCGGTGTCGCGCTGGCTGATATTATCGCGGCCCTATGGAGAGAAAAAATTTAATGCGCGTTGGCGCATAAATGATGCAGTATGTACAGGAAAATCACCCAGAGTGTTTCGACTGATATCACCATGAAAAAATTTCTTTGTTGCCTATGCTTTTTGATCCTGCCTTTGACTGGATGTGCACCCGAGACAGTGAAACAATCATCGATAGTATTTAACTTTGAAGTTACTACTGAAAACTGTGAAGCTTTCATAGAAGTTCACGAAAATTTCGGAAAATCCAGAAATTATATCGTGGATACCAGACAAACCAGTTCACGCTTAGGGATATATAATTTGTTTTTGGTTGGAAACGGCATTCAAATTTCTGGTTCTAATATTCCTGCAGACCCTTGTTATTATCAGTTAGCTTTGTTTCGATTACGTCAAGGCGAAAGACAGTCAGATGAGATGCTAAGATCGCTCGCAGCAGACTATACTCAGGCTATGGAGAAAAGCGAGTTTATCAGACTGGAGTATTACAAAGAACAATTTGATATTGATTGATGTAAATCATCACGAGATTCCGCTTTATCTACGGGATGGCTGATACGCTCCCTTTGGCATCCCTGATCAACAAGTGAATCTGGTCTTTTAGCTGTTGATGGTTTTTGGCTCGGCGAGCCAACCAGAAGTAAGGGCAAAAATACCCACTTGACATTATTGCTAGGTTCTGTTGACAAAAGGTTTGCGTAACTTTCGAATTGTGATTCAAGACTGCTTTTTAGGAGGCGGTTTTGTCGAAGAAGCAGCGTCGCGGCGA
>JALEGJ010000037.1 GCA_022763115.1 Aquisalinus sp.
CAGGCACTTTCAAAAATCGCGCTGGATTGCGCACACAAAAGGAAAGACCTATGTCTAGTATTCTTACTAACAGCAGTGCCATGGTGGCACTGGAAACTTTGCGTGGCATCAACAGAGACCTTCAAGGTGTCCAATCGCAAATCTCCACCGGAAAAAAAGTTGCCAATGCCAAGGATAGCGCTGCTATCTTTGCGATTTCGACTGTCATGCAGACAGACGTGGACAGCTTCAAACAGATTTCTGACTCGCTGAATCTGGGATCCTCTACGGTGGGTGTCGCGCGTGCCGCGGCAGAGAACGTCACAAACCTTCTGCAAAGCATGAAAGAACTCATTGTTTCTGCGCAGGAAGAAAACGTGGACCGTTCGAAGATCCAGACAGATATTGATGAGTTGACCTTACAGGTTCAGTCTGTTGTTTCAGCGGCACAATTTAATGGCCAGAACCTGTTGGTAGGGGGCGGCAGTGTTTCTGTACTGTCTTCTCTTGACCGTGATTCAAGCCAGAATGTGACTGCGTCCAGTATTACCGTAAACAGACAGAATTTGGAGTCTGCAAACCCGACGGTGGCTGGCGCGACGATTGCAGGCGCTGGTGCGATTACAGCATTGACGGCTCAAGCCGTTGCTAATGCCGGCTCACAGACGATTACGCTAACACAAGGTGCGCTGGTTACATCCAATACAGCCGGTGCAACATCCGGTTACTCAGTACAAATTGGTACAGAGACTGTTTCTTTCGCCGCGCGCGAAGGCGATACGCAGAATGATGTGGCCCGTAATCTCAAAAATGCCATTGATGCACTCGGCTTAACGGGTATCACCGTCGATCTTACAGAAGTTGCTGATCCAACATCGACGGATGTGACATTCACCATCAATAATAACTCGGGCGGTGGTATCACCGTGACGACTGTCAGCGGTTCAGGCAGTACAGCTGGCGGTGGTTTGGCCGGGCTGGATGATATTGATGTGGTCACGTCCAATACGACGGCAAGTGATGCTCTGGATGATATCGAAGTATTGTTGCAAACAGCGATTGATGCCTCTGCTGCATTCGGTTCTGCCCAGAAGCGTATCGAAAACCAGATCGAGTTTGTCACACAGCTGACTGATTCCCTGACGGAAGGTATTGGTGCCTTGGTCGATGCTGACATCGAGGAGGCTTCAGCACGCTTGCAGTCTCTTCAGGTCCAGCAGCAGCTCGGTATCCAGGCGCTTTCCATCGCCAACCAGCAGCCACAGCAGCTCCTGGCGCTGTTCCAGTAAACCCGCGAAGGACGGGCGAGATAGCTCTCGCTCCTGACTTCCCCTGAAAAAGGAGATAGCCCATGCTTGATCAGCTACAGGCACAAGCGGGATACCGGACAACAACCCGTGAAACCGGTACGGATAAGGACATTGAACTGCGTGTGTTCACATCCGTTACAGCAAAACTCAGCAGTATTGATCCGAAGGAAATTGGCGGCTTTGTCAAGCTCGCTGAAGCCATGCACGAGAATGTCCAGCTCTGGACGACGGTCATGGCGGATGTGGCAAGTGATGATAATCAGTTGCCGGTGGAGCTTCGGGCCCAGATCTTCAATCTGGGTGAGTTCATCCGCAAGCATACGTTAAAGGTGCTGGATGGCTCTGAAACCGTTGATGCCATTATCGATATCAACAAGGCGATCATTGCCGGCTTGCGAGAGTCACAACGTATTCGGGAGGCTGCCTGATGCCCGGATTGATCTTGAACATAAAGCCAGGCGAGCGTTTTCTGGTAAACGGTGTTGTGCTGGAAAACGGCCCGAAACGCGCCCAGATCAGGGTTGAAACAGAAGGGGCCAGCATTCTTCGCCTGAGCGATGCATTGCACCCGGATGATGTGAATACACCTGTGAAGCGGGTCTATTACATTGCCCAATTGATCCTGACCGGTGACTCGGACGAAGCAGAAGCAAAGGAATTGCTGATAAAGTCCATTAAGGACCTGCAGAATGTCTTCCGGGATACCGCCAAGGCGCCTTTGGAGAAGGCACTCAACGCTGCCGAGATAGGACGATATTACTCTGTTCTCTGCTCACTGAAGCATGTTTTTCCGCTTGAGGAGAAACTTCTTAACTTGCGTCTGCCACAATCAGAGCTTGAAGCAGAAAAGCAGTCCGAGGTCGCCTGATGGTCTTTCAGCCAGTCATACCCCTTAACGGTTATACCGGCTGGCTGTTCCTTCAGCGCACACAGGAACGTCAGGTGGAGGCATTTGATGCCTCCCCTGAATTACAGCGCGAAGTCGATTACTTCCGCGATAATATAAAGAACGCAACTGATGTTGCGGACCTGGTCACTGACCGTACCTTGCTGAAGGTCGCGCTCGGTGCTTTTGGTCTTCAGGATGAGATCAACAAACAGGCCCTGGTTCGCCGTGTGCTCGAAGAAGGTACACAGGAGCAGGGCAGTTTTGCCAATCGGCTGAATAACAGTCAGTTCAAGGATATGGCGAACGCTTTTTCTTACGGCAATGGCGGTTTCGCGCCGGATGATGCTTTTGTCGAAACCATCATTACCCAGTATAAGCAATCCCAGTTCGAGGTTGCCGTTGGTGAAGTCGATCAGGATATGCGCCTTTCTCTCAATTTCCAGCGCAAGATGGGAGAGATTGCGGCACGTGGTATTGAGCAGGAAGCGGTCACGACCACATCTACCTTGCAGGTGCAGGATGTCTTTGGGTCTACCGCTGTGGAGTCCGGCGTTGCCGGTGCTGTTTCAGGCGGTGGCCTGCTGGGCTTGCGCGGGCAGACATCGCTGAGCCTTGAAGCTGGTACTCTTTCGACGTCGTATAATCAGGGTGAGGCACTCGGATACTCGATTACTGTCGGGTCACAGACGGTCACGGTGGTGGCACGTCCCGGTGAAACGCAGAATGATGTTGCGAGCGCGATAGCTGATGCGGTCAACGCGCTGGGCATTTCAGGTTTGACAGCTACGGCAGAAACTGTCGATGATCCAGCGACTGAAACCGCCCGGATTTCTTTTGCAAATACCTCCAGCACGCCACTGGAAATTCAGGCGACCGCCAGCAGTGATTCGACCATTACCGGGGTTGCAGAAGCCTTTGCTGACGGTATTTCTCTCGCGGACACGTCAGGTGGCGCGATCACGGGTGATGGCACGATTGCGCTGAATGGCGCACGTACACTGTCTATTACGGAGGGTGTTGTAGCGACGAATGATGAGCTGGACAGAACGCTGGCTTATCAGATCTCGCTGGGCGGCCAGTCCGTCACCTATGTAGCACGCGATGGTGAAGACCAGAATGATATTGCACAAGGGCTGACAAACCTCATTAATGATCTCGGCATTGCCGGTGTCAGCGCGACGGTCAGCCTTGCTGCCGACCCTCTGACGGATCAGCCTGAAATCACGATCACCAACAGATCCGGAAATCTGCTTACCGTTGAAGCTGACAGCAAGACTTCACTGCCTGAGCTGGGGGACCGCCTGGAGGAAGTGACAACGACCAGCGGTGGTAACAGCCAGTCCGTTTTGTCCGAGCGCGCGCTCTGGTTTCAGGTTATGGGCGACCAGCCGTTACGGGCTGTGTTTGAAACAGCTTTTGGATTGCCTACTGAATTTTCCCAGATCGACATTGACCAGCAGCAGCAGATTCTCGAGGAAAAGAGCCGCAAGCAATTTGGCGTTGGCTTTGCTGAAGCTTATTCTGATCCTGAGAATATCGAAAGCCTCATCAAGCTGTTCACGGTTCGCAGTCAGATTGCGAACGGCCCATCCGCGACTACGCCCGGCTTTGCAGCCTTGAGCCTGTTGCAGAGTGCAGCCGGCTTCGGGGCCTCTGCTGCGCAGAACCTTTTGCTATCCAACAGCTGATTTTTCCTGCGCTGGTGCAGGTTGACCCGCCGTTTCTCCCAATAAAATCTGCTTCAGGGCAGCGAAACTTTCTTCTGCATTCTGGACATCCAGCAGGCTGACAAACTGATCTAGCTGTGGCCACAGGCGCACTGCTTCATCCAGCAGCGGGTCTGCACCCGCCGTATATAACCCGGCACGAATAAGCGGCGCATTTTCTTCATAGGCTGAAATGAGGGAGCGGGCGGCTGAGAGAACCTGATTTTCCTCCATCGTTGCGGCCTCCGGCAAGGAGCGGGAGACGCTGCGCCGGATATCAATCGCGGGATAGCGCCCGCGTTCTGCAATTTCGCGCTCCAGGATCACATGGCCGTCAAGGATACCCCGAACCATATCCGCAACCGGTTCATCCATGTTGGAGCCAGCGACCAGTACACTGAAGATAGCTGTAATATCACCATTGCCTTCCGCGCCAGGTCCGGCGCGCTCGGTCAATGCCGCGACCGAGCGGAATGTGGACGGCGGGAAGGCGCGCAGGGAAGGCACTTCCCCGGCGGCCAGGGCAACTTCGCGATGAGCCTCAGCAAAGCGGGTGAGCGAGTCAAAAAGCAAGAGAACCTGCTGGCCCTGATCGCGGTAGTACTCTGCCGTGGCCATCGCCAGATAGGCAGTGCGTTTCTTCAGGGGGGCCGGGTCATCAGATGTCGCCGCAAAAACGATGGCGCGTTTCATGCCTTCTGCGCCCAGTGTGTCCTCGACGAAATTACGCACCTCGCGCCCGCGCTCGCCAATCAGGGCGAGGATGACAATATCCGCGTCCGTTCTTTTGGCGAGTTCCGCCAGTAATGTGGACTTGCCCACACCTGACCCCGCGAACAGACCGATCCGCTGGCCCTGACACAGGGGCAGAAACGTATCGAAGGCGGCGACGCCGGTATTGAGACGTGTGCCGAGGCGCTTGCGTGTGGCGGGTGCCGGAGGTTTGGTTTTCAACGGGGCGGCTTCAAGTCCCTGCGGCATCTCCTGCCCGTCAGGGCCACGCAAGGAATGGTTCAGGACATGACCGATCCATTCAGTACAGGGTTTGGGATTTTGCTGCGGGTGCAGATAAATGGTCGCGCCGATTTTAACCTGTCGCGGGTCGTCATAAAGGATTGCCGTGAGATCTGACTGGTTGATTGCTATGATTTCGCCGTCGGGCGTATTGCCGGCGAGAGAGACCTGATCATTCAGGACAGCGTGATGACTGAGCCCGGTGATCGTCACCGCATCGCCGTTGATCGCCGTCACGGTTCCGAAAAATCGGATGCGCGGCTGACCGGAAATCAATCCGGCTTGTTGTTCCAGCAAGGTGGGGCGCTGTGCGCTTAATGAGCTGTTAACCATTTATTCAGCTTATAGGTGCAATTTTTACTTATTCGTTAATCAAGGTAAACAGAAGTGCCGACCGATCTGGAAATTCTCCGCACCTATTCCGCCATGGCGCAGCACGCTGCCAAGCGGCATGAGGTATTGGCCGGGAATATCGCCAATGCGGATACGCCCGGCTATAAGGCGCAGGACCTCAAGAGTTTTGCTGAATTGTACAAGGCAGCGGAGCGTCAGGGCAGGGATGTTGAGATCACGACCTCTGACCTTGTGCGCGTGGCCTCCCGAGGTGCTGAGTCGCCTAACGGCAATAATGTTTCCATCGAAGACCAGATGCTGAAAACGGCTGAGACCAAAGGCCAGCACGATATGGCGCTTGCTGTTTACAAGAAGACGCTGGACCTGATGCGGCTCAGTCTTGGCAGCAGCCGGTAGATAAGGAGCGTTGAAAGATGAACCCGCTCTCAAAAGCAATGTCAGCAGCCTCCAGCGGTATGGATGCGCAGGCTTTTCGCCTACAGATTGTTAGTGAAAACATATCAAACGCAGACACGCCCGGCTATCAGCGCAAGCTGTTATCCTTCCAGTCGATCATGGATGGTATTTCCAAGACCGGTGAAGTGGAAGTCGGCCCGGTCACTCTGGATACGCGAGAGGGAGAGAGAGAATTCGATCCTGGTCATCCTTTGGCGGATGATCAGGGTTATGTGACATTTTCAAATGTCACGATGATGACGGAATTGGCGGATGCGAGGGAGGCCGGACGCAGTTATGAAGCCAATCTCGCGACGTTCAGACAAGCAAGAGAGATGTATGGCAGTCTGATTGATCTGTTACGCCGTTAATAGGAGGAGCCTATATGGAACCGGCATCACTGGC
>JALEGJ010000038.1 GCA_022763115.1 Aquisalinus sp.
GAGCGCATCGGCCATCTGATCATAGAGGCGGTCCGCTAAGTGTCTCACTCTCAAGGCAAACGCAGCTTCGGTTTCAAGAAACTGTTGAGGCATTTTCTATTTCCCTAAACATATTGCGCAATATATTGCGCAATATGTTTAGGGGGTCAAGCGGCCTTGTTCATTGCGCGTAACTTCTCGAGGGAGGCTCTGTGCTTTGGAGGTATTATTTTGATCTACTCCCCCCCCAATCACAACTGTAACTCATCCATTGCGCCCGCCCGCCGGGCGCATTAGTTTCGCCAAACTAACCAACAACAACAATCATTTTCGGGTGTGAAGGCTGGATGACAAAATATGGGCTGATTGGTGCCGGCATGATGGGGCAGGAGCATCTGGCGAATCTCAATCTCATTGAAGACGCGGAAATTATCGCGATTGCGGACCCTGATGCGGGCTCCCTGAACGCCTCCCGCGCCATGATGCAGAACCATCCGCGCCACGGCGTGACCTATTACGATCAGTATCAGGATATGATCGAAAAGGAGGCGTGCGACGCGATCATCCTCGCAACGCCCAACTTCACCCATTTCGGCATCGTGCAGGACCTTGCGCATCTGGATACGGCAATCCTTATCGAAAAGCCAATCTGCACGACGATGGAAGATGCCAGAGCGCTTGCCGTGCTGAGCGCCAAAGCCAAATGCCGCCTCGCGGTCGGGCTTGAATATCGCTACATGCCGCCGCTCGCACGCTTCATCAGGCGCGCCCATGCAGGCGAAACGGGCCAGGTGCGGATGCTGTCCATCCGGGAGCATCGCTTTCCCTTCCTGCCCAAAGTGAATGACTGGAACCGGTTCAATGAAAACACCGGCGGCACGCTGGTGGAGAAATGCTGCCACTTCTTTGATCTGATGCGCCACATCCTGCGCGACGAGCCGGTGCGCATTTACGCCTCCGGGGCGCAGGACGTGAACCACCTCGATGAGAGCTATGATGGCCGCACGCCGGATATCATTGATAATGCTTTCGTCGTTGTTGATTTTCGCGGTGGGGCGCGAGCTGTGCTCGACTTGTGTATGTATGCGGAAGGTTCCGAGCAGCAGGAAGCTGTTCATGTGGTTGGTGAACAGGGCAAGCTGGAAGTGACTATTCCCGGCGCTGATGTCATCTGGTCGCCGCGTGACAAGTCGGGCCCGTTTGTCGAGCATGTGGACACGCCGGACGAGGCCATGCGGGCCGGGCAGCATCACGGGGCGACATATTTTCAGCTTCAGGCGTTTCATCAGGCAGTGGTTTCAGGCACGCCATTTGAGATTACCGTGGAAGATGGTATCCGCTCTCTGGAGATGGGCGTTGCGGCCCACAGGTCGCTGGAGACGGGGCAGGCCGTGACGCTGCCGCTGGATGATACGCCGTACAAAACCTGAATTGAGAGAGATGATGACAAACATACCTGAAATCGGCTTTGGCCTGTGGAAAGTGGACAAGGCTGTTTGTGCACAGACGGTGCATGACGCCATCCGCATCGGTTATCGCCACTTCGATTCTGCCTGCGATTATGGCAACGAAGCGGAAGCCGGACAGGGGGTGGCGAAAGCCATCGCCGATGGCCTGGTCACCCGTGATGATCTCTGGATCACTTCCAAGCTCTGGAACACCTATCACAAGGCGGAACATGTGCGCCCGGCCTGTGAGCGCACCTTGTCTGATCTGGGCGTCGATCAGCTGGACCTTTACTTGGTGCATTTCCCGATAGCCCTGGCGTATGTGCCGTTTGAAACGCGTTACCCGCCGGAATGGATTTTTGATCCGGAGGCGGTAGAACCGGAAATGAAACTGGCCCCTGTTTCTCTGGCAGAGACATGGGCTGCGATGGAAGAGCTGGTCGATGCCGGTCTCGTCAAGCAGATCGGGGTGTGTAATTACAATTCCGCCCTGTTGCATGATCTGATGGCTTACGCCCGCATCAAGCCCGGCGCTTTGCAGATTGAAAGCCACCCGTATCTGACACAGGAAAAGCTGATCCGTCTGGCCGGGGAGTATGGCATCGAAGTAACGGCGTTCTCTCCGCTCGGTGCCTCTTCCTATCTGGAACTTGGCATGGCAGCCGACCAGGACATGGTGCTGACCAACAAGGTCATCGGTGAGATAGCGGATCGTCATGGCAAAACACCGGCGCAGATTGTTTTGCGCTGGGGCATTCAGCGCGGCACCTCGGTCATCCCCAAGGCAACACAAGTTCCGCATATGGAGGAAAACCTTGCCGCGCGGGATCTGGCATTAACAGCGCAAGAAATGGAACAGATTTCTGCCCTGAACAAGAACCGCCGTTTTAATGATCCGGGTGTGTTCTGTGAGCAGGCGTTTGGCCGCTTTCACCCGATTTATGACTGATGGGAGAGACCTGATGACAGACAAGACATTGGAGATACAGGAGTGGCACGGCGCGGCGTTCCCGGCTATTTTCGGAGATACGCAGAGCGGCCAATCACTCGCCGAGACCATGGCGGCGCACAAGGCAGCCGTCACCGAGCAGGTTGAGCAGGTCGGGGCGGTCTTGTTCCGGGGCTATGATGTTCAGTCTGTCGAGGATTTCGACAAGGCAGTGATGGCTTTTGACGCACCAAACTTTCCGTATAAGGAGTCTCTCTCCAATGCGGTGCGCGTGAACCTGACCGAACGCGTCTTTACCGCGAATGAAGCCCCGCCGCATATTTCCATTTTTTTGCATCATGAAATGGCCCAGACACCCATTTATCCGTCCAAGCTGTTTTTCTATTGCGATATTGCTGCAGAAGAAGGCGGTGCCACGCCTTTATGCCGGTCGGATATCCTGCTGGAACAACTGGCCGAAAAAGCGCCTGCTTTCGTGCAGGCACTGGAGGCGCGCGGCGTGAGATACAAGACTGTGATGCCGCCGAATGATGACGCACAGTCCGGCCTTGGCCGCAGCTGGCGCAGTACCCTGACCGCTGACACCACGGAGCAGGCAGAGGCGCGCCTGCGCCAGCTTGACTATAGCTGGGAGTGGCAGGCGGGTGAGGTGCTGGTCGTCACAACACCACGCCTTGATGCGGTGAAAACCCTTGCCGATGGTCGCAAAGTATTTTTCAATCAACTGATTGCTGCTTTCCGGGGCTGGAAAGACGAGCGCAATGACCCGTCAAAATCCATCACGTTTGGAGATGGCAGTCGCATTGACCCGGATGACATGGCCATTGCCATTCAGCTGTCGGACGACTTGTCTTTCGACATGAACTGGCAAAAGGGCGATGTGGTGCTCGTGGACAATTTCATCGTCATGCATGGCCGCCGCCCGTTTGAGGGTAAGCGCCGCGTCCTGGCGTCGCTGGTGGCTTGATCCGCAAGCGAATAAACTTCGGGTAAGTCCAAGGTTGCTCCTTGTGGTTTTACGCCTCTCGTCGACACTAGGCATTAGGTACTGACCCTAGATGGGATAACATAACCATCTGTCCCAAAACATTCACGCAACAGCCACTATCTTTCTGCTTCCATCCTGCTTATTTTAGAGGAGGAGAGTTATTCCCGTGCGCGGGAAAAGGGGTTGGTAGCCGTGTCATTGAAGCCTGTGTCCTTCAAGGCTGGATCGAGAAAGCGTGAGCCGGACGGCGCATTTGCGCAGTTGAAGACGGACCTGTCGGGTTTTTCCGGCCCGGCGACAAAGGCCCTGTCCTGCGAGATGGGCCCCTATGAGCAGACCACCGATCAGTTAACCCCAAAACTGAAGCCACCACAAAAGCCCAAAAAGCCAGACGGGCCGCTGATGAAAGTCTGGAAGGCTTTTGAGCGGTTTTGCCGAACAGTCATTGCCTCGTTTTATACCACGTTGGTGATCCTGCTGGTCAGCACCATTGGCGTGGTTATCGCCATGTTCCTGACAGGCGAAGACATGCGGCAGGTTTTTACTGCCCTGCCGGGTATTGTCCTGCGCGCCGGGTTGATCGTTTTTTATCTGCTCCTGCTGTTCAGTGTTACTGGGCTGACACGCAAATTGCGCAATCTCATCCTTGGCGACCCTGCAAAGGCAAAACAGGCGGAGGCCTTCGCGCCAGCCGTCAATCAGTTGCATTTTGGCCAGCTGGAGGTGATGTATACTTTCAATAACGAAGTGGACTGCCTGCACATCCTCAATGAGCGCTCTTTTGTGCTCAGTCGCATTGATTTCTCCTTTATCAAGGCAGTTGACGTTCTGGACTCACCGCCCTTGCGCAAGGCGGCGGAGCCGGGGAAATACTGGTATGGCTATTTTGATACGCCGCCCCTGCGTATTACCCTGAAAGACCCCCATAGCACCTTCCTGCTGATTGCCGGGTCTCAATTCGAGCGATTGCGCAAGGATGGTCAGGACAAACCGCCCGCCACGAACTCGGACATGCGCAAGGAAAGCCGGGATCGCGCCTACCAGTTTGCTGAAAAGCTGGCGGCCCGGTGCGGCCTTTCAGTCGGTTACCTCTAGGGGCAGCCCGATGGCAGTCTCAACTGCTGCCCGTCCTTGCATCCGGCCCCTCACGCCGAATAATCATGGGGAATAACAGCCGCTGATACAGCGGGAGGAGACAGGACACATGCAAGCGATCAAACCCGAAGACCTGAAAGCTAAAATCGGCCAGAGCATTGGCTCATCGCAGTGGCTCGAGATCGGTCAGGAGCGGATCAACCAGTTCGCTGACTGCACTGAAGACCACCAGTTCATTCATGTGGACGAGGAAGCCGCAAAAATGACGCCCTTTGGCGGCACTGTTGCTCACGGGTTTCTGTCACTTTCCATGCTCTCGAAGCTGGCGATGGATGTGTCGCTGGTGCTGGAAGGCATCAAAATGGGCGTCAATTACGGCTTTGAAAAAATCCGTTTCGTTCAGCCGGTGCGGGCAGGCAAAAAAATTCGCGGCCACTTCACCCTGAAAGATGCCATCGAGAAAAAGCCCGGCCAGTGGATGCTGACTTATGATGTTTCTGTAGAAATCGAGGGCGAGGAAAAGCCTGCCCTTATTGCCGAATGGCTGACCATGCAGATGGTTGGCTGACCAATTAAGACCTGAATACCTGACAGACCCCCTTAAAGGAGAACCCTCATGCGTGAAGCCGTCATCGTCTCAACAGCCCGTACCCCCATTGGCAAAGCCTATCGCGGGGCCTTCAACAACACACCGTCCCCGACGCTTGCGGGCCATACGATCAAACATGCTGTCGAGCGGGCTGGCATTGAGGGCAGCGAGGTTGATGATGTGGTCATCGGGGCAGCCCTGCAACAGGGCGTGCAGGTTACCATCGGGCGTAATGCGGCCTTGCGAGCTGGTCTGCCGGTGACTGTGTCTGGCATGAGTGTCGACCGTCAGTGTGCGTCCGGCATGATGGCGATCGGTATCGCCGCCAAGCAGGTGATCTGTGATGGCCAGCAGATTGTTGTCGGCGGAGGTGTCGAAAGCATCTCTATGGTCCAGACGATGGAAATGCGCGTGGCCGCCGATCCGCAACTCGTGGAAATGCACCCGAACGCCTACATCCAGATGATCGACACGGCTGAGATCGTCGCCAAAAAGTATAACGTCTCGCGTGATGTGCAGGATGAGTATTCGCTCCAGTCGCAGCAGCGCACCCACGAAGCGCAGCAGGCTGGCAAGTTTGATGACGAGATCGTCCCGCTCACCTCTGTCATGCAGAAAAAGAACAAGGAGACAGGCGAGGTTTCCGAAACGGAAGTGACCCTCGAAAAAGACGAAGGCAACCGCCCGGAAACAACGCTGGAGGGCCTTCAGGGCCTGCAGCCTGTGCGCGGTGAAGGCCATTGCATCACAGCCGGTAACGCTTCCCAGCTGTCAGATGGCGCGTCGGCCGCCGTGGTGATGGAAGCCAGGGAAGCTGAAAAGCGTGGCCTCCAGCCGCTCGGTATATATCGCGGCATGGCGGTGGCCGGATTGGAGCCGGAAGAAATGGGCATCGGTCCTGTCTTTGCCGTGCCGAAGCTCCTGAAAGCCAATGGTCTGACCATGGATGACATTGACCTGTGGGAGTTGAACGAGGCCTTCGCCGTGCAGGTGCTCTACTGCCGCGATCAACTGGGTATCCCGAATGACAAGTTGAACGTGAACGGCGGTGCCATTTCTGTCGGCCATCCATATGGCATGTCCGGCGCGCGTATGGTCGGCCACGCCTTGATTGAAGGCAAGCGTCGCGGCGCTAAATATGTTGTCTGCACCATGTGTGTGGGCGGTGGCATGGGCGCTGCCGGTCTGTTTGAAGTTGCTTGAGGAGGCATTTGATGTCTGACGATCTGGAAAAATTCCGCGAGGAAACACGCGCCTGGCTGGAAGAGAACTGCCCCGAGGAAATGCGCACGCCCATGAGCGTGGACACAAATGCCTGCTGGGGCGGCAAGAAGTTCAAATTTGAAAGCGACGCCCAGAAGCTCTGGCTCGACCGTATGGCAGAGCGCGGCTGGACCGTGCCGGAATGGCCGAAGGAATATGGCGGCGGTGGCCTTTCCAAGGCCGAAGCGAAAATCCTTGCTGCTGAAATGAAGCGCATCAAGGCGCGCCCGCCGCTCATTTCTTTCGGTATCTGGATGCTCGGGCCAGCACTCCTGAAATACGGCTCGGAAGAGCAGAAGCAGGAGCATATCCCGAAAATTGTGCGCGGTGAAATCCGCTGGGCGCAAGGCTACTCCGAGCCAAACTCCGGCTCTGACCTCGCCTCCCTACAGACAAAATGCGAGGACAAGGGCGATCATTACCTCATCAACGGCCAGAAAGTCTGGACGTCTTATGCTGATGAAGCAGACTGGATTTTCGTTCTGGTGCGGACAGACCCTGAGGCCAAGAAGCATGAAGGCATCAGCTTTATTCTGGTAGACATGGATCAGCCCGGCGTTACCACCAAGCCAATCAAACTGATCTCCGGTAAATCGCCCTTCTGCGAAACCTTCTTTGATGATGCCAAAGCCGAAAAGGATGCGATCGTCGGCGGGCTGAACAAGGGCTGGACGGTCGCCAAATATCTGCTTACGCATGAGCGCGAGATGATTAGCGGCATGGGCTCCGGCTCCATGCGCCCCATCGGTGATATTGCGGCCCAGCAGATCGGTCTTGATGAGCAGGGACGCCTGGCCGATCCGATCCTGCGGGCAGATGTGGCGCGCATGGAAATTGACGGGCTCGCCTTCATGGCGACCATGGAGCGCTTCAAGGATGAAGCGAAAGCCGGGCAAGGCACGGGCGCAAATTCCTCCATGCTGAAATACTACGGCACGGAATTGAACAAAAAGCGCCTTGAACTGATGATGGATAGTGCTGGCAGTGACGGCCTTGAATGGGGGGCGGAAGAAGATGTCGCTGCCCAGTGGCTGCGCACCAAGGCAAATTCCATTGAGGGCGGCACGTCCGAAGTGCAGCTTAACGTCATCTCCAAACGCATCCTCGAATTGCCGGGCGCGTAAATAATCAAGAGCAGGAAACAAGCACATGGCAATGGTACTGAATGAAGAGCAGGAGATGCTCAAAGACATGGCAAAGGGCTTTCTGACGGAGAAAGCCCCGGTCAGCCAGCTGCGCTCACTGCGTGATAGTGGCGGTACAGATGGTTTTGACCGTGGCACCTGGGGCGCCATGGCCGAAATGGGTTGGGCTGGCGTTGTCGTGCCGGAAGAACATGACGGCGTTGCCATGGGCTATCAGGCCGCGGGTCTGATTGCCGAAGAAATGGGCCGCACCCTGACGGCTTCACCGTATGTTTCCACGGCCATCATGGGCGCAACAGCGCTCAACAAATATGGTTCTGCCGACCAGAAAAATGAGTGGCTGCCAAAGCTGGCCGCAGGCGGCGCCCTGATGGCCGTCGCTGTAGACGAAGCGCGCAAACACGCGCCGTCAAGCGTTGCGACAAAAGCCGAGCGCGCGGGCAATGGCTTCAAACTCTCTGGCGAAAAATCATTTGTGGCTGATGGCTCGGTGGCAGACGCCCTGATCGTCTCTGCCCGGACGGAAGGCGCTGAAGGCGACGAAGACGGCATCACCCTGTTTCTGGTGCCACGCGACAGTGCTGGCCTGTCGGCAGAAGCTAAGTCCATGGTCGACAGCCGCAATGCGGCGACTATCAAGCTGGACGGCGTTGAACTCACCGCCGATGCTGTTCTGGGCGAAGTTGATGGGGGTTACCAGCCGCTGGAAGTCATCCTCAATGCGGGCCGTGCAGGTCTTGCTGCGGAAATGTCCGGCTCGGCACAGGAATGCCTGACGCGGACAGTGGATTATCTAAAAGAGCGCAAGCAGTTTGGCCGTACCATCGGTGAGTTTCAGGCATTGCAGCACCGCGCCAGCCATCTTTATTCCGAAATCGAAGTTGGCAAATCTGTGGTCATGAAAGCCCTGCAGATGATGGATCAGGCACCGGAAATGGCCGGGCTTATGGTCTCTGCCGCGAAAGCAAAGCTGGGGCAGGTGGCGCAACTCGCGGCACAGGAATCAATCCAGATGCATGGCGGCATCGGCATGACTGATGAATTTGACATCGGCTTTTTCATCAAGCGCGTGCGTGTGGCTGAAGCCCTCTATGGCGATGCCAATTTCCACACAGAGCGCTACGCAAGACTGCGCGGTTTTTAGAGTTCTGTCAGCCTATTATTGAAAAATAACCATAGTGCATGACTGCTGCGTACCCATGCATATATCAATGATATGGTGATGATGACCTTATGATCGGGGTTTGTCAGGCTGGAAATCGGTACTGTCTCAAAAGCTACAAAGTAAAAATATAACCCGGCAGTTGTGACAAACATCATCAGGGTGTCGACGAATGCTATAACTGGTCGCATGGTGTCTCTCCTTTAGTATGAAAGTACCACTCACAGCTGGCTTTTCCAAGTCTAGCTGAATAAGGCAGGTCAAACGAAGCGTAACCCGCCAAAGCAACCGGCACCAGCCTCTCTCGTCATACTGAAGATCGCGCCAACGATCATTCAGTATCCATGGCCAATATACGTCGTCACAAGCACGCGAAAGCCACTTCCGTCCCCTCCGCATCAGGATCATCCGGCGAACAGAAAGGCGGCCATTCATAGGCCTGCCAGTATTCCACGAGACCGATATCGCGGGCGAAACCGGGGAAGGCGTCGCTCGTCCGTACCATCTCACCCCGGTCACTCCACAGGGCGACAAAGAACGGGAAGTCAAAGCCGCCGGTATTGGTACGGAACGTCTCAAAGGCCAGCGCCGGTTCTTCCAGCATCACGAGGAAGTTTCCGAAAAACATTTGCGCCGCGCTGTCAGGCTGGTTCGCGAGTTCCGTAATCAACCGGACAGCTTCATCCGTATTTTCCTGTCCTATGAAAATACCCCGCAGAAGTGTTTCGATTTCCTCATCTGACAACACCTGCGTCATATAGCTTATCAGCGGGCGGGCATAATTCATGGCTCCTTCTGCGTCACCCTCGGCTTTGGACACATCTGCCATCACCATCGCGGCGGTTCTAAACCCAAGCGTTATGGCCCTGTCTGCCGTACGCCGTGCTTCGCCCAAGTCGCCGCTCACATAGAGATTTGTAGCGTGCGAAACGTAATTGCGCGCCTGCATCGGGTCCAGCTTCAGGGTGCGAGCTGAATAGGTAAGTGCTTCGTCAACTTCACCAACAGTCAGAAGGCCATAGGCAAACCAGCGCAAGGCCAGCGGATCATTGCTGTTGAGGGCCAGCGCTTTTTCCAGATTGGTCCGCATGGCCACGTAATCGCGCCGCTTGGCGGCCGTGATACCAAGCACCACATAGGCTTGTGAATTCTGCGGATTAAGTGCCAGAGATTTGAGCGCATTCAGTTCGGCCAGGTCCAATTCGTTGGAAACATCCCCGCCATAAGACTGCTTCTGCCAATACGCCATGCCCAGCTCTGCCCAGGCTTCGGCAAATTGCGGGTCGATTTCGACAGCCTCCTGCAACAGGCCGATAGCCCGGTCAATCGCATCAATCTGCACAGAGTTCAAAAGGTAGCGTGCCTGCAGGAAGGCTTCGTAAGCTGCCGGGTTTTGTGCTGTCCGGCTTACCAGATATTGCTGATCCTCCTCACCAACCAGAAATTCCAGTTCCTCTGCCACGGCAAGCGCGATCTCTTCCTGTACCTTGAACACGTCTTCCAGCGTGTGGGTGAAACTCTCTGACCACACCATTTGATCGCTCGTTGTATCTGTGAGCTGGATAGTAATGCGCACCTGATTGTTCTGTTTACGCACGGCCCCGGAAATCACGTGGCTCACGCCAAGACGCTGACCGATTTCAGGAGAGGACAGATTTTGTCCCTTGAAAGCAAAGGAAGAAGTCCGCGCCGTCACATCCAGCCGGTCAATCCGCGACAGGGTATAGATGATTTCTTCGGAAATGCCGTCCGAGAAATACGCCTGATCCTGCGCAGCACTCAGATCATCAAACGGCATCACGGCAATCGCAAAATTACCGGGCGTCAGGCCTGGTGCTGGTGCAGCAGGAGAGGAGGTCGCATTACTGGCTACAGCTTCCGTCGCGGGATCTTCAGCCACGCTGGCTGTCGGTTCCTCAGTGTCACCTGGCAAGGCCCACTGGATGGCAATGATTGCAACAGCCAGCGCAGCAACGCCGTAGAGGGCATAATCCCATTTGCCGAACGCTGAGCTGGGCGCTGCGCCGTCTTCAGCCTGCTGACGGCTGGATTTTTGAAGCAACAGCCATGTTATGAGCAGAAACACGGGAAACCCCGAGATGACCAGATAAGCGGCGGCAGACAGCGTCCACTCGGGCAGATTAAGGGCCGGGCCCATCACCTCCATGACCTGCATGGCGACCCAGCCAACCATCAGGTATCCGGCGATCGCCCGAAAATAGCTGTTCTCTTTAAGTGTCTGCCAGATATTCTGCATGTGCAGATCGTTGCTCCCTCAAGCACGTAACAATTATGCGCTGGCCCCGGCAGGTAGTTCAAGTCTCTGGCCGAACCGGCAGGCAACAATTCGCGGCGTTGTCAAACCTGGCACCCAAAATAAGCTTCCGACTCTTTGCCGCATCATCTATGGTTAACAAAAGCTGAAGAGTGGCGCATTCAAGTGCCGAAAGCAGGGGATTTCATGAATAAAAACAGGATAGTAGCGATTGCGTTGGCAGGGAGCCTCTCATTGGCGACGGGTACTGCACTGGCGGAAGATGCAACTTACACCGTCGTCATCGAGAACGACTATGTGTTCAACCAGGACCGGGACTATTCCAGCGGCTTTCAGCTGGACTATGTCTCCCCGGCAAAGCAGGGTCGTGATGGCCTGACTGGCCGTATCGCTCGCGATGTATTGCAGGCAACGAGCAGTGACGCGGTGCGCAAGCGCATCGCTGTGGGGCAATATATTTTCATCCCGGAAGATACATCAAGCCCGGGCACACCGGATGGGCAGCACCCTTATGCTGGCTTCCTCTACGGGACATACGGTGTGCTGGCCCAGAAGGGGCAGGACCGGCTTGACAGTTTCCATATCCAGGTCGGTCTGACGGGTGAGCCGTCATTGGCTGAAGAAGTGCAGGATGTCTTCCATAACGCTTTCGGTGATGATGAAGCGCAAGGCTGGGACAGCCAGCTGGATACAGAACTCGCCTTTGCTGCGACTTATGACCAGGCGCGTAAATATCCCGTCTTTCAGTGGGGCGATCTGGAAAGTGAAGTCATCGCCAATGCCGGGCTGACAGCGGGCACTCTGCTGACTCAGGCCCATGTGGCGGCCAACTGGCGCCTTGGCTTTGATCTGGGAGATGATTTCGGCCCGGTGAAACTCTACCCTTATGTCAGCGCTGGACAGTGGGATAATCAAAGCCGCCTCAGTGGCTACATTTATCTCGGCGGCACCGTGCGTGCCGTGGCCCGGGATATTTTCCTCGATGGCAACACCTTCTCTGACAGCGAAAGTGTGGATAAGGAATTCTTTGTGCCGGACTGGAATGCCGGGGCGGTGGTCCAGCTGGGCGTCGCGCAGGTCAGCTTCACCTATCAGGAACGCGGCCAAAGTTACGAAACACAGGACACGCCGCACAAGACAGCCTCTGTGAATTTCTCACTCGGTTTGTAATCCACTGAACTCAACCGCCGCTTTGGTCTTGAAGCGCACTGCATTTGCGCATAACCGTTGTGGCTTACCAGCCTGCACGATCCGGAAGACTTCTGGGGCGTGCCCACAAGATTGACGGATGAAAACATGAGTGACATCGCGCCACGCAAACTGCTGAAAGGGGAAACCGGCGACTGGGAAGTTGTCATCGGGCTGGAGGTTCACGCCCAGGTTTCCTCCAAATCCAAGCTGTTCTCTGGAGCACCGGCGACTTATGGCGCCGGACCGAACGAGAACGTGTCGCTGGTGGATGCGGCGATGCCGGGCATGCTGCCGGTCATCAACAAATATTGTGTTGAGCAGGCAATTCGCACCGGTCTTGGGCTCAACGCAAAAATCAATACCTGGTCACGTTTTGACCGCAAGAATTATTTCTACCCGGACCTGCCGCAGGGTTACCAGATTTCACAATATCTCGACCCGATCGTCGGGGAAGGAGAGATTGAGGTTGAACTGGGGCCGGAAGAGACGATCACCGTCGGGATCGAGCGCCTGCACCTCGAGCAGGATGCAGGTAAGTCCATCCACGACCTTTCTCCGAATGATTCTTACGTGGACCTGAACCGCTCCGGCGTTGCCCTTATGGAAATTGTTTCCAAACCGGATATGCGTTCCGGTGAAGAGGCCTCGGCCTATTTCGGCAAGCTGCGCACGATTGTGCGCTATCTGGGTACATGTGACGGGAACATGGATCAGGGCTCCATGCGGGCTGATGTCAATGTCTCCGTGCGTCGCCCCGGCGAGCCATTCGGTACACGGACAGAGACCAAGAATGTCAACTCATTGAAGTTTGTGCGGCAGGTGGTGGAATATGAATCCCGCCGCCAGATCGAGGTGCTCGAGGCGGGTGGCACAATCGATCAGGAAACGCGCCTGTTCAATGTGAAGACCGGCGAGACCCGCACCATGCGTTCCAAGGAAGATGCGCATGATTATCGCTACTTCCCGGACCCGGATCTGTTGCCACTGGAATTTGAGCAAGCATGGGTTGACGAGATCAAGGCGTCCCTGCCGGAACTGCCGGATGCCAAGAAGCATCGTTTCGTCGAGCAATATGGATTGCCGCCATATGATGCGTCGGTGCTCGCCGCCGACAAAACAGCGGCGACCTATTTTGAAGCGGTGGCAGAAGGGCGTGACGGCAAGATGGCATCCAACTGGGTGATGGGTGATCTCTTCGGGGCCCTCAACAAGGAAGGCCTCGATATTGGCGGGAGCCCTGTCAGCGCTGATCAGCTTGGTGGTCTGATTGACCTCATCAAGGACAATACCATCTCCGGCAAGATCGCCAAGGAAGTCTTTGCGCTGATGTTCTCGGGAGAGGAAACTGGCGCACCTGCTGATATTGTTGAAAAGCGCGGTTTGAAGCAGGTAACTGATACCGGGGCGA
>JALEGJ010000039.1 GCA_022763115.1 Aquisalinus sp.
ACAGGAGAGCCTTCATGCTGCCAACCCCGCAGACTGACCTTAAGCCGAATACGCTGGAATATGAAATACTGCCGAAAGTAAAACCGACAGGTTTTCGTGAGTATGATGCACGATGGGTATTTGAAGAAGAAATCAATCTGCTGGGCATACAGGCCCTGGGCGCTGGCCTTGGCACCTTGATCCGCGAACTTGGCAAGGAGCCGCGCATTGTGGTCGGGCACGATTTTCGCGGCTATTCCGCTTCCATCAAGCAGGCCCTGACGGTCGGCCTGATGAGTGCCGGGATCGAGGTCAACGATATCGGACTTGCCCTCTCCCCTGTGGCCTATTTCGCCCAGTTTGACCTAGATATCCCCTGCGTCGCCATGGTGACCGCCAGCCATAACGAGAATGGCTGGACGGGCGTGAAAATGGGCGTGAATGCACCCTTGACGTTCGGGCCAGAGGAAATGGGTCGCCTCAAGGAGATCGTCCTGCAAGGCGCCTATAAATCGGCTGAGGGCGGCAACTACAAATATGTTGAGGGTCTGCGCGAGCGCTACATTGCTGACATTTGTGAAGGCGTCAGTTTCAAGCGCAAGATGAAAGTGATTGCCGCCTGCGGCAACGGCACAGCAGGTGCTTTTGCCCCGGAGGCACTTGAACGGCTTGGCCTTGAAGTTGTGCCGATGGACGCCGAGCTCGATCACACATTCCCGAAGTATAATCCTAACCCGGAAGACCTTGAAATGCTGCACGCCATGCAGGCCGCCGTCCGGGAACACGGCGCAGACGTGGCACTCGGCTTTGATGGCGATGGTGACCGCTGCGGTGTTGTCGATAATGAAGGCGAAGAGATTTTCGCTGACAAGATTGGCGTGATGCTGGCGCGTGATCTGTCAGCGCAGCATGAAAATGCCGTGTTCGTTGCAGATGTGAAGTCTACCGGTCTTTTCATGACAGACCCGGTGCTGCTGGAAAACGGGGCGACAACAAAGTACTGGAAAACCGGCCACTCCTATATCAAACGCTACTCTCATGAGATCGGCGCGCTGGCCGGGTTTGAAAAATCCGGACACTTCTTTTTTAACAAGCCGTATGGTCGCGGTTATGATGACGGCCTTGTCGCCGCTATTGCCTTGTTGAAAATGCTCGACCGCAATCCGGACAAGTCACTGGCTGACCTGCGCCGCGCCCTGCCGATGACATACCAGTCACCGACCATGTCGCCACACTGTGCGGATGAGGAAAAGTATGATGTCGTGACCAAAATCGTTCAGCATTTTGAAGATCATGCCAAAGCAGGTGGTAGCCTGATTGGCCAGGCAATTCGCGATGTGAACACCGTGAACGGCGTGAGGGTCACCGTTGAGGATGGCACCTGGGGACTGATCCGTGCTTCTTCCAACAAACCGGAACTGGTTGTTGTGGTGGAAAGCCCGGCCTCGGAAGAAAATCGCAATGCCATGTTCCGTGAACTCGAAGCTGTCCTGGCTCAGCATCCGCAAGTTGGCGAATTCAATCAGAAACTGTAAGGCTTCAGTACCATGACCATAACGCTATATCATTTCCCGCAAAGTCGTTCGCTGCGCGTTGCTTGGCTGCTGGAAGAAATGGGACTTGAGTATACGCTGAAAACAATCCCGGCGGCGACAGCCCGCGAATACGCCAAGACACCAGAGTATCAGGCCATCAATCCGCTCGGCAAATACCCGACCCTGATCGATGGCGACCTGACCATGGTCGAATCCGTGGCGATCATGGACTATCTGATGCACAAATATGATGCAGGGCCCCTCAAACCCGATGTTTCATCACCGGATTATGGTCCGTTTACGCAGTGGCTGCATTTTGGCGAGTCCGGTATGGGCATGTATGTTATCATGCTTTTCGCGCACAGCTACCTGCTGCCAGAGGAGCACCGCTCTGCAAGGATTGCCGAGTGGGGTCGCGCAGAAACCCACAAGTGCCTTGAGTTTTTGGCTTCAGGCTTGGGTGACAAAGACTATCTGTGCACGTCCGGATTTACCGCTGCGGATATTTCCGTGTTCTATATGCTGTATCTGCTCAAGATCATCAGGCAGTTTGATGATGCACCGGACAATCTGAAAACCTATTTTGACCGCCTCAGGCAGAAGCCTGCCTGGCAAAAGATTTCTGCGATTGAGGCATAAACCACAATCGCAGCTCTTGGCCTGAGTATTATTCCTGCTCGAAGGTCAGCCCTGCATTGGCTTTGAGCCGTTCGATCAGATGACGGCCCATGGCGGGGGCTGGCGTCCAAATGCCACCACCTGTATCCTTTGCCTCGTCTGTCAAACAGATCGCGCTTTCAGCAATCATCTTTGATGTTGAGCCATAGCCGGGGTCCCTGTCGCCGGTGACGCCGAGGCGCACGGACTTGCCATCCAGCCCCTCACCGATAAACAGCACGTCATAATGTCCTGCCTCGCGCTCATCCTTGCTCGGCCCTTCACCGGGCTTCGGTGCATCATCACCCATCATTGAATTGTCGCCAGCTATGGCATTGGCTATCTGCTCGCCTTTTTCGCCCGGCCCAGTCAGCATCATCTCATCATAGATAAAGTCCTCACCATACAGATGATCCAGCAGGAAGTTCGAGCGATGGATATTCTTGGTGTTGATCGCCGCCATAATGAAGGGGGCCGCCCAACTGCCGAGACTTTCATCATATTCCGGCTTGTTGCCTTTTGGCTGTTTCGGGCCTTCAAACCCCGGCGTGAGACAAAACGGGCTTTTCAGCCATTCCAGTATTTGCGGGTTCTGGAACGCAGCAGCCATCGTTGCTTTGAGGCTCGCGGCGGTGCCGCCGGAGAAAGTTCCTTGCATTTTACGGACCCGGCCCTTGATGCGGGACACGGGTGCACCGAACTCTTCCTTGGCAAGGGCTTGTAGTCCGTAAACCCCCAAATCAAAGGGAATTGAATCGAAACCACAAGAAAATACGATCCTGGCGCCAGACTTCTTTGCAGTCTCCTCATGGGCATCAATCATCTGACGCATCCAGGCAGGCTCACCGCAAAGGTCCACATAATCTGTGCCTGATGCAGCACAGGCGGCCACAAGGTCATTGCCGTAAAGCTGATATGGTCCGACGGTGGTGCAAATAACCTGCGCACGATCCGTCATCGCTTTGAGTGACGCTTCATCGCCTGCATCCGCAGTCACCAGCGGTGTGTCACCGGGAGCACCGATTTCATCCCTGACCTGTGCCAGCTTATCGGCACTGCGTCCTGCCATGGCCCATGAGACTTTGCCTCCAACGCCGTATTGCTGCGCCAGATACTCAGCCACCAGACGGCCTGTAAAGCCGCTGGCCCCATAGACGATGACGTCAAATTCCTTGCTCATATTCTCTCTCTTTCGTTGAACTTATTCTGCCGGTGTTTGCCGGGACGTTGCCTCAGCAGGCACTGATACTTCTTCATTCTTGTCCGTGTATAACGGCCAGAACATCTCGTGCTGCCAGTTTTTCTGAGGGATATTCTCTATCCCGTATTCAGGTGGATACGTCTGGCTGATTTTAGCCGTGCCGAACAGGACATCCCAGAAAAACAGAAGGTTGCCGTAATTGCCCTTGTAATTGGTGACACCATCCTCTTTATGCAGACCGTGATGGGCAAAGTGTGTTGTCGGTGTCGAGATGGTGCGCTGCATGACCCAGACGAAGGGCTTGAGCAACGAAATCGAATACAGTTTTTGATCCCATTTCACTGTCGAATGCGCGCCGAAAATAATGCTCTGCTTGATAATGATGTAGACAGCATAAACTGCCCCCAGCCCCAGATGCACGAGCGCAGCACCAGCCCAGAGCGACGGGATCAACAGGAAATAGAAAATGTTGTTCCGGTAGGTCAGGCGCACACCCATATAATTGCAGGAATGATGAGCCCGGTGGAGATTATAGAGCGCAGGCACATTGTGACAGGTTCGGTGCCACCAGTACTGCGTCAGGTCATCTCCCAGTAACAGAACAATCACCATGGCCCACCAGGGCAGCCCGCTCCAGGCATTGGCCGAGCCAGGGAAAACAGCCTCGAGTATCACAGGGGTTATATAGAAAGCGAAAGGTGTAATGATGAGGAACAGGGACAGGGTGCCGACAATTTCGATCCAGATATCGCCCGGCTTCATCTTGGCCCGGTCATGAAACGTCCCGATCAGAAGCTCCAGCAGGACGAAGCCAAAAAGGATTGCAATAATGATGGGTTTATAGTCGATCGCCTGTTCCATCCTCTGATCCTATCCGATTACAACCTTGCCCTCAAATCAGTTCAGCACATCAAGAATCATGAGCCCGGCTGTGATCGTCAGATAGATCGCAAAGATGCGGTTCAGCCAGGTATCATCAAGGCGATGGGCGATATTCGCGCCGATGGGGGCCGTAATCGTGGTCATGCTGGCGATAATCAGGAAAGCCGGCAATGAAACAAAACCGACAGAGAGCGGCGGCAACCCCGCCTGCCCCCAGCCCACAAGCATGAACCCGACAGTGCCGGGCACCGCGATGGCAAGGCCAAAGCCTGCTGCCGTTGCAATCGCCTGATGGATGGTGCGGCCAAAAGCTGTCAGGACAATCACGCCCATGACGCCGCCGCCAATCCCCATGAGGCTGGAGAGAAGACCGATAGTGCCGCCCAGACTGGCGCGAACTGCACCACCGGGTACCGGCGCCAGATCATCTCCACTTTGTGGCTTCTTGCGATCAAACAATCCCTTGCGGATCGCAACAGCCAAGGCACCGATGGCAAAAATAAGCGTTAGTGCATCCGCCTGCAGAACACGCGCGAGCAAAGCGCCGGCGACAGCTCCGGCGATGATCCATGGCGCCCAACTTTTCAACAGACTGATATCCACGGCTCCGTGGCGATGATGGGTCGAGACAGAGCGCCATGACGTGATGATAATGGTGGCGAGTGAAGTGCCTACAGCAATCTTTATGCGGACAGCATCCGGTACATCCAGCACACCGAACACGGCATAGAGTGCCGGTACAATCACGATGCCGCCACCGATACCAAACAGGCCCCCAATGAAACCGGCAAAAAGACCGACCCCCAGCAGGAGCACAAGCAACAAGAACATGTCGGGCGAGAAAAAGGATTCCATCAGGCAGCTTCTTCAAAGGCGGCCTGCGGCAGTTTAGTCAGTGCGTCGCGCAAGACATTTTCATCTGCCCCGCTCTTGCAGCCCTCAATCGTCAGATATTGCCGCCACGCTTTTGCGCCGGGCTGACCATGGAACAAGCCTATCATGTGCCGTGTCACAGCATTCAGCTTGCCGCCATTAGCAAGATGCGACGCGCTGTAATCTATCATTGCTTCGACAACAGCCCGCCGGCTCGGTTGATCTGTCGCCGCCCCGAAAAGCTGACTGTCCACTTCAGCCAGCAGATATGGTGTTTCATAAGCAGCTCGGCCCAGCATCACGCCATCAAAGCGCTCCAGATGCTCTTGTGATTGCACATGGTCTGTAATGCCACCGTTGAGTACAATTGTGAGGCCAGGATGTTTTTCTTTCAGTCTGGCAACAATCTCGTAATCCAGCGGCGGGATGGTGCGGTTTTCCTTCGGGCTTAATCCCTGCAGCCATGCTTTGCGCGCATGGACAATAAACGTGTCGCAGCCGGTTTCTGCTACTTTTTCAACGAAAGAAAACAGACTTTCATTCGGGTCCTGATCGTCCACGCCGAGGCGACATTTGACAGTGACTGGCACAGCCACTTCTTTGCGCATGGCCGCAATACAGTCAGCGACCAGATCGGGATCACGCATCAGGCAGGCCCCGAAAGTGCCGGACTGGACCCTGTCCGACGGGCAACCCACATTGAGATTTACTTCGTCATAGCCATAGCTCTCCGCGATGATTGCTGCTTCGGCGAGTTTCACAGAATCGCTGCCGCCGAGTTGAATGGCCACCGGATGCTCTGCTGCATCAAAGCCGAGCAGATAGTCCCTGTCTCCACGCAGGATCGCGTCTGCCACGATCATCTCAGTGTACAGAAGCGCCTTTTGGCTCAGCTGTCGGTGAAAATACCGACAATGACGATCCGTCCAGTCGATCATGGGTGCAATACAAAAACGGTGTATACTGTTCATTTTAACTTAAACTATTTCTGAAGTACTTTTTGAAGCCTTTACCAAACCCGGGAGTATTTACCTTCGCACGCACTTTTTTGCAAAGAAATGCACATATCTGCAACATGCATTACTCCTGCTGCGATACAGCCTAAACAGACGGACTTCATCTGTTACAGATATTATGACCACAGACACACAATGACAGGTTTCCATAGGATGCCAGCTACGCCTTTAGAGAACCAATCATACTGGCTTCTATCGCTTAAATTCGCTGAACTAACCTAATGCGCCATAAAAGTTGCTAATCCCGCTCGTAACTTCCCGGACCATCCTCATGTAACGCTTCAGTGGGTCAATAAAGTCTGATTGAATTTGATCGTTTAGTTCCGGACTATTATCTGGATAGGTCGCAGGTTCGGTTACGGTGAAGTCCTCAGTTCCCAGGCTATCTTGCGGGAATAATGTCGTCAGCACATCGCTGGCATCATCCACCTGCAATCGGAATACCATCCGGAGAATGTCTTCTTTTTTGGCACCTGCGTAGGGTGACAAATCTGGTAACTTGGCCGCCAGGACGAATAAATGCTGGATAATTGCAATCCTAATAGCGTGCAGGATATCAAGGTCAGCAGGCATGAACTCATCGCCTCTCCTCAATTCCATTGCTTCTAATTGATCAGACAAAGCAATACTGTCAGATCGCAATTGAGCTGCTAACTGCAAGGCAGCAAAATATCGTTTGTCGTTAGACAACTCACGCGCTAACATGGCACATGCCTGCACGAGGTCAGGCTCTTTGCCAGAAAGGGGCCGGGTCGCCCAAAAGGAGCCATCAAAGATTTTCATATATGCTATGAAAATCTTAATCTCACTTAGCCCCCTGGCTTTGGCGACGAGACGCATCAAACGATTGAACCGATCAGAATTGTTCTTAAGCCAAATAAAGTAATCTTGCTCTGCTGAAATCGCTCGCCCGATACCGCCGGTCAGGTTTGCTAGCAACCCCATCTGTTGTAAAATCGCGTTATGCGGTATAGCCCGGATCCTGCGCAAGGACATGTCCTCCTGGTCTTGCACTGCTTGCCGTTTAGACTGTCTTGATCCGGTGGTCGGCAAGAAAGCCAACCCAATCGCCGAGACTGTCGTTTGATATGCCTGGTCAGCATACAAACTCTCTTGTTGAGATTTGACCGTCCTGTAAAAATCAAGACTGGTACTTATATCTTCGTAAAAAGGATCGGATACCAGACTATAATCCAGAGCTTTTCTGTTAGCCTCAAGAATAGCGCCTATGACTGACACAGCGAGAGTTTTATTGCCAAAGAGCAAATATCCGTCGCCTCCCTGAAAACTGTTCTCATGCACCAGGGCGATATCGCGATCAGAAAATTGCTTGCGAGCCCACGGGGACAGGGCATACAGCGCCCTGTCCTCGAAACTACATTGATGATTCCCCCTCCCCATAGACTCGCCATGCGTGTTGAATATAACAGCTTCATGGTGGCCAAGATCATGCTTATCCATCAAATCTGCCAGGTGGCCCTGAAGCCTTTCGATCGCGAGCGCTGCAGGTATTTGCCCCATAAACCTCCCGGCGTCCGAGAACCCGGCCTGAATACAGACAGCTCCGCGTTTTTCGACATAGCGTCGATACTCCACTTGTTTGAAAAGTACATCCAGGATGCGTCGTGATCGATCCAGGGCACGTGGGGTTTCGAAAAGTGGGCAAATATCGACCTTATCATCAATGCCAAACAACTTTGTAAGGTATAAAGCTGTAAGAACTGTGACGGGGTTTTCCAGTTCAGCTATCAGTAATCGGATCGGTTGTTCTGTATCGATATGTTTCAAAATTTGCGCCATAGCTATGATTAGCCTGGAAGCATCAGACCTTTCTATAGCGAGGGAAGCAAAGTTTACTTGCACAGGCTGCACACCCCGGATTAATTTCTGTACCTTTTCCAACGCAGAACGACCGAACAGATCCTCGTCATTATCCAGGTTTAAAACTTGCCTTGCCGCGTTTCTGATCTGAGCGGCATTGAGCCGGAAATGCACATGTCCCATACCAAGATTGAACGAATTCATATCTGCAAGTAGTGTTGCAGCTTTCTTAGCTGAACCGGATTCAGTTTCAGCAACAGCTGTGGCGAGACAAGTGCGTACGTCACTCAAATCAGAATACGCCACACTATTATCAGTTAACTGATTAGCTGCGATTGAAACATCATTAGCTTTCAAAAGGTCTGGCTCAAACAGTGCGAGAACGGACTGACTATGTTGCTTTATAGCATTTAACTTTAGCGATGCTTTTTTGACAGCTTGGTGCTGAGTACTATTTTGCAAGTCTGATAAGCCATTTTGATAGAGCTCAACCCGGCGAACCTTCTCTATGAGTCTATGCCGGATAACATCTTGCCAACCAATATCTGAGCGGCCGTCCATATCATAACCAACCCACGTAGCAAGTTTCATCGGGGCAGGAGAAAATGACCTCCAACTATCAGGAAAGGACATGCTGGCATCTTCAATGAGTTTTTTGTGAAGGAGGCTGATCGCGGTGGAGGCATGTTCCATCGCGCAGAGTACGGCTTCGTGCTCCTCTTTCAGAGTGATAGAGTTGTCCGGATAATGTTCAAGCTCGGCTGGGGCTAGATCAGCTCCTGATACATTTTCCACTAATGCTTCACGTTGCGCCTTTGATAAAATAAATGTCGGATGTCCGGTAAAGACAATAACATCTTTTGTTTTTTGCCAAGCTGCACAAAATGTCTCGAAATCAGAACAGTTAAGGCCGCTGCGAACTGCATCGGATAAGCGATGTTCGGGTAACTTTTCGTCACTCAATGAAAGATACTGTTTGAGCGCTCGCGAACGGTCCAGGAAAGCACTGTCGCTATAAGATTTGATAAGCTTCGATAGCCCCTCGGCCGACAATTCTTGAGACTCAATCTGTATAGAGAGTTCATGCGCCAGCTGTCTTACCGGGTTAGACAAGGGGTCAACAGCAATATATTCCCGCAACTCAGTGAGGCGTTTGCGCAAGGCACCCTCAATCTCTCTTGTATTCATGCTATGTGTTGCCTTTTCTAACTGCACTAACCTGAGTTCAGAATCATAGCCTCATCGCAAGCTTTCAACGACTTTGCGAGCTTGCATTTGGATGGTATCCCAATCACCCAAAGCAATTTTGTCTTTTGTTGCAATCCATGATCCGCCGACGCAGGCAACATTTGGCAATGCGAGATACTCTGATGCCTTTTCGGCACTGATGCCGCCAGTTGGGCAAAAGGTAATCTTTGGTAGTGGTCCATTCAGTGCTTTCAAATAGGCCGTTCCCCCAGCTGGTTCAGCCGGAAAGAATTTCTGAGCCGTGAACCCCTCTTCTGCTGCAGTCATGGCTTCACTGGCGTTTGCAACACCAGGCAGACTCGGAATGCCACACTTTTTTAGTGATTGAAAAAGTGATCTTGTAGTGCCAGGAGTCACCAGAAAGTCTGGCTGGCATGGCAAGGATTTTTCGATATCCCCTTCAGACAATATCGTCCCCATGCCAATAATAAGATTTGGCTCTGCATCCTTCATGGCCTTTACTGCATCAACAGCGACAGCCGTGCGTAATGTTGCCTCAATGACCCGAAGGCCTCCAGCTGCCAATGCCCGCGCCAACGGCGCAGCACGCTCCAACGCGCCTATTTCCAGCACTGGTATAACAGTTGCCGCTTCGAGAATTTCATCAATCTTCATGATAATCTTTCTTCCAGAACAGCAGCTCCGCCGTAAAGAGCAGCGCCGTCCTGCATAATCAACCTGACAGGAATAGCCTCCAGATAAGTTCGCATCCTGCCTTTATCCAGGAAGCGATCCACAAATGCGCTGGCGATAAAAAAATCCTTGATTTTGGGCAATATACCGCCACCCAGCACCACTCCCTGCCGTGCGCCACTGGCGAGCACAGCATCGCCGACAACACTCCCTAGAACTTCACAGAACATGGACACGGCCTGAACGGCTATCGGGTATTCTCCAGTCAATGCCGCCCTGGTGATTTCATCAGCCTGCAGGGAAGCTCTTGGTGTATCAGACATGACACATAAGGCGCGATGAATATTCACAAGCCCGCGCCCGGAAAGGATTCGCTCGATTGAGACACGTGGATGCTCCCGGGCAATAAACTTCATGACCTCGATCTCTGCATCTGTACGCGGCGCAAAGGCCACATGCCCCCCCTCCGTGGGCACAACGATCTGGCCGTTCTTTGACGGCACTACGAAAGCCTGTCCAAGACCAGTACCCGGACCAATTACAAGTAATGGAGTAGACGGTTCTCCCGCTCCAATTCGTATGCGCTCAAAACCGTCCTCCGGCAAATACGCCACACCTGCGGCCAGTGCATGGAAGTCATTGATCACATGCAAGGTTTCGAGTGCCATGCCTGATCTTGTTTCATCGACTTTAAGGTGCCAGTGCGAATTGGTGAACGTTACTTCGTCACTTGAGACCGGCCCAGCAACAGCAAAGCACGCATGTTTGGGACGAACCCCCACAGATTCAAGATAGGCATCTGCAGCATCTCGGACAGTTTCAAAATCCACAGCCCGAAAATTCTGCATATCTTCAATCTGCCATCCTCCATCTGCTGGTACAGAAATGCCAAACCTGGCATTAGTACCGCCGATGTCAGCGACAAGGATTGGCTCTATCATTCTGCAGACTCCATCTGCCTGCTGTGTTCACCCAGATCGAATGACATCGCCCCCTGCTCCGCCCCCGTTACCAGGGACCGCATGCCGGCAAACAACTCACGCCCCGTGCCCCAATGCTCTTCTGAAATCGGCACTGATAATTGTTCTCTACGGTCGAGATCATCCTTACTCACCAGCACCTCCAACGTACCCTTGATTGAATCAAGACGGATTACATCACCTGTACGGATTAAGCCGATCACACCACCATCAAGCGCTTCTGGCGTCATATGGATTGCCGCTGGCACGGTTCCGCTAGCCCCTGACATGCGGCCATCTGTGACCAACGCCACCTTGTACCCTTTATTCTGCAGAACACTGAGAGGGGGTGTCAGTTTATGCAATTCCGGCATCCCGATTGCTTTAGGACCCTGAAAGGGGACGACCGCGACAAAGTCCCTTTCAAGCTCACCTGCCTTAAAAGCGTCCATCAATGCCTTTTGCGAAGAGAAAACAATAGCCGGCGCCTCAACGACTTGGCGTTCTGGCTTAACTGCCGAGACTTTTATCACGGATCTGCCAAGGTTGCCATCGAGAAGCACAAGACCACCCGTTGGCGAAGCAGGTTCTGTGACAGTCCCCAGAATTTCGGAGTTTCCTGATACATTCGGCGGTGATTGCCAAGTCAGCTCCCCATCCTGCATGACCGGCTCTTTGGCATAACGGCTGAGCCCCTCACCAAAAACTGTTTTGACATCTTCATGCAACAAACCAGCCGCCAGAAGTTCCCGGATGAGAAAGGCCAAACCACCCGCTGCATGGAAGTGATTAACATCTGCATAGCCATTCGGATAAATCCGACACAACAGTGGTGTTACCTTGGAAAGATCACAAAAATCTGTCCAGTTGATCTCGATACCAACTGCCCGGGCCATGGCCACAAGGTGTATGGTATGGTTTGTAGATCCACCTGTCGCGTGCAGGCCTACAATCGCATTCACAACTGCTTTCTCATCTATGACTTCGTAAAAGGGAGTATACGCCTCACCAAGAGACGTGATCTCAGCAACACGGCGCGATGTTTCCCGAACGATCTTGTCCCGCAAAGGTGTGCCTGGATTGACGAACGCAGAGCCTGGCAAGTGCAGCCCCATGATCTCCATGAGCATCTGGTTGGAGTTGGCAGTTCCATAAAACGTACAGGTACCCGGCGAATGATAACTACGGCTTTCCGCTTCCAGAAGCTCATCCCGACCGACCTTGCCTTCGGCATATAACTGGCGCACGCGAGCTTTCTCATTATTGGATAAACCCGATTGCATTGGTCCTGCGGGCATGAAAATCACTGGTAAATGACCAAATCGCGCCGCCCCTATAAACAGACCCGGCACGATCTTGTCGCAAACGCCGAGCATCAACGCCCCATCAAAAACATTGTGAGATAGCGACACAGCCGTCGCCATTGCGATCACATCCCGGGAAAACAGGGAAAGATCCATGCCCGGCTGGCCTTGCGTCACGCCATCACACATTGCCGGCACACCGCCAGCAATCTGGGCAGTTGCTCCAAGACTGGAGAGAGTTTCCTTGATAATATCAGGATACGCTCCAAGTGGCTGATGCGCAGAAAGCATATCATTATAGGCCGTCACAATACCGATATTTGGAGCCACACCTTTTGCCAGGATCGACTTCTCTGATGCCTTACAAGCTGCGGCAGCATGCGCGAGATTGCCGCATGAAACAGATGTACGGTGCGGACCACTTGCCGCAGCACCTCGCATTTGTGCCACATATGAAGATCGCGACTCTTTGCTGCGTGCTCTAATACGGTCAGTTACGGCAGCAATCGTATCATTCAGCTTTTTCACATCATCTCTCCTATGGTGACCAACACACCCAGAGGTCAGGCCGCGTCCGCAATATTGCCCGCACCGGCATCTCTTCAACCGGCCCGTCGTCGAGAGACGCCTCAAATGTGCGCATTTTTTCTACTCCAGATAGAAGGAGAAACACGCGCCGCGCCTCCTGAATCTTCCTTAGGCTGAGCGTCAAACGATCCAAGTAGTCGCCTGTAATGTTGCTCGCATGAGCCTTAATAGCAACAACATCCGGCGCTTCATGAGATAACGCAACATCAAGTCCATCTGCATATGGAAACCAAGATGCGGTATGCCCATCGCTCCCCATCCCAAGAACGACAACATCCAAAGGTGAGGCAATTCCGGCTACTTCGTCGCTTAACGTCTGAGCAGCGTTATCAGGTGTCGAATCTGCTCGCCACATACCTTGCAAAGACATATTAGCGGCGGCGGCTTGCTTCAGGGTATGCTGGACGAAGGCCTCATTAGAGCCTTTGTCTGTAGGCGGCACCCACCTTTCATCAACCAATATGCCGGTTACATCAGGCCAGTTGCATGGTCGTTCGGATAGCGCCTGATAGAGTGCTGCTGGTGTAGACCCTCCTGATAAAGCGATCGAACTCTGATCGCTGCGGGATAACTCAGCCTCAATCACATCGGCAATGCGCGCTGCCATCACTTTTGGGGATGCAAACTGAATAACCTCAGGCACTAATTCCATCAAACCATTCCCGGTTATCGCGATCAAGCATCATCGCTGCCTGGGCTGGGCCGTCAGTTCCCGCGGCATATTTATGAGTGGGAGTTGCGTCCTGGCTCCAAGCGTCGAGTATACCATCAACCCACCTCCAAGCCGCCTCCACTTCGTCACGGCGCATGAACAGGCCAAGATCGCCGCGCACAACCGCCATAAGCAGGCGCTCATAGGCATCGGGGTAGCGCGCAGAAAACGCATCGGCATAACTCAGGTTGAGCGGAACATATCTCAATCGCATACCGCCTGGTCCTGGGTCTTTGGTGACCAGTAGCAGCCGCATCCCCTCATCTGGCTGCAATCGGATCACCAGCCGCGTTGGTTGCAGCTGATTTCCTTCTGGTGCTATCAGGGCATGTGCAACATCCTTAAACTGAATAATGATCTCCGACCGCCGCTCATGCATGCGTTTGCCGGTTCGAAGATAAAAGGGCGTCCCCTTCCATCGCCAGTTGTCGATATTTGCTTTTAGGGCGACGAATGTTTCGATAACGCTTTGATTGCCGAGTTCATTTTCGTAACTGGGCACCGCTTCACCCTTTAAGGCGCCTTCCCCATACTGACCACGCACCGTGGTCTGCCTGACATTCTCTGCTGTGATTGGCCGGAGCGCACGAAGGACTTTGATTTTCTCATCGCGGATCGTATCTGCCCCAAGGTCAAGAGGAGGTTCCATCGCCACCAGACACAACAGCTGCATCAGATGGTTTTGAACCATATCACGAAGTGCCCCGGCAGTGTCATAGTAACTTGCACGACCACCAGCACCAATGCTTTCAGCCACTGTAATCTGGACATGATCGATCACATTCGCATTCCAGACAGGCTCCAGCAACGAGTTCATGAACCGAAGCACAATCAGGTTCTGGACAGTCTCTTTGCCAAGATAATGGTCGATACGGAATATTGACTGCTCGTCAAATACTGCGCCTACAGCCTCGTTAACCTCATGAGCAGTTTTCAGGTTTTTACCGATAGGCTTTTCCAGAACAATTCGAGCGTTATCTGACTTGAGACCAGCCCGCTCAATATTTTGACATACAGCACCATAAATTCCGGGAGGTAGCGCCAGATAGAATACCCGTTGCTTGTGCTGATCATCCTCTAACCGTTCTCGCAATGGGGCCCAATCAGCATCTGGCGAGGTTGCATCCAACCCGGCGTAATAAATATGCTGACTAAAAGAAGCCCATTCGCTGTCATCTATTTTGTCTGCAGGGTGGAATTCCCTGAAACTCTCAAACGCAAGTTGTCGGTACTCATCATCTGACATCTGCGTACGCGCCGTGCCAACAATTCTGGAGCTCTCAGGAATTTGACCGTCCCGCCAACGGTGAAACAGCGCAGGAATCAACTTGCGTAAGGCCAGATCACCCGCAGCACCAAAAACGACAATGTCAAAGGCACCAACAGGTATCAGCTGAGGAGAAGAAGTATCTGTTTCGACACTATTCATAAATTACCCGCTCTGATTTGATGGTGCGTACACGCGTAATATACACATTTACGCCAGATAAATCATCCTTTGGCAAAAAAAATCCCGCGACCGGATTATGATCGCGGGACATCTTCAAAGAAGACATTGTTTACTAGAATCGTACTCGCGCTCTTACGCCGTATGTACGTGGGCGGTTGAAAAAGCGGGTATTATCAAACTGCGTGATAATAATAGCTTGCTCACGTTGCTCGTCTGTCAGGTTGTTGACGTATGCTTCAAACCGAAGCTTGTCGTCATCACCATGTGAGTATCCAACACCAGCATCAAATGTCCAATATCCTTCAACTTTGTCATTAAGACGAAGCCTTGGATTATCTGGATTTTGGAAGTCAGTCCCATTGAAAATAGTCATGAACTGTGACGAACGGTAGCCAGCAGACCCAATAAAGTCCCAACGACCTGTATCTGTTTCAATCGCCTTAGATACAGAACCATTGAACTGGACGTTTGGTGTCCTAGGCAATTCGTTACCCTCAATAGACTGATTAACAGCCTCAGTTGGGGACACATCTGCCTGGAAGCGGCTGTCCTGGATCTCCTGAGAGTCAACGATCTCTGTTTCAAGGAAAAGCAGATTTGCTTTCAAGTTCCAATTACCCGGGAACTGTAGCCCCCCCTCAAACTGCGCACCGTAAATTTCAGCACTGGCTGCATTGAACGTAAAACCAACAACGTTACCACCAAGATTGGTAATCTGATCATCGGTTAACTCAATGCCTTCAAACTGAACGATTTGGGCTGTAGAAAGCAAACTGGTCAGTTGCAAATCTTCATAATCGTAGAAGAAGGCAGTTGCATTGAATGTTGCATCAACGTCACCAATTGCAAACTCATTTTTTGACCCAAACTCGTATAGCGTCACGCTCTCTTCATCATAGGTCGGCGCCAAAGTATCAGTATCGAAATCGATAGGTGCATTTTGCGCAGGTGACGTTGCTCCTAACCCTTCTGTCCCGGCAATGTTGTCGTTAAAGCCACCGGATTTGTTGCCGGTCGCAACAAGCGCATAAAGGAGATTGTCATCTGAAACATCATACTCTGCCCGCAAACGCCAATCCACAAAGTCGTTCTGAAGGCTACCATTTTGGATAGCAAAGGTTGAATTGAAAGGCGCCAATGAGAAATCAATTACGCCGTCAAAGTCAGGAACAAAGTTTGCACAACTACCAACAAATGCAAAGGAACCTTCGCACTCAGGTCTGGTAGTCGGGTCTGGGAAGGCATCTTGGATCTGTTGACCATTCGGGAAAACATCATCGAAGCCGTCACGATCCCCAAATTCCCGAATGCCATCAAAGAAGAATGCGATAGCTTCATTAGCATCAACTTGGCCATCACCGTTCGTATCCGGGTTGAAAATACTCCGATCCAGTCCAGCAAACTGGAACCCTTCAGTACCATGCGCCACACCGTTTATGAAGCAGCAGCTAAAGTCTGGACCACCAATACCGAAGGCATACCTGGCGTTAATACCAAAACGCTCTTTTTCATCTTCTGTATAACGCAGACCACCAGTCAATCGGAAGCGGTCACTCACATCGTAGGTTGCATCAGCATACAGAGATACACTTTCTGTATCTGTACGTTGATTAAACTCGACCCCTTGGAAAAATGGGTTTCTGTCTCCGGTTGTACCAAGGAAAGTCGCCTGATTTTCAAGGAAGTAAAAAGCACCCGCTGTCCAGAGGAAGTTCTCTTCTTCCCCAAACAGGCGTATTTCATGTACCACAGATTCAGAATCTGTTGTGAACTTTACACGGCTAAAGTTGTCAAACACCGAATCAAAAGGCTGGAGCGTCTGCAGTGCACCATTATAATTCGGTCCGGCTGGCGTGATAAATTCATAATCGTATACGAGGTCACGGTAAGAACCGATATATTCTACGTTAAAGTTATCAAACTCATACTCCAGATGCGCCTTGAAACCCCAATGTTCTGTATCTTCTCTAGGCGTAAACCCGCGCCCGAATACTTCTCTCGGGTCAGAAATGTCATCTGGATTCACACCATTCCCTAATGGGTTGGCATAGTTCGTACCGGTATAACCTGTACCCTTTTGTTCAATGTAGTCATAGGTAAGCGTGAGCTTAGCTCTGTCTGTGAGCTCGTTGAGGTATGTAGCGCGAAAACCCATGTCGTCAGCTGCTTCCGCAACACCAACGCCTTCTGCTTCTGAAGTAGGAATATTTAACCCCAAATCAGCACTATCAGGCGTCACGCTTTTATAATAACTGTCATGCTCCTTAGCGAAACCGGCTATTCTGAATGCAGATGTATCCGTTAGAGGAATGTTTGCCATCCCCTCAACAGTAGTTTCATCAAAGTTGCCGTATGATGCCTCGAGCATGAAGTCGCGCACACCAAGACCGGGCTTCCATGGAATGATGTTAACAGAGCCAGCCGTAGCATTCCGGCCACGCAATGTGCCCTGAGGTCCAATATTCACTTCCACACGCTGGATATCAAAGAATGCTGCCCCAAAACCGGATGGGCGGGGAACGTATACATCATTAAGGTGTGTTGCTGCTGCAGGATCGCCAAGCTCAGTGTTGTTGCTGGATCCAATGCCACGAATATATACTTCTATATTGCCCTGATTGTTTGCAATGGAAAGACCCGGCACTTCGCCATCCAAATCCTGGATGTTCTGCACACCGACAGCCTTAAGGTCATCACCATCAAAAACTGCAGCTGTACCAGCAAGATCTTGCAGACTTTGCTCACGGCGCTCAACGGTAACGATTATTACGTCTTCTTCCTCAAGCAGAGCCAGATCATCTTCCTCATCCTGCGCAAGTGCAGCTGGCGCGACCAAGCAGCTCGAAAGCAGCAGAGAAGTTAAAGTAGAGTGTTTGCTTAAGCCCTTCATAATATGCCTCCCACGGCTATGGTTATATTTATGACAACGTTGTCTTTTGTGACAAATTAGCACCCATATCAAATTCTCGTCAATTGTATTTGAGCAACACTCTTGACTTACTTGCTCATTATCCAACCTCAGGCGAAGATGTAGAGGATCCGAACTTCATCTCGTAAGGTAAGAACAGGGGCTCACGCTCGATCTCAGGGTTCTCAATGATATCGATGAGTAATTTAATGGCACCAACCCCAAGTCCACGAACAGACTGGTTGATGGTTGTCAGCCTCGGCCAGACTACCTCAGAGATTGTCCCGCCATCGAAACCGACCAGGGAGCATTTGTGAGGTATCTGTATTTCCAATTCATGAGCAGTGGCGAGAACGCCCGCTGCCATTTCATCATTAGCCGCAAAAATAGCTGTTGGTGGAGAAACCAAGCCGAAAAGCTTTTTTGCCGCCAGCCGGCCTGAATCGAAATCAAAGTGTCCCGAAACCACCAAAGCATCATCATAATATATTTGAGCATCATCCAGAGCCTTTCGATAGCCTCTATGCCGCTCCAAAGCTGAAAGATGGTTCGCTGCACCAGCGATGTGCCCAATACGCTGATGCCCAATGGAAATCAGATAGCTTGTGATTTCCCGAGCTGCCTCGAAGTCGTTAATTGCCACATACGCCTCATGCTCTGCAGGGTTAAGTGGCGACAAACGCACAAACGGCGTTGCCGTTCGGTCCAGGACTTTTATGATTTCCTCATCATCACAGACAGGAGGCGTAAGGAAGACGCCATCTACTTTCGTTGTAGCCAAAAACTTCTCAACTTGTTTCGAAAGGTTATCGTCGGACAAGATTTCTACAACCAAGTGGTACCCTGCCTCCTGACAGGCACTTAGCGCACCGTGCAATATGTCCGCAGAATAGTCCCCTTGCGGATTCTCATACAGCAATCCAAATGCAAAGGACTTGTCTGCTCGCAGACTCCTAGCAAAGAGGTTTCTCTTGTATCCAAGACGCTCTATTGCATCCAGAACTTTTGCTCTAGTCGCCGGGCGTACAGAAACTTCATTATTAATCACCCTAGATACCGTTTTGATTGACACGCCAGCTAATTGAGCGACATCAACTATGGTAGCGGCAGCGGCCGCCTTCCCATTAGGCAACTCAGGCATCGATCTCGAAAGCTACATGTAGGTCAGCGAGGGAAGACCCGCCAACCCATAAATCAAACGCTCCCGGCTCCACCCCATACTCCCTGCACCTACGATAGAAAGAGAAATCAGCCCGGGATAAGGAGAAGCGCACATCCCTCACCTGCCCTGCAGGTATGAGAATTTTTTCAAAAGCTTTTAATTCTCTTACAGGCCTTGTGATACTCCCGACACGGTCACGAACATACAACTGCACAACTTCGTATGCATCTTTCAACCCAATATTACCTACGCGTACCGACACTTTCAACTTACCGCCCTGTGTCAGTTCATTTGAGAGAATGGTAAGGTCGCTATACTCAAAATTCGCATAACTCAGCCCAAAGCCGAAAGGGAAAAGCGGTTCAAACCCGTCATCAAGATGAAAGGCCGTCATTCCAAAGGAAGTCTGCTCTGCACCCGCAGGGATATCGTCTATGGACATGATGCTATCATGTGTAGCAGGCCGACCACCGTTTTTCTTGCTGTAGTAAATTGGTATCTGCCCAACGGATTTAGGCAATGTGAATGGCAACTTGCCTGACGGGGACGTGTGGCCAAATATCAAATCACAGATAGCAGGACCCGTCATCGTACCCGGATGCAAAGCAAATAAAACAGCGTCAGCATGTGGCAAGATATTACCGATCGTCAAAGGCCGACCAGACAAAATAATAACGATAACAGTCTTGCCTGTAGCTTTCAGGCGCCTGACAAACTCCACTTGGTCGCCTGGCAAATTTATGTTGGCTCGACAATGGGCTTCACCAGATAAAATGGCTTCCTCCCCAATAATGGCTAAAACAACATCGCAGCAACTGGCTTTTTCAACAGCAACCTCAGCTAACTCACCACAGCTTGATCGGGTGGTTTCAAGGCCCCTTTCAAATACCACTTCGCAATCTTTATGCAGAGTGTCTTGAAATGCCTTTAGAGGCGTCACACTTAAACCAGAATCTCCATCAAAAACCCATGTGCCTAACTGCTCTTGCGGTTGATCAGCCATGGGTCCAACAAGACAAATCGAGTCAATTTCTTTTCGATCAATAGGCAATACCGCATTGTCATTTTTCAACAGCACAAAACTTTCCGATGCCTGACGATGTGCACAATCAGTTGCTGCAGACTCAGAAACTCCCAATTTGTAATCTTTTGGCGTATACGGCACATCGAAAAGCCCGATATTCTTCTTAAGTGTGAGCACACTCATAACCATAGCGTCAATAGTATCGACACCGATCTCGCCAGCACTAACCAGATCCTCAAGGTGATTTTCATACGCATCACTCGTCATCTCTATATCGATACGAGCCTCTGCCGCTTGATAAGCAGCCTCTCTATCATCGGCAGTTATGCCATGCACAGTTAATTGCTTTACGGAGTCCCAATCACTTACGACAAGACCTGCAAACCCCCACTCATCGCGCAACACACCACGAATAAGCTCTCTATGCGCTGTCGCCGGTATACCGTCCACGTCACTTAAAGACGACATGACCGAGGCGACACCCGCCGCTACCGCTTCCCTGAATGGTTCGAGATGAACATTCCGCAGCTCAAACTCCGAGACATTAGTCGAGCTGTAATCTATACCAGACTCAGAGTCACCGTATCCAACAAAGTGCTTTGCACACGCCGCTATTGAGCCTAGCGCCGCTAAATCTTCACCCTGAAAACCCTCTATCATTGCGCGCCCGAATACAGCATTCAGAAGAGGGTCCTCCCCGAAACTCTCGGCAATACGCCCCCATCTTGGGTCACGTGAAACGTCTATCATGGGGGCGAATGTCCACCGTATACCAGCAGCGTAGGCCTCGGACGCAGCAAGACGAGCGGCTTCTTTTGCGAGGTCAGTATTCCAGGTAGCCGCCTGACCGAGCGGTATCGGGAAAATTGTTTTGAAACCATGAATTACATCGCGAGCAAAAACGAGTGGAATGCCACATGGGCTTTCCTCGAGTGCGATTTGTTGCAACTCATTTACCAAGACGGGATCTACGACATTGATTACTGATCCAACCCTGCCTTCGCGAATTGCCCCAAGTAGTGATTGATCGGCTCTTCCTCCCGAGCCATCAACCTGTCGCAATTGCCCAATCTTGTCACGCAGACTCATCTGCTCAAGGATAGTCCAAAGATCTTCCTCTGTATTCTTTGCTAAAGCCAGACTCATTGGTTTTAACCTCTAATTCAATCCTAAAACTATCCAGATGCACTAGGCACGGCACCACGACGATCTTCAAGTTCACGCCGGATTTCACGAGCTTTTTCCTTCGTAATACCAAAAGTTGCAACAGCCCAGATTGCAAATCCAGAGGCTATGACTGGTATGAAAGCATCAAATAGCCTGAGCAGGAAAATAGTCCGTTCCGATTGATCGCCGCCAAGCTCAACATCAAACCCCGTAGCATTCAACAGAAATCCTCCACCCGCCAAGGCCGCCGTCATCCCGAGCTTTACGACCCACCAGTAAATGGAGCCATACATTCCTTCGCGGCGCTCATGCGTCTTTAACTCGTCCATGTCGACGACGTCAGCCATCATGGATGGCATCAGCGTAAATAAGCCGCCAAGACCAAAAGCGATTAACGGAGCTGGCAACAGCACAAGCCAGGGCAACTCAGGATTATAACAAAACCATTTAAGCCCATACCCCAACATTGAGAGAAAGGTTGCCAGCGCGAAAGTCCGACGCTTACCAAGCTTAGTACCCACCCAAGTCACCAATGCGATGACACCAAAAGTCGAAAATGTAGATAATGTGCCGACATACCCGGCAAACAGAGCGCCCTGAACCGTATCCCCTCCAAACACATAGTAAATCAGAACATAAGTTTGGAATGCAGCAATCAGGATAAATCCATTGAACACCAGAAATGTCGCTATGCACAACTTCAAAAATGGCACGAACATCAACGCTTTACCAAAGCCAACAGCAAAGTTGGTTACATTGTGACCAACCGCCTTAAGAGATGAGCTTGCATTCGCTTCAGAAGAAACAGCAGCCACACCTGCTAATCGCTCCCTGATAAATATTGCAGGCAGAACACCAATCACCACCACGAAAACACCGATTGCAATCGAAACCCCCGCCGCTCCGTCGACCATGTTGTCAAACAAGGTCTCGTTTTGCATGATCAACAGCAACCATGGGGGTATGAAATATGCTAACTGCCCGATAAAATTCTGAACACCCATCAACCTTGTGCGCTCATTGTAATCAGGGGTCATTTCATACCCGAGCGCGACCCAAGGCGTCGCAAAAATTGTATACGCCGCGTAGAAGGCGAGAGATCCAATCAGGAAGTAATTAAAATAGAAACTTTCACTTTTGCCATCGGGAAGTTGCCACAAGATTATAAAAATTATTCCGACCAAAATTGCGCCGACAAAAATATAAGGCCGACGACGTCCCCACCGAGACCTGGTATTATCGGAAATATACCCCATGAGAGGATCAGTGAGCGCATCAAAGAAACGGGGCAAAGCTGCCAATAAGCCAACTAGAGCCGGATTCATACCCAGCCCAAGATTCAACACAATCATCATACTTCCGATTGTGCCAGCCAGCAGATTATTGACGAAAGCGCCCGCTCCGTAAACCAACTTCTGTGAAGTCGGCACTCGGTCCTCGGGTTTTGTCCCCTCTTGCAAAGCAGACATTAATTTGCCCGACTATCATCGGTGGTGCGTTGATACACGCGCACCCAGTCAACCTGCATTGCCTTGGGGAAATCTGCTAGCGTCACCCCCCCCTCATTCTTTCCTTCGGGCAAGTGGCCACCAACGGCAACATTCAGTATTAGATAGAATGGTTTATCGAATGGTGACGTTTTGGGGAGGCTCGTAAAAAGTGCTTTAGGGCCCCAATCATCAGACGTTAGAGTAGAATAGTGCTGATCGTCGATGAACCACGAAATTTCCCCTTCTTTCCACTCAACTGCATAAACGTGAAAGCCGTCTTCTGAAGGCGGGAGTGTCGTCTTTTCACCTAAATATTGATTACGCGGCCATTCTCCTCCGTAATGCACAGTGCCATACAGACTATTTTCGACACCACCTTCACACTCTTCGCATTTTGCCCCCAGATTAACCACCTCAGCTATATCAATTTCGCCTGACGCAGCCCAAGCACCATAATGTTCTTCCGTAGGCAGCATCCAAATTGCGGGCCACATGCCTTGTCCTCTGGGCATCTTGGCCCGCACCTCAAACCGTCCGTATGTCCAATCTGCCTTGCCCATTGTATTGAGTCGAGCGGATGTAAATGGTTGCGTCTTTTTGGCGCGCCTCTCTTCCGTAGAGAGTCCTTCTCGCATTTTTCGAGGCAAAGCCGGACCAGATGCGGTTTCGTACCGGGCCACAATATTGAGATAGCCATCTTCTACGTAAGAGTTTTCTGGTCTCTTGGTGTAGCACTGACGCTCTTCGTTTCCACCGCCCCAGCAGTCGACTTCGTGTGACCATTTTGATGGATCAATTTCATTGCCCTCAAATTCATCATTCCATACGAGTGTCCAACCATCTTTTTCGACACTCTGGTGTAGAGTGGAACCTTCAGGAAGGTTTGATGAGGCAGCCATCAAAACCATCGATAACGTGATCAAAAGTCCTGTCATTTCAATATCCCTATATGCGTCACTTGTATTGAGTCCGACCTTCTACGGGTCTTGGTAGCATGAAGCTGATAAAAAAAGACAACGTTGTCAATTTTTTATTTTCAGTAAAAATTACGTATTTGATCAAATGGCGTTTTCGCCATAAGGGCATAAGCTTTGAAGACTTTTCCAACTGGAGATAAATGACAAGAGATTTACCACCAGCCCGCCTGTGCCGGATAACAAAACGAGTGATTAAGATTCGACACTCCGATTTAAGATGCTTACGGAGCATAAATGCAGAATTTCCAATTGAATAAATCCGCTCTCTCCAAACTGTGAACTTCTTTGCCCAAAACGTCTGCGTACGTAGTACACACGAGTACATTACGCAAATTTTTTTAAACTTTTTCTTCAATTGGTCACTGAATTACCCCCTAGAAACCAAGGCCCCAAAAGGTCACTTTTGGGTCACTGGCTCCAGAGCTTTGTGGATGCATCTATAATAGCATGTGGAGATACTCATGTCGCGGCACGCGCAAAAAAAGGCGTGCGGAGATCGTTAAAGAGTTTTTCAGAACAGGCTCATAACCGCTACGCCAAAAAAAGCCGGAGTTTTTCTCTTAATACTGATATTAATTGACGATGTAAAAACTCATTGTCGAGCGCAGTAACAATAAGCAGACTATTTTTCACTGCACACATAGTGCACACGGCACCCAATAACCCATTGATAATATTTACTTTTCCGCCGACTCGATCATGGGTGCCACGCAGAAGCGTTGGGTTCCATATTGCTGACCGCCTGAGGAGAATTGCTGCATCTTTGAACTCAAACCGATTGTCGGTCCGTGGCAATAGCAGAATATCGCTGTTTTGCCAAAGCTGATCCCGGGGGCGTCAGGGCCCTATATTGGCCGTGACTAATCGTCTTTCTCCTCACGCGCGCATTCAAGGTCAACAGTGGCCGAGAGGTCGCTTGTGCGGTTGAGACTGATCTTGACGGAATGACGTGCCGAAGGGTCCGAACTCGTCCCTTCCCGCATCAATCCGTCAATCAGCGTATCAAAGACGCGCTTTGTTTCTTCTGTTTCGGCCATGCGCACCTCATGACCCGTGGTCAGATTTACCCGATCCCCGGGGCCGTACATGTTCAGCTTCACATTGCGGGCCATGAAACGGGTATCTGCTGCATCATCATGGGTCAGGTCAGTTTCAACGGTGACGAAACCGTAACGCCCGATAGCTGTGAGCTCCTGCCCTGATTTGGCTGCAATGACGGCGCTTTCTTCGCAGACACCAATCCCGTAGCGCTCATTTTCCTCTGCACACGCCACAACCAGCCGGCCAAGGCGCCTTGCCGTCATGATGTTCTGGTCAGCAATGCCGGAATCAAAAAGCCCGACGCCTTCCTGGATGACCAGCCCCTGATGCCCGAGGTCCGAGGCAACACCGTAGCGCAAGGCTTCATACGTGCTGCCACCGGCAATCATGATCCCTGACAGAGCAGATACCGCGCCGCTCGAGGCAATCAGGGTGGCCCCATGGGCATAAGCGCTGGCAATGGCGCGCAATACCTGACTTTCCTCTCCACGGTGCAATAAAGTTTCTACAAGGCGTATCTGATTGCCTCCACACATGAAGATGCATTTCATTGAAGCAATGCGATCCAGTTGTTCAGGATTACGCGCGGCATACTCCACATTATCGATTGTAATGCCGAGATCGACTGCTTCAACGCCATGGTTGCGGAAGAAATCAACATGCGCTTCGGCTGTTCGGCGCGCTTCTGATGAGGCCGCAGCGAACACACCAACCGGGCCTTCCCCCACAAGACTGATAATTTCCTGCTGCTCACGCTTGTCAAAATAGATCGGAGAAGAGCCAAGCAGAACAAGCCGGGAGCGCTCATTCAGGTCCATGCCGAAACTGCGGGCGCTGCGCAGGCCACGCTCAGACTGCACTACGGGATCGACCGTCTGCTTCATAATTGATGCCCGGAAATTCACAGCCGTCATCCGCAAGCCATCATCCGGGGTGGAGATCAGGCAACGCGAGCTGCGCTTGACGCGGTCCAGTACCACACGAGCCCCCACGCCAGTTTTCGGATCAATCGCCGTCAGGCTGTCCGTCGCATAATTTGCCTGATCGCCCAGTACCAGACGAGCCAGAAGGTCATAGACGGCATAAGCGCCAAAAGCGTTTCGTTTGGATCGCACAGGGGCGCGGTAGGCAATTTCGCTGTTACGAACGCGGCGCTTGCTTTCGGCTGCTGTCACAACATAGTTTTTCAGGTCGATCAGATCGCCGTCATCCAGATAGCTGATGCGGAAATTTTCAAACTGGTTTGCTTGCTGATCGAATTTGGCCCGGCGCGTGTCAATAAATATAACCCCATACTCACCGCAAATCCGCGCCTTGTTGCCTTCCACCAGCAAAGCCGTATTTTCGTCAATACCGAACCCGCGTTTCACGCCGGTATGGGCCATGGCGACGACTAGACGTGCCAGACGCCCGCGCTTGATGAAATGCTGGTCAACCAGTCCGTGCGGGAAGAAGCCCATCCCCTTGCCAACTAGAAGGCCCGGCTCATCCGGATCATCGGTTATGCCGTGCACAACCGATTCAAATGATGTGCCGCCAAGAATCATGATTTTGGACATCATGGCGGCCCCGGCACTGGAGCCGGCCAGTAATCCGCCGCCCTTGAAAAGTCTTTTGATGGTTTTCAGAAGAGGTGTCTCTTTACCGTTCTGCAGCAGCGAGGCAACAATCTTGGCCTGGTCGCCGCCGGTGAAATAAACGCTGCCTGCCGCCTCAATGCGTGCCAGTATCTCCGGATCGAAGGCACTTTGATGCGCATTTTCCGAATACACCGGGATGACATCCGTCTTGAAACCGTGGCTCAGAAAGGCTGCGTCAGTCTCCTCCCCGACCTCCACTGGTTCGGAAGAAGCCGTCGGGAAAATGGCGATCTTGCCACCAGCCAGTCGCCGCATTTCCCGATACACAGCCCGGTTGTCATCCTCGAGCCTGCCGCCGATAATGGCCATACGACGGACAGGCGTCGTTTGCGCCGATGGTGATAGCGCTGCGCTACTCGTCATGGAATCTGCGTTTCCTTAATCCTTCGCCGCCAGCCAGACGCCCCGGTCGTCTTTGACGATGCGATACCCCTCGGGCACGTTTATGTCCAACTCAGGCTCAGATTCTGGCTCGATTCGCTCGTCCGGTTTGTCCGCAGGTGAGAAGTAGATGATCTTTTTCCAGGCCCTTGTGATACTGGCACAGAACAGCAAGACCAGATCATTGCGCCTTGCCTGTTCAAGTGCCCGGTCAACGGCTTCTTCCTCACTGGGGATAACCTCGATTGCTTCGGGCTCAACACCGGCAGCAATCAGCGCATCACGCATCATCTCAGGGATTTCTCTTGGCCCTCGCCCACGCAAATCATCATCCGTGTGGCAAATATATTTATCGAACTTGCCGGCGACAGCATTGGCGTTGGCAGCAACATCTTCATCACGTCTGTCGCCCGGACAGGTCACGCAGACGATGCGTTTGCCGCGCGGCTCCAGTCGCTCGACGAGGTCGGCCATGGCAGCAATCGCGGCTTCATTATGGCCGTAATCGAGAATGACCCGGAAGCCATGTTCGTCGAAGACATTCATGCGCCCAGGTGACTGGTAGAACGTATTGTTGAAAGTACGCAGCCCCCCGCGAATCTGGTCCAGTGTCAGGCCCAATGAATAAGCCATCGCTGCGGCAAACATCGCATTCTCAACATTGTGAATGGCCTTGCCCTCGACGGTCGCCGGGATAAGATGAGTCCAGATGAGCGGAATCTGGTTCTCTTTCTCGTAAATCACGATCTGCTCACCATTGGTGCCACGCTCCAGCACGACAGCCCGGTGGCCCTGCTTGATATGCTCCTGCACCAGGCCATTGTTCGGATTACGTGAAACATAGCAAATATGCTTTGCCGACGTGTATTCAGCCATCTTCAGTGTATGGATATTATCAGCATTTAGAACAGCCGTGTCCCTCGCCACCTCTACAACGAGTCGCTTTACACGAGCCAGATCGTCCAGTGTTTCCACACCGCCCATGCCAAGATGATCCGAACTGACATTCAGGACCGCGCCAACATCGCAATACTGATAACCAAGGCCAGCGCGGACAATACCGCCGCGTGCCGTTTCCATCACGGCCATATCCACATCGGGGTCACGTAGCACCATGCTGGCAGCCATCGGGCCCGTCATGTCCCCTTTCACGGTCACATTACCATCAATGGAAACCGCGTCCGTACTGGTCTGGCCTACCACATGACCGGACATTTTCAGGATGTGTCCAAGCATCCTTGATGTGGTTGTCTTGCCATTGGTGCCGGTCAATGCCGCGATGGGGATGCGGCTCGGCGTTCCCGGCGGGAACAACATATCCATTACGGCCCCGCCGACATCGCGCGGCGTACCTTCTGACGGCGAGATATGCATCCGGATGCCGGGGCCTGCATTGATCTCGCAGATTGCACCGCCGGTTTCACGGTAACTTTTGGTGATGTCCGTGGTCAGAAAATCCACGCCGCCAATATCAAGGCCGACTGCCTTGATGGCGCGCTCCGCCATGAACTTGTTATCGGGATGAATGGTGTCCGTCACGTCAACGGCAGTACCACCAGTCGACAGGTTGGCCGTGCGCCGCAGATACGCGACCTGCCCGTCAGCCAGCACGGTTTTGACATCCATCTGTTGTTCACGGAGCATCTTGTCCGCGGCTTTATCCAATTCAAGGCGGGTCAGCATATTTTCGTGACCAACGCCGCGACGCGGGTCCAGGTTCTCGCGGTCCACAAGCTCTTCAATGGTAGACTTCCCGTCCCCTTTGACATGCGCCGGCACGCGCTTTGCCGCAGCGACAAGCGTCCCATTCACGACCAGCAGACGGTGATCCGCTCCCTCGATCATTTTCTCGACTATCACACCAGAACCCTGATCGCTTGCCTTGTCATAGGCATCCAGGACGTCGTTTTCCGTTGTCAGATTAACGGAAACGCCGCGCCCGTGATTACCATCAACCGGCTTGACCACGACTGGATAGCCAATCCGTTCTGCCGCCGTCACGGCCTCATCACCATTGCGCACATATTTCTGCTCGGGCACAGGCAGGCCGAGATCATATAAAAGCTGTGTACAGAACTCCTTGTCCTTGGCAATATCCACCGCGATACAAGCGGTCTGACTGCTCAGGGCCGCCTCGATGCGTTTCTGGTATTTCCCCTGCCCAAGCTGGATCAGGCTGTCCTGATTGAGGCGGATCCACGGAATGTCCCGCTCTTCGGCCGCCTTGACGATGGCCATGGCCGATGGACCAAGGCTTCGACGAGAGGCAAAGTGAAAGAAGTCGTCGATTTCATCGGCAAGATTGAACTTGCCGCCGGGTGACGGGTCGATCAGCTCAAGGACGATCAACCTCGCCAGATCACCAGCTTCCAGACCAATGCGCCGGGAGACATATCCGAATAGTACCTCCGACACGCCATCTTTGTCAGCGCCTTCAGAACGGGCGATATTCAGCGGGGCGGCAGCCAGTTTCTGCAAGGTGACCGCAACCCGCGCGATCACTTCACCAAGGTCGCAATCATCTGCATTGCGCATCCGATCCAGAAACAACTCACCTGATTCAGTCTTTTCATGGGCGAAACCCGGTAATTCCCGGATCAACGGGTCGATCAACTGATCGCCAAACTCCGAAGCCGGGCGATTTGCATATTTGCCAAAGTCTATCGTGAAACGAATGACCGGCTTCAGCGTGAAGATGTTAGGACCGACATAAACTGAGGTCGAAAGCAATTTCATGATTGGCTCCTGACAGGCCGGTGTCGCATAATTGAGCCCTTGCCTGCGCGATTTGTTGTCATTTTATTCGCGACCCTTGTGATATGATTTCAACATTTAGGTGCGGCGTCAATTGCTGCATTGCGAAAGATGCATTTATAAGCGCAACGCATATGGGGCAAATAGAATAAAACACGACGACCATCAGAGATAACGGATAAAAAATGATGAGTGAAACCCTGACAGCAACACAGCCTTCGCAAGGTAACGGGCAACCTTACAGGCACGAAAGCGTGGACCTAGGCGAAGACCTGTCCGGCAAACGTCACACGCTCGACATCCTGAAATTTGGAGAGCCCGGCGCGCGCCCCAAGGCATATCTGCAAACGGCCCTCCATGCTGACGAACTGCCAGGGATGCTCATCATGCGCAATCTGATTGAGCGCCTTTCCGAGATGGCCGAGCGCGGCGAGATTATTGGAGAGATCGTGCTGGTGCCGACCGCCAACCCGATCGGCCTGTCGCAACTTGTCGGCCAATATATGCAGGGCCGCGTGGAGGAAGGCACCCACAAGAACTTCAACCGCGCCTTTCCGAACCTCGCCGAGATGGTGGAAGAAACGATTGCCGGGCGACTTGCTGATGACCCTGCCGGAAATATCGCTCTGATACGAAATGAAATGCGTAAAGCCCTCGACGGTCAGCAAAGCACCAGCGCCTTTGAAAAGATGCAGCATACGCTTATCAGCAACGCCTGCGATGCTGACATTGCGCTTGATCTCCACGCGGATAATCACGCCGTCCTGTATCTTTATGCAAACAAGCGGTCATGGCCGGAAGCCAAAGACCTCGCTGCGGAGATTGATGCGCGTGCAGTTCTCCTCTCCGGCTATTCCGGCGATGGCTCGTTTGATGAAGCGTGTGGCGGGCCGTGGCTTTTATTATCCGAGAAGTTCCCAGACGTGCCAATCCCGCAAGCCTGTCTCTCCTCAACGCTTGAGCTACGCTCCAACAATGACGTGTCAGGCGTATATGCGCGCCGCGACTCCGAAGCCCTGTTGCGCTTCCTGCAACGCCGGGGTTGCCTGAAAGGAGATCCCGGTGCCATGCCGCGCTTGCTCGGAGACGCCATTCCTGTTGAGAACATGCACAGGCTGACTGCCTCCATAGAGGGTGTGGTCGATTACAAACTGAAGCCGGGCGACACGGTGCGCAAAGGTGATCTCATCGCGGAGATTATCCCGGCCATGGGGCCAGCTGAGAAAATCACCTCGCCCCTGGACGGGCTGATTATCGCCCTGCATGACCAGACCTGGGCGTGGCCTGACAAGATGATCGGCAAGCTAGTGGGCTCGGCCTGAGCACTGCGGCAGAACCAGTTTAATCCGGCAACTGAAAAAGGTCTTCAACCTGCACCCCTAACACCCTTGCGAGTGTGAGAGCGAGGATAGTAGACGGGATGAAGACCCCGTTTTCGACCGTGTTAATAGTCTTTCTACTGACGCCTACTTTTTCAGCAAGTTCCGCCTGAGTCAGATTGCAGCGGGACCGATGCTCTTTCAACTTATTTCGCAGCTTGTCTGTTGCCATTCAGCTTCGCTCCAGCGCCGCAAAGCAGAACATTGGCGCGACAACTCCCACAACAAGAACAAGATGGGCAGCTTCAATCCCTTTCACAGGCTCAAACAGCGCCAGTGCAAAAACGGTCGCAGCTGTCAGCATCATAGCGATATATCCAACGGTGTAAGCCCTGCCCCGGTTGGCGCGCACAAGCTCATCATTGAGGGCCGCATTAACATCCCTTTTCAGTGACAATCGACTCCATGGCCCCACAAGATAGACGAGGATCAATATCCAGACAGCAAAACCCGCCACGGAAACTAGACCAGCCCACCCGGCTGTCGTTTCGGCGAGTCGCTCGCTCTTATCCATCATCGGTACTTGCCAAGTCAGGAAACTGGCCGCTGACATCATCAACATGATGCGCCGCATTTTAGATAACTTCTCAACCTTATCGGTCATGGCAGACTCTCCTTTGTAACCTACAGGTGACAAGTATATATTTTGGTATGTAACGTCAAGGTGACATCAAAATTTCTTTTCCTGAGGCCGGGATCACCGTAAGCCCTTTGCCATGGCCAATTTGCTGACACTCTCACGCATCGCACTTGTCCTGCCGCTGGTGCTGTGCCTGATGCAGGCAGGCCCTCTGTGGCGCTGGCTGGCGCTGGGGCTGTTTCTGGTTGCCGGAATTACGGACTTTTTTGATGGCTATATCGCCCGGCGCACCCGGACAACATCCGCGCTCGGCGCCGCGCTGGACCCGATTGCTGACAAGCTGCTGACATCAGCCGTTCTGGTCATGCTGATTGCCGACCAGACCCTGAGCGGCTTCGACATGTTCCTCGCCCTCCTCATGATCCTGCGAGAGGTCTGGATTTCAGGTTTGCGGGAGGCCCTGACCGGGGAGGTAAAGCTGACAGTCACGGTGCTCGCAAAATGGAAGACCGCTGCCCAGTTTCTGGCAATCGCCTTCCTGCTGATCCCCGTCGATGGCATTAACAGGGAAGCGGGCATCTTCTTCCTCTGGGCGGCGGCAGCGCTGACCATCTGGACCGGGGCCATCTATACAAGCGATGCCCTGCCTCACCTGCGACAGGCGTCAAAGTGACGGAGCAGCAGATAAACCCCTCGGTCAGACACCTTACAAATGGCGCAGTCCAGCCTATTCTCAGGCCTGCCGGTCACTGCTAGGCTGCATATATGGACGAAGCCGCACCGCATATCCTTGTCGTGGATGATGATGACCGCATACGCGGTCTCCTGAAACGGTATCTGACCGAGCAGGGTTTTCCGACGAGTGTCGCAGCCAATGCTGACGAGGCGCGCAACCTGCTGGACGGGCTTGCCTTCGACCTGCTTATTCTGGACGTGATGATGCCGGGCGAAAGCGGATTCGAGTTGACCCAGTCCTTACGCGCCAGTTCCAATATCCCGATTATTCTGCTCACCGCTCGAGGAGAACCCGAAGACCGGATTGAGGGGCTGGAGCGCGGGGCCGACGATTATCTGCCAAAGCCTTTCGAGCCGCGAGAATTGCTTCTGCGCATTCGCAATCTCCTGAAGCGGCAGGAAGCGAGCACAGGCCGCAAGACAGAATTCACTTTCGGGCGTTGCCGGTTCAACCCGGAAAAAGGCGAATTGCGCCGGGATGATGAAGTGGTGAAGCTGACATCGGGCGAGCTTTCCCTGTTACGGGTGCTGGTACAGAAACCGGGTGCGGCCATTTCCCGTGCTGCGCTTGCCGAGAAAACTTCTGCAGCGCTTGATCGGTCCATAGATGTGCAAGTGACGCGCCTGCGCAAGAAGATCGAGCAGGACCCGCGCACACCACTACTGCTGCAAACCGTGCGCGGCGTCGGCTACGCCCTGATGGTGGACTGACCGATGCTGCGCCAGATTATGCCCAAGGGCCTGTTCGCCCGGACATTCCTGATCGTTGTCTTCCCGATTTTCCTGACGCAGGTCATCATTACCGTGATCTTTTTCAACCGCCACTGGGAAGAAGTGAGCGGCAACCTGTCGGCCAATTCTGCGGGCAACATTGCCCTTATCACCCAGTTATGGCGGCAGGCCGGCAATGACGCGGCCCGAGACCAGATCGGCTCACTGGCCCGCGAGGAACTGGACATGGCAATCCGGTTTGAGCCGGGCGCCACAATACCGCCCAATGACAAGCGTGGCTTCTTTGCGGTGAACAGCTCGACACTGGACGCCCGCCTCTCCGAAGCGCTGGACAGGCCTTACTGGTTCAATGTGGCCGGCTTCCGGCATTATGTGGAAGTACGTGTGCAACTGGATGACGGCTATCTGGTTTTTCTCGTCTTGCGCGAAAGAATGTACACAGATAATGCCTGGGTGTTTATCCTGTGGCTGTTCGTCACGACATTGCTGCTGGGCTACATATCGATTGTCTTCATGCGCAATCAGGTGCGCTCGATCACCCGGCTGGCCGATGCGGCAGAGGCATTTGGCCGTGGCCGCGACATGCCGGAGTACAAGCCATCCGGTGCCAGAGAAGTGCGTGCAGCGGGCGCTGCTTTCCTCGCCATGCGCCAACGCATCAAACGCTATATCAATCAGCGCACCAGCATGCTGGCCGGGGTCAGTCATGATTTGCGCACCCCCCTCACCCGCATGAAGCTGGCCCTCGCCATGATGCCGGAAAGCGAAGACACCACTGAATTGAAAGCGGATGTGGCGGAGATGGAACAGATGCTGGAGGAATATCTCGCCTTCTCCCGCGACCAGAGCCGGGAAGACCCGGTCATGTTCGACCTGCGCGCGCTCGCCGAGGAAATCGTCAGTGATACAGCGCGCACCGGACACGAGCTTGAGCTTGAGATGCCTGAAACGCTGGAGATTGATGCACGCCGTCAGGCCCTGAAACGGGCCATCGCCAATCTGGTCTCGAATGGCTTCAAGCACGCTGGCAAAGTGAGACTATCCGCAGCCCTGAAAGAAAGCGTGATGGAAATCACGGTTGATGATGATGGTCCCGGCATCGAGCCGGAACAGTATGATGAAGCGTTCAAGCCATTCTCAAGGCTTGATGAGGCCCGCAGCCAGAATATCGCGGGTGTAGGGCTGGGACTGACGGTCGTGCGGGATGTCGTGCGGGCGCATGGCGGCGAGGTCGTGCTTGACCGTTCACCCATGGGCGGATTGCGCGCCACGATGCGGCTGCCGGTTTAGGCAAATTGAATTTCCGGAGGGGACGGATGAAACTCAAATTCTATTTTTCGGTGGCCAGCATCATTACGTTGGCCGCTTGCGGGAGCAGCGAGACACCTCAGGTTCTCGTCTCCGAAGCGTTCGAGGAACCCCCTGTCGGTATTGCGACAGCCGCAACCAATGCTGCGAACGCATCCGTTGCGACAAGGCTGCCACTCGACAATCAGACTGACTTTGACAACGCCAGCCGTGGCTTTCTGGCAAAAATCGAAGATGATGCTATTCGCTCCGCCACCGGAGATATTGTCTGGGATATTCGCCAGTTCGATTTCCTGACTGGCGATGCGCCGGCCACTGTCAATCCATCCCTGTGGCGACAGGCGAAGCTGGCGGCGCTACATGGTTTGTTTGAAGTGACAGATGGCATCTGGCAGGTGCGCGGCTACGACCTTGCGGTCATGACGGTCATTCAAGGGGACACCGGCTGGATTATTGTTGATCCCCTGACCACTGTGGAAACAGCAGCAGCCTCCCTGCAACTTGTCAATGACACACTGGGTACGCGTCCTGTCAGTGGTGTGATTTACACCCACTCCCATGTGGATCATTTCGGCGGTGCGCGCGGTGTCATCAATGAAGAAGAGATCGCTGCGCGCGGCGTTCCGGTGATCGCCCCGACCGGCTTTGCCGACCATGCCATTGCTGAAAATGTACTGGCGGGTAATCACATGTCGCGCCGGGCCATTCTCATGTTTGGCTCCAGTATCCCGCGCAATGAAACGGCGCATGTGAGTTCAGGCCTCGGCCCCGGTATCCCGCGCGGCAGCATCAGCCTTGTTCTGCCAACAGAAGAAGTGCGCGAGGGTACACGCGTCATTGATGGAGTCACCTTCGAATTTATCGACGCGGCTGGCACCGAAGCACCATCCGAGTTCATGTTTTATCTGCCGGAGAAACGCGCCCTTTGCACGGCAGAAGTCGCCAGTGGCACGTTTCACAACGTCCTGACGCCGCGTGGGGCGAAAGTACGCGATGCCCTTTCATGGTCTCGCGTGATTGACAGCGTGCTGGCTGACTATGGCGACAGATCGGATGTTGTGTTTGCATCCCATCACTGGCCGACCTGGGGGCAGGAAAATGTCAGGGCATACCTGACCGGCCAGCGCGATATTTATCGTTATGTCCATGACCAGACCCTGCGGCAGGCCAATGCCGGTGCGACCATGACAGAAGCGGCGGAGATGTTGGCAGAGCCAACGTTCTCAACGGATATGTTCAGCACACGCGGCTATTACGGTACGCTCAATCATAATACCAAGGCTGTCTATCAGTTTTACTTTGGCTGGTGGAGTGGTAACCCGGCCGAGTATCACGCCCTGCCATCAGAGATCACAGCCGCGCGCTATGTGGATGCGATGGGCGGCGCTGAAAGTGTCCTGGCGCTCGGGATTGAGGCGTTCGAGAAAGGTGACTACCGCTGGGCGGCAGAGTTGCTCAACCATCTGGTGTTTGCGGATGCCGACAATGAGATGGCACGGCAATGGCTTGCCTCCTCTTACGAGCAGCTTGGTTTCCAGGCCGAAAGCGGGGCCTGGCGCAGTTACTATCTCGTTGCCGCCAGCGAGTTGCGCAATGGCATCCTCGACGGGATCAATCCGCAGCTATCCAACCCGGAATTTGTGCGCGCTGTGCCAACCATGGATCTGTTCAATGCAATGGCCTCACGGTTCAATCCGGAAAAAATGAAGCGTGATCCTTATATCATCAATTTCGTCTTTACAGACACGGATGAAGAGATAGCCGTCCATGTCAGCTCTGATGTGATCGTGCCGCGCGCTGGTGGCGACGATGACGCCAGCGCAAGTGTGCGGATGAGCCGGGAGACGTTCGACAGCATTCTCCTTGGTACGGCCAATGTCCCGGCCCTTACCCTTTCAGGTAAACTGGCAATCTCCGGTGACGCACTGGCTGTTCGCGCTTTTCTTCAGTCACTTGACCAGCCGGAATTCTGGTTCCCGATCGTAACGCCTTAGAGATCACGACCGTTTCTTGAGAACCGGTATCATCCGTGTCAGCACGTCATCCTTCTTGACGAAGTGGTGCTTGAGGGCTGCACCGACGTGCAACACGATGAGGATAACCGCCGCAATAGCCATATAATCATGGATATCCTTGAACAGGCTCTCCAGCGCTTCACTCTGGGGGATGCCCGGCACGTGCGGCCAAGGGATGATCTTGAAAATCATCGTGTCGATATTTCTGGGGGACGCAGAAACCATTAGCCAGCCTGCCATGGGAATGCCGATAATCAGCACATAGAACAGAATGTGCGTTAGCTTTGCGACATGCCTTTCCCATGGCTCCATGTCAGCAGGCAACGGGGGCGGCGTATGCCGCAGTCGCCAACCAAGGCGCGCAAAGGACAAGAGCAGCACGATAATCCCGAAAGATTTATGCAGCTGATAGACTTCAAAGCGGAACGTGATCGGCTGAAGCTGCCCCATAATTTCGCCGCCAATCAGCTGCGCAATCATCAGGACCGCGATGATCCAGTGCAAGGTAATTGCAACCCTTGTGTATTGTGCTGACTGTGTTGACATAAATCTGCTCCGCTTCGGCCAGGATAGATCCTAGAAATCTGCTGAATGGACAATCGTGCCCTCGACGGCACGATACATTTCCTGATGGCTGTCGTAAAACCCGCTGATTGTCAGGTTGAGCGTAACGGGACGCTCCTCAAGGTTCAGGAAGAACCAGCCATGATAGCCCGGAAAACCGGCATTCAAGACGCCGCTTTGCGCACGCACTTCGCCCTCCCCGTAAGATTGCTCGAAGCCTTCCGGATACTTGTCCGCATCTGCCGATGACGGGTGGCCATGGAAATCGAAATACACACCGCCATTGGGCGTATCCCCCACCACTTCCCATGAATAAGTGAATGCCCCGCCCTGCGGCATAAAGGCCTTGTGTTCCACCTCACCAAACTCTTCGATCTCAATACTGATCGTTTCAGTTTTGAA
>JALEGJ010000040.1 GCA_022763115.1 Aquisalinus sp.
CTGGAAGAGCTGAAAGAGAGCATGGGCTGGGACCTTGCGGCGGCGCGCAGAAAAGAGGAGGAAATCCAACAAGAGGCCGAATCAGCGCCAGCCACACCGCCAGAAACAAAAGCACCAACCCGGCCAGCCAGCGCCGTGATCGACAAGGCCATCGACGAGGCTATTGGAGAAGCCACCACCACTGACAGCGAAAAAAATAATCCGGCACGACCATCAGCCACGCTCCCCTCGCCGGGCCTGCCTTCACCCGACCTTGCGAAAAAAAATCTCCCCCGCGCCGAGCGCCGCCGTCAGGAAAAAGCCGCCCGCAAAGCACAAAAAAATAATCGCGATCTGATGAACAGCACCGCCACCATGACCTGACCACCACGGCTGCCCAACTCACGATTCGTCATCCTGAAGATTGCGCCAGCAATCATTCAGGACCCATGGCCAAAACAGTGTTCAGGGTCGATGTGCGAGAATCGCGCTGCGCCAGCAAAAGCATGCCCACCACCTCTGCGGGAATAGACCACATGATCCATGGATCCTGAATCTGCGCGACCTATGGTCGCTTGTTCAGGATGACGCCTACGTCCTGTCCCAAACCCCGACCAACGGGCACCTCATCCTGAGCCGCCCTGGTCCTTCGAGACGCCGCTTGCGGCGGCTCCTCAGGATGAGGGCGTGTCGAAGGATGAGGCGCGGCGCCAAAAAAAACTATCCGGCGAGTTCGGCCAGCCGTGTCAGGGCAGTTTGCAGCTCACGGAGTTTCTCTTCCGCAGCAGCTTTCTGGGTGTGTTGTGCTTCGACAACCTCCGCCGGGGCCTTGTCGACAAAATTCCTGTTGGAAAGTTTCTTGTCGATGCCGGTAATCTCCCCCTGCAATTTGTCAGCCGACTTCTGCAAGCGCGCAATTTCGGCAGAAATATCGATTACATCCGCAATCGGCAGGGCAAAGGTGGCGCCGGCGCTGATAATCTGTACGGCGCCTGTCGGCAGGTCTTCTGCCCGCGAGATCATCTCGATACGGGCAAGGCGTTTGATCAGGTCAGCATGTGCATCCAGCATATCTGCCGCTGCCGTGGCGTCGCCCACCAGCACCAATGGCACTTTTGCCCCGGCAGGCACATTCATCTCCGTGCGGACAGAACGGATGCTGGTGATAAGCCCGATCAGGTCTTCCATCTCAGCACCGGCTTCCGGGTGGCTGACGTCTGCTTTCGGCCAGCTGGCATTGATAAGGTGGTCATTACGCGTCGCAAGGGTTGCCCACAATTCTTCCGTGATGAACGGCATAATCGGATGAAGCATAATCAGGATCTGATCCAGAACATAGGCTGCTGTGGCGCGCGTTTCGGCCTTGGCCGCTTCGTCTTCGCCGTTGAAAACAGGCTTGGCGAATTCCAGGAACCAGTCACAGAACTTGTGCCAGGTAAAGCTGTAAATCGCTCCCGCCGCATCATTGAAACGATAGGCCTCAATCGCCGCTGTCATTTCGGTAGCGCAAGCAGATGCTTCGTGTACAATCCATTTGTTGAGGGCAGAAGAAACAGCTGCGGGGTCATAGGTTTCATCCAACCGGCATTCATTCATCTGCGTGAATTTGGCCGCGTTCCACAGCTTGGTGCCAAAGTTGCGATAACCTTCGACCCGGCTCTCGGCGAGTTTCAGGTCACGCCCCTGCGCCGCCATCGCCGTCAGTGTAAAGCGCAGCGAATCCGTACCGTACTTCTCGCAGAAATCCAGCGGGTCAATGACATTACCCTTGGACTTGGACATCTTCTGTCCTTTTTCATCACGTACCAAGGCGTGAATATAAACCGTGTGGAACGGCACTTCTTTCCGGAAATGCAGCCCCATCATCATCATCCGGGCCACCCAGAAGAAGATGATATCAAAAGCTGTGGACAGAACAGTCGTCGGATAAAACCTGTCCAGTTCCGGCGTATCTTCTGGCCAGCCCAGTGTCGAGAAAGGCCACAATGCCGAGGAAAACCACGTATCAAGAACGTCTTCATCCTGCCTCAGATCTGTCGCCTTGCCGTAATGCGCTTCAGCTGCCGCAAGCGCCTCAGTTTCCGTTTCGGCAACAAACATTTCATCGTCCGGCCCATACCAGACAGGGATCTGATGTCCCCACCAGAGCTGGCGGGAAATACACCAGGGCTCGATATTCCGCATCCACTGGAAATAGGTCTTGTCCCAGTTGGACGGCACAAACCTGGTCTTGCCGCTTTCCACCGCTTCAATCGCCGGCTTTGCCAGTTCCTCGGCATTGGCAAACCACTGATCCGTCAGCATCGGTTCAATCACCACATTCGAGCGATCCCCGAATGGCTGCATGATGAGCTTGTCCTCAATCTCGATCATCAGGCCTTCTGCATCAATATCCGCGACGATCTTCTTGCGTGCCTCGAAGCGATCAAGCCCGCGATAATTGTCCGGCACCAGATTGATCGTATCAACATAGGCCGTATCCGGCGCACCCTCTGCCTCCAGCAAGGCGCGTGCCTTGGCAGCTTCCTCCGCGTAGGGCGCACCATCGTCCCGCAAGGCGGCTTGCCAGTCCATCAGGCGATACATCGGAATGTTGTTACGCCGCGCCACCTGATAGTCGTTGAAGTCATGCGCCCCGGTAATCTTCACAGCCCCGGAGCCAAAGTCCGGGTCAGGATAGTCATCGGTAATGATCGGGATCAGGCGGCGATGCGCCTTCGGCCCGACTGGAATTTCACACAACTTGCCGACAATCGGCGCATAGCGCTCATCAGACGGATGAACCGCAACCGCCCCATCGCCCAGCATGGTCTCGGGACGTGTCGTGGCAATGGAAATGTAGTCACGGACCTCGCGCAACGTGACGTTACCGTCTTCATCCTTCTCCACATATTCGTAGGTTTCGCCACCCGCGAGCGGATATTTGAAGTGCCACATATGGCCGTTGACTTCCGTGTTCTCCACTTCGAGGTCGGAAATCGCGGTTTCAAATTTCGGGTCCCAGTTGACGAGGCGCTTGTCGCGATAGATCAGGCCTTCCTTATACAGCTGAACGAAGACTTTCCGTACAGCTTCGGACAAACCTTCATCCATGGTGAAGCGCTCGCGCGTCCAGTCACAGGACGCCCCGAGGCGGCGCAACTGGCGCGTGATGGTGCCACCGCTCTCCTCTTTCCAGGCCCAGACCTTTTCCAGAAAAGCCTCACGCCCCAGTTCGCGGCGGCTTTTCTCCTGCCGCTCCGCCAGTTGGCGCTCAACAACCATCTGCGTTGCTATCCCGGCATGGTCAGTCCCGACCTGCCACAGCACATTCTTGCCACGCATCCGCTCAAACCGGCACAGCACATCCTGCAACGTATTATTGAGCGCGTGCCCCATATGCAGGGAGCCGGTAACATTTGGTGGCGGGATAACAATACAGTAGTTCTCTGCATTCGGATTATCTCCGGGCCTGAAGCAGCCTTCTTTCTCCCACGCCTCGTAAATGCGTGGCTCTGCTTCCGCGTAGTTGAAATTCTTCTCGATCGTCTTCACAGCCGCCAGTCCTGTCTGTCATCTTATCCGGAATGCGCGCTTATATGACGGTCGCTGGTGCAACGCAAAAGAGAAAACCGGCCCAGAAGGCCGGTTCTTCACGAAATACTGACAGGGTCGGCAGGTTAGCGGCGACGCGAGATACGACGCACTTCGTCCTCAACCTTTTCTTCCACAATGCGGCTGAGATTTGTGTCGAGCCATTGCTGCAACATTGGCTCCAGCATCCGCTCCACAACATCCTGCAATGTGTCGCTGCTGGCGTTGGACAGACGAATGTTCTCTTCCAGAGCGGCAAAAGCCGTTGTGGATGTCGCAACAGTTGAATCACTCAAGACACTCTCCGGAACTTCTTTGGTTTCTTCCGGCTGGAAGGCTTCTTCCACCCGTGTTTGCTGTTGGGCAGGCACACTCTCGTCCTGCGCCGGAGATGGTTTACGCACGATGCGCGGCGTTGTCGCGACGCCTGCCTGCAGGGCCGCATCACTGTAATTGCTCAAGACCGGCTCGACCGGCTCCGCCCGCTGCTGAACCGGCGCCTCTGCCTGTACAGGTGCAGTCGGCGCAACGGATGGCTCAGGTGTCACCTGAGGCTGCGGGGCTTCTACCCGCGCCTGCATTTCCGGCGCCGGGCGCGTCGGTGCTGGGGCGCTCACTTGCGGTGCTGGCTCCTCGGCAACCGTCTCGGGCTGATCGAATACCGCATCGAACTCGTCTTCCGCATCAAAGCTCCCGCTATCTGCAAAGGCAGACTCTTCAGCCTCTGCCGCAAACACCTCTTCCTCCGCAGGGGCCGGCTCAGACTTTTCTGTCACCTGTAATGCTGCTGACGGTGTTGCAGCTGCAGCCTCAGGAACGGGTGGCGGCGTTGGGGCTTCTGCCTGCTGATCCGGCTCATCCTCAGCGATAATCCGGCGGATGGACGCGAGAATTTCATCCATGCTCGGTTCGGGTTGCGCGTTTGCCATCACTCTCATCCTGAAATTTTTGCTACAGGATCTGTTTCTGGCGCTTCGCCTAGCCGATCAAGACCGTTTTTTACCCAAAATTAGTATTTGTGTCATCCAGACCACAAAATGTAGGGGAAAAGGCCGCAGCATTATCCCACAATTTGTACCACAACTAGAAAGCGAAGGCTTTTTCCCGGGCAAACCCTGAGATGATTCCCGCCGGGCTGGCCTCGAAAACAGCGCTCCGTCCGATGCTATCACCGGATTTGACATAGACCATGGCCTGACCCGGCGTCTTGTCCATCCTGATGCAAACAAGACGCCCGCCGTCTTTCAGTTGCCCCAGCAACGCCGGCGGCACGTCTTCCACGGCGCCGCTGGCCAGCACGATCGCATCATATGGCCCCTGCTTGGGCAGACCTTCAGTCAAGGGCCCATGCAAGACGACAAGATTATCAAGGCCCAGATCAGCCAGCTTTGTCTCAGCCGCACTGGCATGTTCCTCACTATCTTCCAGCGCCATGACCATGCCGGAAATGCGCGCGAGCACGGCCGAAGAGTACCCATACCCACAACCGATATCGAGCACGAGATCATCTGGCTTAATCCCGGCGGCATGAACCAGCTTGGCAAAATCCCGCGCCCGCAACAGATAGCGGCCCGGAAACAGGGTAATATCCATCTCGGCATACGCCATGCTCTGCTGATTGCCCGGCACAAACAGCTCGCGCGGCAAGGTCTCCATCGCCTGTTGCAGGGCTGCGTTGGTCACATCATTCGGGCGAACCTGGCTGTCCACCATATGCTTGCGCGCTGTCGCGAAATCCATTCTTGGTCACTCTCTATCGTCCAGATCAGAGGGCGGTCATAAGCATATCTGCCCTGCCGCGCAATCCGCATCTATGAAGGCACGTCAGAGACGAAAAATCCCGATCATTCTGCATTCCGGCTATCATTCTGCTTTACTGAAAGTCATGTGAAGTTTAGAAGCGCACATTCACCAGCGCGACAAGGCCACGTGGCGGAGTGGTGACGCAGCGGATTGCAAATCCGTGTACCCCGGTTCGATTCCGGGCGTGGCCTCCAAAGCGAATTGCCTCTTTTCAAAATCCCCTCCCTGACGTAGCCTATACCCGGGCGTATAGATTATTGTGGGGGCATAATGCTGGATTTTAGTGATCCCTTGTTTTTCTGGTCATTGACCGTTCTGCTGGGACTGATCGCCTTTATACTAATTGGCGGCTGCTGGATGTCACTTTTGCCTAAAGGCAGCAATGATGCGGTTGAGATCAGTGACATATCTTCTGACATGAGTGCAACGCTGGCCGCACCAGAAGGCCAGACCAAACCGGCTTATGGCGCAGCGCCCCCCTCTCCTCATGCCGGAACACCACAATATCTGCGCCGCAGCAACCCGCGCCGCCCGACGTGATGTTTTGGCAACGCCGGCCAATTAAATAAGTGCTACCAAATCTTAATCCTCAGGCGTCGCTGATAATGTCTCGGCCTTGCCCATGAAACAGGTGCGTTAAAGAAACAGACCCCTATCCGTAACCCACTGTTTTTTTTGAAAAAACTTATCTACCCCCGGTTTGCCCACTCTATATTAAGAGCCTTGGTGGCAACTGGGGAAGAAAACCCGTTTCGTTAACCATAAAAGGTTAAAACCATTTTAGTTGACCACGTAAGAGATATGGCGTCGCTGGTATATGTTACTATGTGTGTAACAGGGCGTGTAATTTGAGAGGGAATGCTGCCGGGTCTCCGGCCGCGTGTTATTTGTATGAAAAATCTGTTCCGACACACGTCCGTCGTGGCTGTCTGTGCTGTTCTTGCCTCCTGTGCGACCCAACCGCCGGAAGAATTGCTGGCACCAATTACAGCACCTGCTGAGTGGACTTCCCTTTCTGACGCGACATCCGCAGGCAGCAACCAGCCGCTGCCCCTGAACTGGGTCGAGAGCTTCGCGGACCCGACCCTGAACAGTCTCATTCTGGAGGCCATGAACAACAACAATGATCTGGGCGCTTCTGCTGCACGTGTCCGTGCTGCAAAGCAAGGCTTCC
>JALEGJ010000041.1 GCA_022763115.1 Aquisalinus sp.
TGGAGATAAATTGCCGCGCACCCGCATCCCAGGAAAAATTCATGGAATGCGCACGGCATTCTTCCGCATTACGCCGCTCAAGGGCAGTAAGGCAAGCCTTTTTCAGGTCCTCATCAAGGCAACCCGCCCCTTCCGGCGCGTCTTCCATAATTTCCAGCGGCCCGCGCACCGGAAAGGCAGCAATCGGCACACCACAGGCAAGAGCTTCAACATTCACAAGCCCGAAAGTATCGGTGCGGGAAGGGAAGACGAACACATCCGACGCGGAGTAATACTTGACCAGATCGTCACCGAAATGTTTGCCCATAAAATGCGCTTCGGGATATTTGGCCTTCAATTCTTCTTCCTGCGGACCAGCCCCGACAATCACTTTCGAGCCCGGCAGGTCAAGGTCGAGGAAGTCTTCCAGGGTCTTCTCAACCGCGATCCGGCCAACATACGTGAAAATCGGTTTCGGCAGGTCAGCCATGACATCAGATGGCGTTGGCTTGAAAACGCTTGTATCAACGCCCCGACTCCACAGCTTCATGTTGCTGAACCCGCGCTCTTCCAGTTCCGCGATCAGGCCCGGCGTGGCCACCATCATCGTCTCACCATATTTGTGGAAGTCGCGCAGGAAAGCATAACCCCACTCAATCGGCACCTTGAACCGCTCATGGGTGTATTCCGCGAACCGCGTGTGAAAAGACGTGGTGTAAGGATAGCCCCGACGTCGGCAAAACCGCCTTGCTGCGCGGCCAATCGGGCCTTCTGTCGCGATATGGATGGCGTCAGGCTTGAAGTCGTTGATAATCTTGGCAACTTTCCGGTTCGGGAAAAGCGAAAGTCTGATCTCCGGATACGTTGGCATGGGCACGGATTTGAAATCCTGCGGCGTGATGTAGATGACCTGGTTCCCCAGCCCGGTCAGAATCGTACCCAGCGTGTCGAGTGTCGTCACAACACCGTTCAACTGCGGTTTCCAGGCGTCTGTTGCAATCACGATTTTCAGGCCGCTTTGCGCAGTCGGCATGGGAAATTTCTGTTTCGCTTTTGCAAGGCGCGCCACACCAGAGCCGATCTTCTTCAAGGTGCTCTTGCGCTTTTCCGGTTCAGCTTCCTTATTATCGTCCATGGGTCACCATTTCCTAAAAGGTGTTGTTTATGGGGCTTGCAGTTTATGTCAAAGATGTATTGTTAAAGGTGAGGTAAGTTTTAATTTCGAATTCAGAATGAGATTATAAACCTATAAAATCATCTAAAATTAATAGAATATTCTAATTTAGATCCGATTATTGAAATCAATGCCTAAATTTATGTTGCGATGCAAAAAATGGTCGCGTTATTCCAAACCTCGATCTAGTCTCAAATCAGACGTCGTTGGACGTCAATGCCCTTTCTGGGCGTTTCCTCCCTATTAAACTGCCGCAGCTTCGAGCTGCGGCTTTTTTTTATGTATGAAGTTTCTGACTGAAAAGTATAGTAAAAGCCTGCTGTATAGGCTGCCGTTCAAACTCTTTTAACAGCTTGTCGCGACGTTCTGCCCATGAGCCGAAAGCGCAACACTTCAGGGCCGGGTAAAACTAGCAAACGGACAAGTAAGAAGGCCGGAAGAGCTGCGTCTAAGCGAGCGCCTGCACGAAAGACGTCTGCAAAAACCTCGACCAGGAAAACAGCCACACAAACGGGCAAAAGAACATCGCCTGTCAGAAAACGCCGTGCGGCCAGCACGCGGCGCAAAAGGCCTGCTGCGAGAAAACAAAGCGCCAGCTTCTGGTCGAACTTGCTCCGGTTTACCGGTGGCTTTCTTTATCACGCCAGTTTCGTGGCTTTTCTAGGCTTTGTGGCGGCTGTGGCCGCTCTCTTACACTTCTCCCGCGATCTACCATCTGTTTCAGCTTTGGATGAGCGCAAAGTTCAGCACCAGATTACGCTTCTGGATATCGATGGCAATGTCATTACCCATTACGGCAACATCCATAGCAAGGGCGTTGTCATAGCGGACCTGCCTCCTCATGTGGTACAGGCATTTGTCGCGACAGAAGACCGCAATTTTTATCATCATCTGGGGATTAACCCGCTAGCAATAGGGCGAGCACTGATTGTTAATGTGCGAAGCGGGGATATTCGTCAGGGCGGCTCAACCATCACGCAGCAGTTCGCAAAAAACGCTTTTCTGACACCCGAGAAAACGATGAAGCGTAAGATTCAGGAAATGCTGCTCGCATTCCGACTGGAGACAGCCTACTCCAAAGATGAAATTCTCGCGCTGTACCTCAACAGCGTCTATTTTGGTGCAGGCGCATACGGATTGCGTGCAGCCAGCCACAGGTATTTTGACAAGAAACCGGAGGATCTGTCAGTTGGCGAAGCGGCCATGCTGGCCGGGCTTCTAAAAGCCCCTTCCAGATATTCCCCATCCGCCAGTCCCGATGCTGCGCGTGACAGGGCCCGTGTGGTCATTCGCGCGATGCATGACGCTGGTTACCTCAGCCGGGAAACCATGGAAACGCTGGTGAATGGGCCAGTCGCGCGCCTCAATATGCAGAGCAATCCGGTGCCGTACGCCACGGATTACGTCATGGCAGAGCTGCAGGATGTATTCGGCGCGGCGCGGCAGGACATTGTTGTTCACACAACTCTTGATGTCGCTGCGCATCTGAGGATGAAAGACTTCGTCGAGCAGCTTTCGCAGACAGACAGGCGATTTACGGAAGATATTCAGATTGCGGCGATTGCGATGGAGAGAACGGGCGCAATCCGTCTGCTGATTGGCGGGCGTGATTATGAGACCAGCCAGTATAACCGCGCTCTCAATGCCCAGCGGCAACCAGGCTCTGCATTCAAGCCGTTTGTGTATCTGGCTGCGCTGGAAGCAGGTATGCAGCCTGATGATGTGGTTCTTGATACACCTGTGCAGATAGGAAACTGGCAGCCTACAAATTATAAGGATCGATACTATGGTAGCATTGAGATGCAGGAAGCGATGGCCCGGTCTCTGAATGCAGCTGTATTGCATGTCCAGGAGGAAACGGGGCGTGAGCGTGTTATTGCTACAGCACGGCGTCTCGGGTTTCGCGGCAAGCTGGATCCGGGTGCTGCTCTGGCCCTTGGCGTGAACGAGACAACGCCGCTTGCCTTGACAGGAACTTATCTGCCATTCGCGAATGATGGCCGGGATGCACAACCCTTCTCCATAACCTCTGTCTACAGTAAATCCGGGAAGCTGCTCTATGCCCGCGAGATCACGCCTTCACGACAGTTGATTGATCCGGTAACGCATACGGCAATAGCACACATGCTCCGACAAGTTGTTTCGCGCGGCTCCGGTGTCGCCGCAAGAATTTCTGGCTACGCCGCAGCAGGAAAAACCGGTACCACACAGGATAGCCGTGATGCATGGTTTGTAGGATATGCGGCGGGCCTTGTCGGCACTGTCTGGCTTGGCAAGGATGATTACACCCCCATGGGCACAGAGGCGGATGCTGTTAGTGGTTCTAATATACCAGCACAGATTTGGCGTGAGATGATGTCTGCAAGCCTGCGTGGTCGTCCAGATATTCCTTATAAAGAATGGCAACCGCCTGTCCGTGCCCCTGGTCTCATGAGATGGCTTGAGCAGATGATGCGGAGCGACCCCGAACCGGCACCTGTTATGGCTGACAGGGCACCCGTGCTTGTTACAGGGCAAGTCCTGCCCGCCCCTGAAAACCGTCCAGTTGCGCTGCAGCTGGTCGGCGAGCAGGCTCCGCAGTCCATGGATGATCTGCTGGCGGATGTTATGGGAGCAGATGAACAGGGGCAGAGGCCGGATATCTAGGGTCAGGCCCCATTAATCTCACCTTTTTGGTCGAGGTCAAATGGCCTGCTCACAAGGCGCAAGGCCGCAGGAAGTATTTTACTTTCAAGGGCTTGCAACGATGTGAGAAGGCCATTTGGCCCGATCCCTTCGGGACGCGGCGAGGATTTACGATGAATGTCGTCGAAGACTTTTGAAAGGGAGCAACCATTCCTGCAAGTCTTCTCCTAATCATCGCAAATCCTCGCTGCGCCAAAATGGCGATATTAA
>JALEGJ010000042.1 GCA_022763115.1 Aquisalinus sp.
CTAGGGTCAGGACCCATTAATCTCACCTTTTTGGTCGAGGTCAAATGGCCTGCTCACAAGGCGCAAGGCCGCAGGAAGTATTTCTACTTTCAAGGGCTTGCAACAATGTGAGAAGGCCATTTGGCCCGATCCCTTGGGGACGCAGCGAGGATTTACGATGCATGTCGTCGAAGACTTTTGAAAGGGGGCAACCATTCCTGCAAGTCTTCTCCTAATCACCGCAAATCCTCGCTGCGCCAAAATGGCGACATTAATGGGTCCTGACCCTAGCCTGCCTGACTGAGGTTTTTCTCCTTATTGTCCCCGGTCCAATTATTGATCATGTCCATAAGCAGGGCCTGTTTGATCGGCTTGGTGATGACCGCGTCCATGCCGCTTTCCATGCAGCGGCGCTGATCCTGTTCCATGACGTGGGCTGTGGCAGCGATGATTGGTACACGGTTATCACCTGCGTCCAATTCAAGGGCTCGTATCCTGCGGGTGGCTTGCAGGCCATCCATTTCGGGCATGGAGACATCCATAATGATGATGTCCGGCGTTTGTGCTTTGAAAGCTTCAACAGCGAGACGGCCATTATCTGCCAGGCGCACAGTTGCATCGAGGCCTTGCAGCATTGTCTTGATCACCATCTGATTGACAACATTATCTTCCGCAACCAGAATATCCAGCTTCTGTTTGTCCGGGTCTGACGGTTTTGGCTCGTCTGGTACAGCACTGGCAGCTTTCAGTTTCGCGCCAGTTTGCCGCAGTCCCTGAATGCCATGATTATACAGGCTTGCACTAATGGCATCCATCAACTGCGACGCACGTACCGGCTTGGTCAGCCACATGTCAAACAGCCCCCTTGTGGCATCTGTTGCTTCTGATCGCTCATTCAATGATGACAGCATCAGGATGGGGCCAGTAAACGGGTTCTCGCCGGAAGTCAGCGCTTGAGCAAATTCAACGCCGTTTTGACCGGGCATGTTGTAGTCCGTGATGATGAGGTCAAAAGGCCTGCCTGTTTCGCGCTGTCTGATGACAGACATCATGCCCTCATTTGCGCAGGCTGCCGCAACGGCACTGATGCCCCAGCTTGCTGTCTGGTCAATCAGGATGCGTCTGTTGTCTGCATTATCATCGACGATGAGGATGTGCAGACCATGAAGATCCACAGCTGCCTCATATCTGCCAGAGGAGACGTTTTCGTCAATAGGCAGAGAAACTTCGAACCAGAATGTAGAGCCCTGATTGAGCAGGCTTTCAGCCCCGATCTGTCCACCCATCAGTTCGACCAGGCTGCGGGAGATCGCAAGACCAATACCCGTACCCTGATATTTACGGGTACTGGTGTTATCGCCTTGCTCAAATTGTTCGAATATCCGTTCGATCTTGCTGGCGGCGATACCAATGCCGGTATCTTCCACTTCAATACGCAGGCAAGCCGTTTTGCTGTCTTCACCCTGGACACTGCCCGAGACACGTACTGCGACGTGCCCGCGATCTGTGAACTTGACGGCATTACCAACCAGATTTGTAATGACCTGACGAATGCGCCCACCATCTCCGGCAAAGCCCTCCGGAAGGGCCGGGTCGTACTCTACAAGCAGCTCAATATCCTTTTCCCGCGCCCGTGTCGAGACGATTGCCATGACATCCTGAATGGACGTGCGCAGATTGAATGGCTCTTCTACCAGAGACATCTTGCCAGCCTCGATTTTGGAAAAATCCAGGATGTCGTTGATGATGGTTACCAGGCTGCTACCGGAAGACAGAATGATTTCCGTCAGTTCGCGCTGTTTGGTATCCAGATCGGTTTTTAACAGAATTTCAGAGATGCCAATAACCCCGTTCATGGGTGTACGAATTTCATGGCTCATATTGGCCAGAAACTCTGACTTTGCCTTGGATGCCATTTCGGCATTTTCAGCAGCCTGGCGTGCTTCTTCCGCATAGGCCCTGGTGTCGTCAAGGCTGACCGAGAGACGATCCAGCATCTGTTGCAGGGCAAGGCCTAGCTGCTTGGTTTCTGTGGTACCGGCAACGGGAATGTCCGTATCCAGAAACCCTTCAGATACGCTATGGGCTTGTCGAGCCAGTGTCTGAACGGGACGTGAAATCCTGCCGGCCATCAGGAAAACAAGAATGCAGCCAAAGATCACAACAGGCATCCCCGCAACCATGTAATTGCGCAAATTCGTTGCAGTGATCAGCCAGTAATCTTCCCGCTCGACCATGACAATCAAAACGCCGATTATGTTGCCATCATTGAGCAGGGGCTCGTAGATCTCCAACTCAAGGTCGCCATAAACAACCGTCCGGTTTGCCCCTTTCAGGATGCCCAGCGCTTCCACCGGCAGTCGGCCGGAAAATGAATGGCTGGTGCCAGTTTCTTCCGTAATACGATAGGTCTGGGCTGCGTCAATCACCTCGGCGTGGTGTATGTTGGGCCGCGTTGCCAGCAGCTTCAATGCCTGACTAACGGCGCCTGGATTGTCACTGGCCAGTTGCGCTTCAATATTGCGCGCCACAAATTCCGTGTTGTCGATAGCTGTGTCATACAGATCGCGTGCTTCCTCGCGCGATAACAGATATGAGTTGTAGGCGGCAAGTGAAATTGTCAATATAAAGAGTAAAGTCATGACCAGCATGAAAAGCTGGCCAAACAGGCTGTTCACAAATTTGCTTGTTGCTGTCTTCAAAATTGACACTGCCGCTGGCCTGGTGGCTTAAACCATGCTGCAACGTGGTACATCGAGATAAAAATAGGGTTAAATAGAGCAATCTGATTATGTCATACCACAGACATTTTAAGGTCTTGTTAGCAATGATTATTGATTAGTTTTCTTAAGCTAAACGATCCGTTAATTGCGCCAGAAACTGGGTGCCAGCAGGACCAGTACAGTGAATATTTCCAGGCGTCCCAGTAGCATCGCCACGGCCATGGTCCATTTCGCGCCATCGGGCAGGCTCTGGAAATTGCCGGAAGGGCCGACAACGTCCCCAAGTCCCGGTCCGACATTGGCAATCGCTGTGCCTGCTGCCGAGAGGGCTGTTACCGTATCAAGCTGGAACATCGACAGGATAACGGCCACGGTTGCGAAGATCGCAAAATAGACAAAGAAAAAACTGAACACGGATATGAACACTTCGTCGGTGAGAGGGCGACCATTATACCGGGCCACGAAAACACCATGCGGGAAGATCAGTCTTTTGCTGTAGATTGACAGGGCTGCAAACACGACCTGAAGGCGGAATACTTTCAGGCCGCAGGACGTGGAGCCGGCGCATCCGCCCACAAACATCACGCAAAAGAAAAAGCCATGTGCGAATGGTCCCCACAGCCAATAGTCCGTACTGGCATAACCGGTGCCGGTCATGATTGATACGACATTAAAGGCGGACAAGCGTGTTGCGGTGAACAGGTCGTAATTGAATTCAAAGAAAATCAAGAGCATCATGACAGTGACGAATATGGCTGCAATCAGCAAAAAGAATCTGGCCTGGCTGTCCGAAAAAACGGCATTCCATTGTCCGCGTACAGCGAGCAGATATAGCCCGAATGGCAGAGAACCAAGACACATGAACAGGACGCAGACGAGGTCCACTGGCCCAACGATATCAGGATCGGTCAGGAAGTAACCGAAAGACGCATCATGGGTGGAGAAGCCGCCTGTCGCGATGGTGGTCATTGCATGATTGATGGCATCAAATGCGTTCATCCCCATCAGCCAGTAGGCGAAGAAGCAAAGCGCAGTGAATATGACATAGATGGTCGAGATTGCTGTCGCGATCTGTGAGGCACCGGGCAGCAGTTTGTCAGACGTGTCTGAGCTTTCGAGGCGGAAAAGCTGCATGCCGCCAATGGAAAGCATCGGCAGGATGGCGATCGCCATGATGACGATGCCGATGCCGCCGATCCACTGCAGGATTGAACGCCAGAGCAGGAGGCCTTTCGGCGCTTCATCAAGATCGCTGATGACGGTGGAGCCTGTGGTTGTCAGGCCTGACATGGCTTCGAAGAAAGCGTCAGTGAAGCTGAGGTCATATTCGCCCATGCTGAAGGGCAGAGAGGCGAAGAAAACCATCACGATCCAGCTGAGGGACGTGATCAGAAAGCCCTGACGCACATCGAGCCCTTCGACCCGGCCCCAGCTGGCTGTAGCGGCAGTTATTCCAAACAGCAGGGAAAGTGCTGATGCAGCGGCAAAGCCACGCCAATCCTGCCGTTGCAGCGGGTCATCCTGAAGAAGGTCAGCAAGCAATGGCACCAGCATGGCGACGCCCAGCCCTGCTGTCAGCAATCCCATTATTAGGAATACCGGCCTGAAATTGATCATCTCAAAGCCATGACGCTAACCGCCAGAGAGGTCAACAAAGGGGATTGTCGCGCCGTATCAGTTGATCTGGCGCAGCTCATGGGGGCTATCAAGGGAGAATGCCGGGATTGCTGCCTCAAAATGCTCGCCTGTCATGGTTTCCATACCATAGCTGCCGACCATCAGGCCCGACGGCGTGGTTAACGGTGCACCGGATGTGTATTCAAAAACGTCCCCCGGAAAGAGCATCGGCTGCTCTCCCACCACGCCATCGCCGTTAACGACTTCTGTGCGCCCTTGCGCATCTGTGATGCGCCAGTGCCGCGTTTTCAACTGGACGACATCGCTGGAGGTGTTGTCGATGCGTATCGTATAAGCCCAGACATAATGATCATCATATGGCTCTGACTGATCCTCAAGATAGTCAGGTTCAACGGATATGCGGATGCCGCGCGTTTCATTCTCATACATGGGCGAGGTCCTGCTACGCTTACTTAATCAAACAGCATAGAAAATAGCTGCCCTGTTGGCCCGCGGCAAGCGGCCAGATGTCAATAAAAGACGAGGGGCCGCCTTGTGGTTGCTGTATGGGGGCCAAGGAAACGCTTCCAGTTGCGGGAATCGCCGCTAAGGTTCCGGAATGTCCGATACCACACACACCGAGGGCGTGTTTACGGCTGCCGCATTGCAGATGGCAGTTGAGACAGGCGCCATCCGATTAACCGGCGAGACATCTGAACGTCAGATACAGCCAGCAAGCCTTGACTTGACGCTCGGCGCGAAAGCCTGGCGCGTGCGCGCGTCTTTTCTGCCGGGTGTTGGTCGCTCTGTTTCGGATTGTGTCTCCGGGCGGTTATTTATGCATGAGCTGGACCTTGGGGAGGGGGCCGTACTTGAGCGAGGCTGCGTTTATCTGGTGGAGTTGCAGGAGCGACTAAACCTGCCACCGGATGTGTCGGCGTTCGCTAATCCGAAAAGCTCTACAGGCCGCATTGACGTGTTTGTGCGCCTGGTCACCGATCAGGGTACTGCTTTTGAGCAGGTGCCGGCAGGATATGATGGAAAATTATATGCAGAAATCAGCCCAAAGACTTTTTCAATTATTGTCAGGGCCGGATCAAGTCTCAACCAGTTGCGCCTGAAAAGAGGTGAAATCCTGCTGGATGATGAAGGGCTGCAACTCAGGCACGCCGAGACACCGCTTGTCTCAGACACAGGGCGAATTGCGCAAGGGTTGCGTCTGACCGTTCAGCTATCCGGACAGGACGGGGAAATAATCGGTTTTCGTGCCCGGCGCCATGCTGGCCTGATTGATGTGGACCGCATCGGCGCTCTTGACCCGGCAGATTACTGGGAGCCCATTTTTGCACGCCCTGATCCGCATCTTATTCTTGACCCTGATGAGTTTTACATCCTCGCTTCTAAAGAATGGCTGCGCATACCGCCAGATCTCGCAGCTGAAATGGTGGCGATTGACCCGCTGGTTGGGGAGTTTCGGGCGCATTACGCAGGCTTTTTCGATCCGGGTTTTGGCTGGGATGAGGCCAACGCAGCCGGTTCCAGGGCGGTTCTGGAAGTGCGCGGGCACGATGCCCCTTTCGTCCTGGAGGATGGGCAACTGGTAGCGCGTCTCGTTTATGAGCGTTTGTGCGGTACACCAGAGAGGCTCTATGGTACTGATATGAAATCCAATTATCAGGGGCAGGGGTTGAAACTTTCCAAGCACTTCAAGCCGTGGCAGGGTTAGGCAGCAGCGGTAATCCCGGCGGGGTGGCAAGAGATGCAATTACGACTTCTGGGTCTGGTCCTGTTTTTTGTCTGGTTGCCTTTCGCGGCTGCTGCCATGGAGGGCAGTGATCTTCCATCTGGTACTGCCGCCCTGTATCGTCTTGAACCGAAGGATACGCATGTCGGTTTTACCGTGCGGCACATTCCGTTCTCGACAGTTACCGGCACCTTTGACCGCTTCGAGGCTTTTTTCGCTTTTGATGAGCGTGCACCGGCCGTCATCGATTTTCTCGGCGTGGTCGACATGACCAGTTTCAACCCCGAGCGTGAGCCGCCAATTGATGTGACGGGGCCTGACTGGTTCGCACTCGCAGATTTTCCAACGGGACACTTCTATGGCCACACAATGGAGATGACCGGCGAGAAGACTGCTGTGGTGCGCGGTGATATGACCATGAAGGGTATTACAGGCCTGGCTGAAATTGATATTATTTTTCCGGACGATGCACCCTTTGGTGCCCCTTACCCGGACAGTTTTCCCTTTGAAGCCTCAATGGTGGTTGACCGGACACGTTTTGGCATGACGCGACTGCAGGGTGTCGTCCGTAAGGATATCGTTCTGACGTTCCGCGGTACGCTGAAACGTCAAACTACCGAGGAGCCGGATGAGCCACTGTTTCCGTTACCGCCTGTGGTTGAGGAATTTTTATCTGAGGCGCGTTGATGATGTGGCTCAGATGAGTGAAGATATTTGTTGAGCTTGAATAATCAAGGTATGGAAGATTTTTTGAAATCCCTCTGTATAGGAAGTGACTTATTCATATTTGCATTTGGCGCAGCTTTCTTTTCTTCATTTTTGTTAATAACGCTGGGCATATTTGATTTCGTTTTTGGTCTTGTTAAGGGCAAAGAGAAAGTTACTGGCCTCTTTCTGAGCAAAGATAGAAATATGCGTGTAACTGGCTTCAGTCAGAAGTGGTTATTCCGCTTGGTATTTGTTCCCTCTTTGTTGACATGTAATGTGTCCGGCCTGCGTAGCGTTTATTGTCACATGCAGACTTTCCAGCCGCATTTCGAGAGTTCATGCGGTTGTTCCTCTGCTGAGTTAGACGCGAACGCTCCTTGAATTGTTATTACAAATGTAATATTTTGTTGTTACGGTTGTAATAACGCAAATGGAGCTATCCCATGACGATGCACCTGAAAATTCGCCCGATCGGTAACTCACTTGGCCTTGTTTTGCCTAAGGAACTTTTATCTGAGCTGCGTCTTGAAAAAGACGACGAGGTCGTGGTGACGCGTACACAGAACGGCTTTGAAATAAGCCCTTATGAAGCTGACCTCGCTGATGTACAGGAATGGATCGAGAAAGGTGCGAAACGCTACCGCAATGCCTTGCGGGCATTATCGAAATGACGGTGCTCTGGCTGAGCACCGAAAACGTCATGTCCATCCACCAACGAAGTCTCGCTGATCACGGCGGTGCGGAAGGGGTGCGTGATCCCGGTCTCCTTGAAAGTGCCCTGGAAAAGCCGAAACAACGCTTCTTTTATGGTGAGCCTTCAATTCATGAACTGGCAACAGTATATGCGTCGGGTATTGTGAAGAACCATGCTTTTGTAGATGGCAACAAGCGTACAGCTTTTCTGACGGCTTATGTTTTCCTTGGTGTGAACGGATATGAACTGGATGCAGAAGAAGCAGAAGCAGCAGCGATCACTCTTGATCTGGCAGCGAGCAAGGTCACAGAGGATGACTATGCCAAATGGCTGGAGATCAACTGTACGCCTGTCGAGTAAAACATGACCAACCTGATGCTCTTTGTATATTACGCCAGCTATATCTATTTTCTGGCGCTGCCATTGCTGCTCTGGGTTCTGTTCCGGCGGGAGGGGACATTCAGTGGTCGTATCGTGCGCAGCGCGGCGGGCATCTTCCTGCTGGGCATAACTGTTCTGGCATATGCGCGATTTGTCGAGCCCCGCATACTGGTGACACGAGAGCATGATCTGCAACTTTGCGCGGCAGGTGAGGGGCAGTTACGCGCGGCTGTCTGGGCGGACCCGCAAACGGGCATCTTCGGTAATGTCATGCCGGTGGACCGGGTTGTTCGGCAGCTGAACGAGCTGGGTGCAGACATCGTGGTGATACCCGGTGATTTCACCTATTATCTGCCAGCGGAAAGAATTGCCGAGACGTTTGCCCCCATGGCAGAGTTACAACCCCCGACATTCGTTGTTATGGGCAATCACGATGCTGGTCTTAAAAAGGGACCTGACGTCGTTGCCCCCCTTAGTCGTGCCTTGATCGAGATGGGCATCACCGTTCTTGATGGTCGCAACACGGATTACCAGCATGGCGATCAGGTCATTCGCATAATTGGAATGCGCGATCACTGGACAGCGCAACGCGACCGTACACCGATCAATGCTGCTGTCCCGAATACGCCAGCAGACTTGACACTGGCCCTGCAGCATAATCCGGATGTTTTGTATGAGCGCCGCCGCCTGCCAGCTTTCGATCTGATGATTGCCGGTCACACCCATGGCGGACAGGTATTGCTGCCGGTTTTAACCTGCAAGCTGACATTCGCCTGTGATGTGCATCGTTATGGTTTTGCCGAGAAACGCCGCGGCAACATCTTTGTCTCCTCCGGCACAGGGCTTGGCGGCATCCCCATGCGCCTTGCCGTGCCACCTGTTGTTGATGTGCTGAATATCAGTTACCAGCCCTGTAACGATAAGTAGGCAGTTCTCATGACCACATTTCTCTATACGCATAAAGATTTCGGGCATCACGAAACGCCGCCGGGACATCCGGAACAACAGCCGCGTTATGCTTATGTGAAAGATGCGCTGGCTGGTCCTGCATTCGGGTTTCTGGAAAGACGCGAAGCGCCGGAAGTGGCCTGGGACAGAATTGCCCTGGCGCACCCTGAGCCATTTTCGCAAATTGTGCGCGAGGCTGCACCGTCGGATGAAACCGTCATCCAGCTGGACCCGGACACATGGATGGGCAGGCATTCCCTGTCTGCTTCGCGCCGGGCAGCTGGTGCCGGGGTGGCGGCAGTGGACGAGATCATGGCCTGCAGAGCCGACAATGCTTTTGTGGCTGCGCGTCCGCCCGGCCACCATGCCGAGCAGGACCGGGCCATGGGCTTCTGTGTCTTCAACTCTGCCGCGATAGCAGCCCTGCATGCGCAGGAGGCTCATGGCTGCACGCGGGTTGCGGTGGTTGATTTCGATGTGCATCACGGCAATGGCACACAGGCAATTTTCTGGGGCCGGGAAAATGCCTTTTTCGCTTCTTCCCACCAATGGCCGCATTATCCCGGCACCGGGGCGGAAGCTGATCGTGGTTTGCATGACCAAATCCGCAACGCGACCCTGCAGAATGGCGAAGGCGGGGATGAATTTCGCCGCTCCTGGGGCGAGATATTGTTACCCGCTCTGTCAGATTTTGATCCGGATTTCATCGTGATTTCTGCCGGTTTTGACGCCCATGCGGCTGACCCGCTGGGCGGTCTGAACCTTGTGGAAGATGATTTCCTCTGGGTGACAGAGGAGATAAAGGCTGTCGCAGCAGCGCAGTGTCAGGGACGTATCGTCTCTTTCCTTGAAGGGGGCTACGACCTTGAGGCACTGGCAAAAAGTGCTGCTGCCCATGTGAAAGCCCTCGCCAGCTAGCGGTAAATCGGTTAATTCCATGGCCCGATGACTGGTAGAATTATCACAGTGCGGCATGGCAAGCCGGATATCTCGCGGGATGTGCGTATTACAGCCCGCGAATATGGTGACTGGTGGGCGCAGTATAATCTGAGTGGCCTTGACCCTGCCGAGCAGCCGCCGGAGTCCCTTCTGAAGGCGACCGAGCACGCAACTCATATCATCTGTTCGACCATGCCGCGCGCGATCGAGACTGCCAGCATGATCGTGGAAGAGGGCCGTGTGGTGCCGCAGGATTCGCTCTTTGTGGAAGCGCCACTGCCACCTCCCCCGGTGCCTTTCTTGCGGTTGCGGCCGGGCACCTGGGGCGTCATTTCGCGCACCTTCTGGTTTTTTGGCTTTGCGCCGGATGGCTCAGAAAACCACAGTGCGGCGTGGCGCCGTGTGCACATGATTGCGGATCGTCTGATTGATCTGGCGAGTGAGGGCGATGTGGTGCTGTGTGCTCATGGTTATCTCAACTGGATGATAGACAGTCACATGCGCAAGCGCCGCAAATGGGACCGGGTGGATCATCAGGGGCGCAACCATTACTGGTCCTGGCGCGCTTATGAACTTACAGCAGCGGAAGTTGCAACCAGTGCACGGCCTGCAACTGAAGCTGCAGAATAACTGATACGGAAAGAACGGGAGTATATGGCGGAGCATAAGGACATCGCGAAGAAGTCTTTCGAAGATGCGCTTGGCGAACTGGAAGACATTGTCCAGAAGCTGGAAAGCGGTAATGCGCCGCTGGAAGAATCCATCACGCTCTATGAGCGCGGTGCCGCTTTGAAAGCACATTGCGAGGCGCGCCTGAAATCCGCCCGCGAGAAAGTCGAGAAAATCATCCTTGATGAAAATGGTGAGCCGAAGGCTGAACCTGCAAGGTTTGATTAGGCTCTTTCCTCTTTAGGCGAGCGCCCCAGGGCGTGGCGCTTGAAATTTCCACTGCTTTAGAGGGGCCTCACATGTCAGTATCGCAATTCGTACTCTCTGGCCTGATGCTGCTTGCCGGCATCGGCATCCCGGTGATGGCCGCGTTGAATGCCGGGTTGGGGGTGCGGCTTGAAAGCGCCATGGGCGCGGTGGTTATTCTTTGTTGTGTCGCGCTCAGTCTTGCATGCCTGACTCTTGTTTTTACGGCGCGACCGGATTTCAGGATGCTTGCGACGACCCCGCCGGTGTATTTCCTCGCCGGTTTTCTGTTCATCTTTTACATTGCCGGGATCACTTTTGCCGCGCCGCGCATTGGCCTTGCGAATGCGGTTTTTCTCGTGCTGCTGGGCCAGCTTATCAGTGCTGCGGTGATCGACCATTTTGGTCTATTTGGTGCGCCTGTGTCGCCGGTGACGCAAAAGCGCTTGCTTGGTCTCGCCTTTATGGTTGTGGGTGTCTATCTCGCCCGCAAGGAAATCATCCCTGCGCTGTCATAATGTGATTGCCAACAACAAGGTGTGTACCATGCAGCTTATCATCTCCCCGACGTCTCCTTATGCCAGAAAGGCGCGCATTGTTGCGATCGAAAAAGGCCTGGAAGATCGGGTCGAGATCATCAACACCAACCCGTTAGCGCCGGAAGCGCAGCAAACGGTCCGCAATCCTCTGGGTAAAGTGCCATGTCTGGTTCTCGAGGATGGTGACCTGTTATTCGACAGCCCGGTGATCTGTGCGTATCTGAACAGCCTGTCGTCTGATCCTGAGCTTTTTCCGCAAGGCGAGAACCGCTGGCGGGCTGAACGGGCGCAGGCGCTCGGCGACGGGATCATTGATGCGGCCTTTAACATGGTGCTGGAGTCCCGCCGGACGGATTCTGAACAATCCGCTTACTGGATGGAGCGCTGGAGAGGGGTGATTCTGCGCGGTGTGGCGGCAGCCGAGGAAGATCTCGCCAGCTATTCCGGCGGTTTCGACATCGGTCTCATCGCCTACGCATCTGCGCTGGGGTATCTCGACTTTCGCCATCCCGAGATCGCCTGGCGGGATAATCATGCTGATCTGGCGGTCTGGTTTGAGGATATCTCGGCAAGACGATCCATGAGTGCGACAGCGCATTCGTAAAACGGTTGCCAGCCTTGTCCCAAAAGTTCTGACATCTAAATGTCAGGGAAATCATTGTGTTATCGCCGCGCAGTCATTATTGTGCCGCAGATGCGCGCGACGCTCGATAATTCGCGCATAATGCCCAAAGAGAGTAATTACATGGCCGTAGACACCCCCCTTCTGGACCAGATCACTTATCCTGAAGACCTGCGCAAGATGGAGGTCGGTCAGCTACGGCAAGTGGCGGATGAATTGCGCGATGAGGTGATTGATGCCGTTTCTACCACAGGCGGGCATCTGGGTGCCGGGCTTGGCGTGGTCGAGTTGACGGTCGCATTGCACTATCTGTTCGAAACGCCGAAGGACAAGCTGATCTGGGATGTCGGCCACCAGTGCTATCCCCATAAAATCCTGACCGGGCGGCGTGATCGTATTCGCACCCTGCGTCAGGAAGACGGATTGTCCGGTTTCACCAAGCGCAGCGAAAGTGACTATGATCCGTTTGGCGCGGCCCATGCGGCAACATCCATTTCTGCGGCACTCGGCATGGCGGTCGCCAGTGATATGCGCGGTGATGAAAACAATGTCATCGCGGTGATCGGTGACGGGTCGATGTCGGCCGGTATGGCGTATGAAGCGATGAATAATGCCGGGCATCTCGGCAAGCGCCTGATCGTGATCCTCAATGACAATGACATGTCGATTGCGCCGCCGGTTGGCGCGATGAGTGCCTATCTCGCGCGGATGAGTTCGTCCGGCGTCTATCAGGGCTTCCGGAATTTTGCCAAGCAGCTGGTCAAGAAACTGCCCAAGGCGCTTTATAACAGCGCAGCCAAGGCGGAGGAATTCTCTCGCGGCATGGTGCAGGGCGGCACCCTGTTTGAAGAACTCGGCTTTTATTATGTCGGGCCGATTGATGGCCATGACATGAACCACCTGATCCCGGTGCTGGAAAATGTCCGGGACATGGAAACCGGGCCGGTGCTGGTGCATGTGGTCACGCAAAAGGGCAAGGGTTACGCCCCGGCGGAGTCGTCTGCTGACAAATATCACGGTGTTGCCAAGTTTGATGTCATCAGCGGCAAGCAGCACAAGGCCAAGGGCAATGCGCCGTCCTACACATCCGTGTTCGCCAAACAGCTGATCGCCAACGCCAAAGCCGATGACAAGATTGTCGGTATCACCGCAGCGATGCCAGGCGGTACGGGGATCGACAAGTTCATGGAAGAGTTCCCGGACCGCACCTATGATGTGGGCATTGCGGAGCAACATGCGGTCACCTTCGCGGCGGGCCTTGCGGCAGAAGGCATGAAGCCGTTTGCGGCGATTTATTCCACCTTCCTTCAGCGGGCGTATGATTCTGTGGTGCATGACGTTGCCTTGCAGAATTTGCCGGTCCGCTTCCCGATGGATCGGGCAGGGCTTGTCGGCGCTGATGGCGCGACCCATGCCGGGGCCTATGACCTCGCCTATCTTGGCTGCCTGCCTAACATGGTCATCATGGCCGCGGGCGATGAAGCCGAGCTCACCCATATGACGCACACGGCAGCATTATACGATGGCGGGCCGATTGCTTTCCGCTTCCCGCGCGGGGAAGGGGTTGGCATTGAATTGCCAGAAACGCCGCAATTCCTTGAGTTTGGCAAGGGCCGTATCGTCCGTGAAGGGACAAGTGTTGCCTTGCTGAGCCTTGGTGGGCGCCTGGCGGAATGTCACCGCGCTGCTGACATGCTGGCCGCGCAAGGATTGTCCACGACGGTTGCGGATGCGCGTTTTGCCAAGCCGCTCGATGAAGGGCTGATCCGCCAGCTGGTTGCCCATCATGAAGTTGTGGTGACCGTGGAAGAAGGCTCAGTCGGTGGCTTTGGCGCGTTTGTGTTGCACTTCCTTGCCCGTGAAGGCTTGCTGGATAGCGGCGTGAAAATCCGCACCATGACCTTGCCAGATGTCTTCCAGGATCAGGCTTCGCCAGCTCGGATGTATGAGATGGCCGCCCTGAACGCGCCGCAGATCGCGAAAACCGTGACCGATGCGCTGGGCGTGGAACTGCAACAGCAAAGCGGTGACCTGAGGGCGTAAGCACCTCTTCTTTCCTCTTTTCCAGTACACTTACCGACTTGACTGGCTCGGCTGTGATATCCTTCGACAGAGCCTGACTGCTACCGCAGCCATGCTGACTCAGGATGAGGAAGTTTTTGATATTACTCATTAAATGCCTCATTCTGAGCCGCCACAGACGTGTCTGTGGCGTGTCGAAGAACGTGGCATTTTGACCCGGTCTAACGCCCGGTGTTTTAGCCGAGACGCGCTTAGCAGGATCTGCCACGTTTTTGAGAATAGTTTCCGCCCTCTCCCCCGGAGTTGTGCGCGCAAGATTTGAGACGCACCCTGAGGACAAAAGGCAAGGCTTTCGTTCTTTGCGTGTGTGAGATTGTCGTGATGGATGGTCATGGCGTTTGCTCCTGTGAGTGATTTGAAGGTCAAGATAAACGACGCCAGAGGGAGGCCCATAGATTCTCGGGTTTCTTAATGAAAACAGAGGTTTGCGCTTCTCAGACCAGGCACATAAGTTTTTTTGCTGCTGACATTAGCGTCATCCCGGGGCGCGCGTGTGCGAGAACCCCGGACCCAGCTCGGATGTTGTCCCGGCTTCCCTGCGCGAATTTGAACAACACAGCTTGTCTTTCTCGCGGCTGTTTCCGGAGATGGTTCCCGTATCTGCGCAGCAGCATTTCATGCCGCAGCGCATTACGGGATGACGCAAGATCAGATTAGCCCACTTTCGGAACAACAGGCCCAATCTGTGATAACGAATCCTGAAAGAACACCCATATCCCGGTCAGTATAAGGAAAATAATTACTATTCCGGTGAAGCCGCCGCCGATAACACTCATTCGGGCTCTTGCTTCGTCTCGATCTTCCATCTTCAGGTAGGAGATTGCTTGCGCCAGAAATATCAGGCTGGCCAAACCGAGTCCCCAGGCGACACCTTGGGCGAGTGTTAGAAAAAGCTGGCGTCCGTCATCGGTCAAAAATCCGGCTACGAACATAGCCGCTGTTGCGCCGAAAACAGCGACCATTAAAGAACCGATCATGCCGCTGATAAATGTATTCGCAAAGACCCATTGGGGGTGCGCGCCAAGCTTGGCAGTCGCTTTGATAAGAGGCATTTCCTTTAAGGTCATAACTCAATTTACCAGAAATTCTGGTGCCATGAAACAAAAACCCCCGGACTGCTTTTCAGCGATCCGGGGGTGATCGTGTTGTTTTGTCTATCCAGCCATGCCATCGACCGGCGGGTGTTGGATGCCACGGACTAGCCGTGGCAAGGTGGGTTCGTTATAGCGCGCACCCGTGGTGAGCGCCGGACCCTTAAAGGCGGTCGGCCTCGATGCCTTTTTCTGCGAGATAATCCTGCAGGGACTTTTCTCCGGCGAGGTGACCGGCGCCAACGGCGACAAAGAAGGTGCCTGTCTCTTCATTGAGGACAGTTTCCAGCGTGTCGGCCCAGTTGGCGTTGCGCTTGTAGAGGAGCACCTCTGCGATTGTCTCGTCGCTGCTTTGCATGGCACCATTGATCAAGTCACCCAGAAGTTCCACGTCTCCGGCCTGCCAGGCGCTGACCAGATCATTGAAGAAGTTTGGAAAGTCATTCGTTTGCTGAATGCCTTCGACCAGCATCTCGGCCATCATCTCATCCGGCAGGTCTGCGAAGAAGCGCAGCTGCTGTTCGCCGGTTTCAAAGAAACGCAGTTCTTTTTCGTCCGCCACGGCTTCCTTGCCGAGAATGGTTTCAAGACCTGCTTCCGGGTCACCACCATCGGCTATAATGCGCATGACGCCGATGGTCAGGCTGGCCAGCCACGGGCGGAAAGGCTGAAGGTTTGATATGGGCAGGCCGAGCGGCGTGGCTTCTGCTTCGATCAGGGCCAGCTCTTCTTCCGTGAAATAGGAAGAGAAAGTTGTGCCTTGCGGGTTCATGCCGAGTTCAAACACGAGCGGCTGGAGAGCGGCCTGTGCTTCCGCTGAAACATCCGCTTCGAAATAGACCGTGTCAGCACTATTCCATGCAGCGTCAAAGGCGTCGTTCCGCCAGGCGACATCCTTTTGCAGGATGTGTACCGTGCCGAACAGATAGATGGTGGTGTCTTCGTCACTCACTTCCCAGATGCCCGGGTTTGGTGTGACGGTTTCTGTTTCTTCTGCACTGGCGACAAAGCCGCTGCTGGCGAGAAGCGCGAGCAGGCTGACGCCCATAGTTTTGAGGCCGGTGGTTTTGAGGAATTGTTTCATCATTTGTCAGTGTCCCTGTTACTTCGTTACTGCCCCACCCATGATTGCAGGACGGATTGTCAAGTAGGCTTTACAGGTCGACTTGTCAAGGGTGCTTTACAACTAATTTTTTGGCTGCACGTTAAGGCCATAAAAAAAAACCCCGGCGTGGTTGCCGGGGTTTTCGGTTTTTCATCAGGTCTTGGCGGGTCAGGCGCTGGCCAGATTCTGGTTGGCAAAGTCCCAGTTCACCAGTTTGTCGAGGAAAGTCTCGATATAGGCCGGGCGCTTGTTCTGGAAGTCGAGGTAATAAGCGTGTTCCCAGACATCCATGGTGAGGAGCGGGGTGACGCCAACTTCTGTCAGCGGGGTGTCAGCGTTGGCTGTCTTGCGTATTTCCAGCTTGTCGCCTTTCAGCACCAGCCAGGCCCAGCCTGAGCCGAATTGTGTCGCGCCGGCTGTGGCGAAGGCAGATCTGAATTCATCGTAGGAGCCGAAATCGCGGTCGATCAGCTCGGCGATTTTGCCAGTTGGCTTGCCGCCGCCATTCGGGCTCATGGAATGCCAGTAGAAAGTGTGATTCCAGATTTGCGCGGCATTGTTGAAGACGCCCTGCATGTCAGAATTGATGGCGCTCTCGGTGACAATGGCCTCAAGCGTGGCGCTGTCATGGGGCGTGCCGGAAATCATCTTGTTGAGGTTGTCCACATAAGCCTGATGGTGCTTGCCATAATGGAATGACAGCGTGTTGGCGGAAATATGTGGCTCAAGGGCGTCCTGCGCGTAGGGCAGGTCAGGCAGGGTCACAGACATGAGGCAATCCTCTCTCTTAAGTTGCATTGCACTTTACCTAATCACCTGTACGCAAAGGTCAACTGGTGGTTTTGCGCAAGTGATGCGGGAATTTGCGAGAAAAGCGGCTCGCCCGGTGCTTGCAGTTTGACGGCCTCGCCGCCGCAGCCTTAGCGCGTCCATCCCGAAAAATGTGGGTGGCGCAGTCAGCGGACAGGATTATTTTCCGGGTTTTTCCGGATACGTCACATCGCCGGTTTGACCGCGCGGGTTCACCTGAAATTTCACGCCCTTGAGCAAAACCCGCAAGGCCTCCCAGTGGATGGCTGCGACAATCTTGAAGTACATCAGCGGGTGCGAGAGGAATGTTCCAAGCAGATTTTTATCAGTGAACGGCACCCGCCGACCTGTCTGCACCGCCAGGAGGGTGCGCTGGTTTTCCTGTGTTTCGCGGATGCCGACGCGTAACTTTTCCGCTGGTTCATTGAGGCTGAAATGATAGCGGCAGTTCATTTCCATCAGGGGTGAGACGTAAAAGCTCTTGTCGCAGGCCTGGCGGATGTTTGCTGCTTCCGGTTGGTCCTGGTTTTCGACCGGCAGCATATACCCGCGCCACTCGCCAAAGGTATTTCTCACTTCATAAAGGATGACGCGCAAGCGCCCTTCCGTATCATGACAATACCAGATGGAAAGCGGGTTGAAGACAAGCCCTAACAGGCGCGGGAAGCACAGCAAACGTATTGTGCCGGGCTTGAAATCATAACCGCCGTCACGCAATTTTCGCTCAATCCAGGGGCGTAGAGGACTGCCATCCTTGGCGCCATGGTCCCTGTCGCGAAACCCGAGTAACCCAAAGCGATTATATTTGAACCATTTGAGCTTGCTGTCGAGGGCGGGTAACTCGTCAATATTAATCAGTGAAGAGAATATCCTGTAGCTGAAACGGTGTGACACCGGCCTCAGTCGGCGGTGGGAGACCGCGCCAACGTAAAGTCTGGTATCAAAGTTTTCCGCTTCTTCTGACAGGTTCACTTCCTCCTGATTACTCGGCTGCGAGCCGTGCACGTGAAAGGCTGGCCGGTGTCGCATTTTCCGCTGCCGGACTCATCTGCGTGATTGTTCCGGCCCAGGACGGTGCGGCTCCGAGTGCTGTACTGACAGCAAAGCCTGATGCTGCCCCGTCTTCATGGAAGCCATGACCGCACCAGGCCCCGCAATACCATAATCTGTTGGTGCCTTGTATCGTCCTTAGTGCTGCCTGCGAATCGAGGGCGGCCCTGGAGAATTGCGGGTGGGCATACTCGTATGTTCCGTAGGTCAACGCGGGATCAGGTTCCGACAGCGGGTTCAGGGTCACGAAAACAGGTTCCTGCGTTTCCAGATTTTGCAGTCTGTTCATCCAGTAGGTCAGGGCAACCGGTGACAGGCTGTCATCACTGTACGCTTCCCGGTCGGCCATATAATTCCAGCTCGCCCAGGCTTTGCGGCGGCGCGGCATGTGTGACAGATCGGCGTGCAAAACGGCCGTATTTTTCTCGTATTTCATGCCTTCCAGAATAGCCTGTTCTTCGGGATCTGCCGTATCAGCGAGAATGGCGAGGGTCTGGTCCGGGTGGCAGGCGAAAATAACCTCATCGAATGTTGCCTCGTATTGTTTTTCCCCGCCGATGGTCAGCACAACGCCACCTGCTGTCCGTCTGGCACTCCTGACGGGTGACCGGGTAATCAGCCTGTCACGGAAGCCTGCTGTGACTTTGTTGATATATTCGCGGCTGCCCCCGGTTACCGTGCGCCAGACCGGCCTTGCCAGCAGGTCCATTTCGAACAGGCGGTGATTTTCAAAAAAGCTGATCAGGGCTTCAGCCGGAAACTCATTCACCCGTTCAACCGGCATTGACCAGATCGCCCCCGCCATCGGCAGGATGTGGCGATATCTGAAAGCGCGGGAATAATTGCCGTCATCAAGGACATCGCGCAGGGATTTGCGCCCGCTTCTTGCGTCCTGCAGCAGCGATGGGGCATTTTTGTAGAACCGCATGATGTCGCGAATCATCGCCCAATGGCTGGGTCTGAGGAGATTGCGCTTCTGGGCGAACAGGCCCGCCGGTTCGCCCAGATATTCGATTTTACCGGACCCGATGGAAACGGCAAAGGACATGTCGCTCTCTTCGGTTGCGACGTCTGCTTCTTCGAAGAATTTCACCAGATTGGGGTAATTATGGGTATTGTAAACGATAAACCCCGTATCGACGGCAATGTCGGCGCCATGTCCATCCGGGATATCGACAGTGTGTGAATGGCCGCCGATTCGGCCATCCGCTTCGAAAATGGTGATGTCGTGGTGTTTGTGCAGTCTGTAAGCGGCGGCCAGTCCGGCGATGCCGGACCCGACAATGGCAATTTTCATGGATATATCTCTAACGTTTCAGCGCTTGAGACTAGGACTTTCCGCGGTAAGGTCCAGAATAAAGAACTCAAAGTGGACACTGCAGGGAACCGGACGCGTGTTGCAACGTTCCTGAGCAAGCAAAAGTCTGCCGGATTTCGGAGAATCGATGTTCTCTGTGTTGGCATGAGTATTGCAAACTGGTGCCAGTAACTGCTTGAGAGGGCTAAAATTAACGCACATTTAACCGTCTGGTCTGATGTATCTGGTCCAAGGCGCGGCGATTATGCAACAGGTGGCTGATTTTCCTTTATCCACAATGATTTTGAGAAAAAATAGTTGCCCTTGTGGTTACCATCCAGTTAAACGTGTCTATATGAAATTCCATCGCGCTGCGGCGCACAGTACACCTTCAGGAGGGGTTATGAAATTGAAACTTGCACTTTTGGCTGCCGCGGGCTCACTGGCTCTTGGTTCTGCCGCTCATGCTGGCGACTGGTATACGTCACTCGGCGCTGGCTACACATTTGCTAATGATGAGAATGATTTTGAATCCGACAATTCAGTTCCTAGCTCCGGTGGTGGTCCACTGAACCCTGTAGCTTTTGGTTTCAACACAGATTACGATCTTGACGAAGCTCTGAACCTTTACGGTTCAGTTGGTAAATATCTCAACAACGGTTTCCGGGCTGAGTTTGAAATTGCTACACGTACCCAGACTGTAGACAGCTTTGCTGCTCCAACACCAGGTTTTGGTGGTATTCCATCAGATGGTGACCTTGGCGATGTTTCTGTCACCACCTTCATGCTGAACGGTTACAAGGACTTTGGCGATGCGCTTGGGGCTCGTGTCAGTCCTTATCTGGGGGCTGGTATCGGTCTTGCGCGGTTCCGTTCCGAGGTTAACAATGTAAACGTTACGAATGGTGTTTTTGCCACGACAACGACTGACCCTTACACGGTTGTCGTTGGTGACCGCGACACATCTATTGCTTATCAAGCGATGGCTGGCCTTGTGTTTGACGTTGCAGAAAACTTGGACCTTGATCTTCGCTATCGTTATCTCTTCACCGGCGAATTCGGTTACGATGGTTTTGTTAACGGGCCTCTCGCTTCATTCGACAGTGAGATTAATGCTAACGAACTTACAGCTGGTTTCCGCTGGTCATTTGGTGCACCTGCTCCGGTAGCGACACCGGCTCCTGCGCCAACTGTGACTTACAAGAATTGCCCGGATGGCAGCCGCATCGAAGCGTCTCTCGAGTGTCCTGCGGCAATCGTTGAGGAAATCGAGGCACCTAAGGATCTGGCTTTCACAGTCTACTTCGACTTCGACAAGTCTAACCTGACAGATGCTGCACGTCGCGTTATCAATGAGCGTACAAGTGAAGCGCTGCAGTACGATATTGCCGGTGTAAGCGTTCAAGGTAACACAGACACATCCGGTTCATCTGCTTATAACAATGCCTTGTCTGCACGTCGCGCAGGTGTTGTCCGTGATGCGCTGGTTGCTAACGGTGTTTCCGGTGGCCTGATTGATACAGACGCTCTCGGTGAGAACAACCTCGCCAAGCCAACAGCTGATGGCGTCCGTGAGCCTCTGAACCGTCGTACAGACGTTGAGTTCACATTCGACAACTAAGAATTAGTGACAAGCTGATTTTTGAAACCGGTACCTTTTGGTGCCGGTTTTTTTTTATTCTGATGTCACATTTGAGTAGTAGCGCCTGTTTCTGGTCTCTTTTCTAAGCTCGAACACATCCAAACCTTGTATCGTTTGCCTGCGTCAGGCGCGTTCAAGTATTTTTTACTTTAATTGGCTAATACTACTGGTTGAAATGTGTGGTTAACGCCACGCGATGTTCTTCGACCCGCTGGTGATCATGACCGATATTCGCATTGCTGATAAAAATGAGACGCTCAATCTGGCCCTGGAAGTGGCCGGGCAAGCAATGTTTGAATATGATCCGGCCAGTAATAGCCTAAGCTGGTCAGGCCAGGAAACGCTGGCAAGTTTTCTGGGCGTTGACAAAGATCTCAATCTGACAAGTTTTGATGACCTCGCAGGTCTCATCTCACCTGAAGATGTCGTTGCGCGCGAACGTGCTGTTCAGGCGGCGCGCAACAGCGGGCAGGGCTATGCGGTAGAGTACCGCGTCCGCTCGGCAGAGAATGACTGGCGCTGGTTTGAGGAGCGCGGCAGCTGGCTGAGTTTCGGTGGTGAAAGTCGGCTGATAGGTGTGCTGCGCACAATCCACGAGCAAAAATCCCGGGAAGATCACCTCTCCTGGCTTGTGACCTATGATGAATTGACCGGTCAGTTGAACCGTCAGCGCATCAAGGAATTACTCGATCAGCAAGTCAGCATGGAGCAGGGTGGCGCCTACATCATGGTGGGCATCGATAATCTTGGCGCCGTCAACAGTGACTTCGGTTTTGATATTGCAGATGAGGTCATTGTCGAAACGTCCAGTCGTTTGCGCGATGTACTCGGTGAAAAAGAAGCGCTCGGGCGTGTCGCCGGGACAAAGTTCGGCATCATTCTATCTGCCAGTTCTGCTGAAGATGTCCGCGGCATTTGCAACCGCTTGCTGGCGGCCGTTCGCGAGAGCCTTTATGAAACGGCAAAAGGCAGCCTTGCCATATCCGTCTGTGCGGGCGTGACACCGCTGACGGAAGAATTGACGAATGCAGAAACGGCGATGGCACAAGCTGAAGCAGCTCTTGATGCCGCGCGCCAGATTGGCCCGTCAAGCTGGTCAACTTTCTCTGATAAAACAGACAGGGTCTCCCGCCGCAAGCGTAATGCCGAGATGTCAGACATCATTCTTACCGCCTTGAATGAGCGGCGTATTGAGCTTGCCTATCAGCCCATCGTCTCTGATGTGGACGAAGAGCATAAAAAGTATGAGTGCCTGATACGGATGATGCATGATGGTGAAGAAGTACCGCCTGCTAAATTCATTCCGATTGCAGAACACCTTGGCCTCGTCCACCTTCTGGACAGGCGTGCGCTGGAACTGGCCACTTACGCGCTGCGCAAAGCTCCTGACATTCTGTTGAATGTGAATGTGTCCTGGGAAACAGTGAAGGATGCGGTATGGGCTGAGGGCTATCTATCGCATTTGCGAGCTAACCGGGACCTCGCCAGTCGCATCACTGTTGAGTTGACAGAAACGCAGGCGGTAGATGCACTCGAGGCTTCAAAGGAGTTTGTTTCCGAGATCAAGGAAATAGGCTGCGAGTTTGCGCTGGACGATTTTGGTGCCGGCTACACATCATTCCGCAATTTGAAGGCGCTGGATATTGATGTGCTGAAAATTGACGGGTCATTCGTGACCGGTGTTTCTTCATCCCGTGATAACCAGCTTTTCGTACGTACACTGCTTGATTTGGCCAGAAACTTTGGCATGAAGACAGTTGCCGAATGGGTGGATAACGAAGCTGACGCCATGCTGCTGAAGGGTCTTGGTGTAGACTATCTGCAAGGCTTCCATATCGGTCGGCCTGAATTGCGGCCCGAATGGTCCCGTAATGCGGACGCGGATGCTGAAGCAAAAGCTGCGCGCAAAGCCTGACAGAAAAGCGGCGGCAGACCGCTAGCCTTTATCCGCCAACTGCGCTTTCAGCGCAGCAATTTCGTCTTTCAGGGCAGTGATCTCGGCATCACGAGAGTCCTGCGTCTCGTTGCCCGGCATCATGGATGCCCAGGGGTTACTGAAGGCCGAGTTGCTCGAATCCACGCCAAACATTTTCATACCTTGCTCGAACATGGCCATGTTCTGCCGGGTGACATCTTCGAAAATCTTGAAGCCCGGTGCTTCGGAAAAAGCGCCTGAAATGGATTGGCGGATTGTTTCCTGATTTTTCTGGAAACTTTCCATGCTCATTTCGAGATAAGAGGGGACGAAAGATTGCAAGCTGTCACCATAATAGCGAATGAGGCGGCGCAGAAAATTCACGGGCAGCAGGTTCTGCCCCTTGTTTTCCTCTTCAAAGATGATTTGGGTCAGAACCGAGCGGGTGATGTCCTCGCCGGTCTTGGCGTCGCAGACCACGAATTCCTCGTTGTTTCGCACCATCTGGGCGAGATATTCGAGTGTCACATAAGAACTCGTCGCTGTATTATAGAGCCTGCGGTTGGCGTACTTTTTGATCGTGATAATCTCGGGCTTATCATCTGCAGCGTTGGTCGAGGTTTTTTCGTGGCTGGCCATAAGCATCCTGTGTGATGTGAAAAACTGGAATGACATCAATTAGATGGGAAAACGCGCTGCAATGCAACATGCCATTTTATCCAACTCGCGCTCCTGAGCGCCAGATTTGCCGCCTGCCAGCTGACCTGTCGACAAAAGTTGAATAGCGTCAGCAATATTTTCGCGGCACATATTGCCCTGCACCTGCCATATCGGGTTAAACGCTATTCATTAACCATATTTCCGAGAGAGGTTTTCGCATGACTGACGTAGTTATCGCTGCCGCTGCCAGAACGGCTGTTGGTTCATTTAATGGCTCACTTGCGAGCGTCTCTGCGCCGGAGCTTGGGCGTGTGGTGATCGAAGGCGCATTGTCCCGCGCCAACGTGTCGGCGGCAGACGTTGGGGAGGTCATCATGGGGAATGTGCTCACAACTGGTCTTGGCCAGAACACGGCGCGCCAGGCCAGTGTGAATGCGGGTATCCCGAAGGAAGTACCGGCCATGACGATCAATCAGGTTTGTGGATCAGGGCTGCGCGCCGTTGCGCTTGGCGCGCAGGCGATCCGTAACGGGGATGCGCGGGTTGTTGTCGCTGGCGGGCAGGAAAACATGTCGCAGTCACCTCATGCCGCGCATTTACGCGCTGGCGTCAAAATGGGCCCTGCCGGGTTTGCTGATACGATGATTGTTGATGGCCTTTGGGATGTCTTCAATGATTACCATATGGGGCAGACAGCGGAGAATCTGGCAGAGAAATACCAGATCAGCCGCGAGGCGCAGGACGCTTTTGCCGCTAGTAGCCAGAACAAGGCAGAAGCTGCACGCAAAGATGGCAGGTTCACCGATGAAATCGTTCCGGTCACGGTCAAACAGCGCAAAAGCGAAGTTGTTTTTGATACAGATGAATTTATCCGCGAAGGCGTTACAGCAGAAAGCATCAGCGGGTTGCGCCCTGCCTTTACCAAGGAAGGCTCTGTAACAGCGGCGAATGCTTCCGGCATCAATGACGGCGCTGCGGCAACCGTGCTTATGTCCTCCGCAGATGCCGAGGCTCGCGACATTGAGCCACTTGCCCGAATTGCGTCCTGGGCTCATTGTGGTGTTGATCCATCCATCATGGGGATTGGGCCAGCACCGGCTTCACGCCTCGCGCTGGAAAAAGCTGGCTGGTCGCTTGATGATGTGGACCTGATCGAGGCAAATGAAGCCTTTGCAGCGCAGGCTCTGTCTGTCGGCAAGGAACTTGGTTGGGATGCTGATAAAGTGAACGTCAATGGTGGCGCGATTGCGATTGGCCATCCTATCGGCGCCTCCGGGGCGCGTATTCTGACAACGCTGGTCTATGAGATGAAACGCCGTGGTGTTTCGAAAGGACTGGCAACCCTTTGTATTGGTGGTGGTATGGGTATCGCCATGTGCGTAGAGCGTTAAAAATATAAACAGGGAGAAGTAAGGCTATGAGCAGAAACGCAATCGTTACCGGTGGCACACGTGGCATCGGTAAAGCCATCAGTGTCGGGCTTAAAAAAGCCGGCTACCAGGTAGCGGCAAATTATGCCGGCAACGAAGAAGCTGCAGCTCAGTTTGCGGATGAAACCGGCATCCCGGTCTTCAAGTGGGATGTGGCGAATTACGAAGCATGTGATGCGGCTATACAGGAGATCGAGAGCAAGCATGGCGCGACCGACATTCTGGTGAACAATGCCGGTGTTACGCGCGACGTGCCTTTTCACAAGATGAGCCTCGATCACTGGCGCACGGTCATGTCGATTGACCTTGACAGCGCTTTCAATATGACCCGGCCAGTAATCAACGGTATGCGCGAGCGCGGGTTTGGGCGTATCGTGAATATATCGTCGATCAATGGTCAGAAAGGCCAGTTTGGCCAGGCCAACTATTCTGCCGCCAAAGCGGGCCTGATCGGTTTTACACGCGCCCTGGCGCAGGAAACGGCCCGCAAGGGGATCACGGTCAATGCCGTCGCGCCTGGCTATATCGGTACGGATATGGTCAACGCGCTGGATGACAAGGTGCTGGCCAGTATTGTTGGACAGATTCCGGTGGGGCGTCTGGGAACACCGGAAGAAATAGCTGATTGCGTAAACTTCCTGGTCAGTGACCAGTGCGGCTTTATTACCGGCAGTGTGCTGACGGCGAATGGTGGCCAGTATATCGCGGCCTGATTAACTCAAAGCGGAAAATCAGAGGCTGATTTTTCGCTTTGCTCTGGACATCGGTACGCGGCAGGCGGCGTTGTCGGTCAATGCTGCCACAAGTGGTGCATTCGTGTCCTTGTGCTGGAAGACCAATGGTGCCGGGCCCTCATCACCAAGCCATTTGTCTCCCCACTGATTAAGGGCGATCATGGCGATGGCAAGGTCTGCCCCTTTCTGGGTCAGGAAGTATTCCGGCCTCGGGCGCTGACCAACTTCGCGATAGGGCCTTGTTTCCATCAAGCCATTTTCAACGAAGCGTTTCAGCCTGCCGGAGAGTACGGTGCGTGGTATTTCCAGTTCCGCCTGAAAGTCTCCAAAGCGGCGCAAGCCATAAAATGCGGAGCGCAGGATCAGGAGTGACCATCTGTCACCGATCTGTTCAACTGCTTTTGCCAGATTGCATTTCTCGAGTGGGATGCGGGATCGCTTGGGCGGGTTCGTTGTCATGCACACTCTTCTAGCGGAAGCCTGCTATCGTTTTCAATGGTGAGAAGAAGTGCGACCGTCCGGAACAGGGCTTTTGGACGCAGTTTACAATGTTCCGGACGCTCGCAGTCTAGTCATAGAGGAGTGTCTATGATGATGTTCTACGACAAAGGCGCTGTTGCCGGTATCCCCAAATAGGGAGGTCTGACATTTTTCTTGGGGCGGGATCGCAACAGGGCGGTTTATCATCCTGCAGATGAGAAGGGCATAGCTGCCTGGAAGTACATGAACTGATACGCAACCTGATCTTCCAGACAGCTACCGGGTTTACTAGGGTCAGGACCCATTAATCTCACCTTTTTGGTCGAGGTCAAATGGCCTGCTCACAAGGCGCAAGGCCGCAGGAAGTATTGCTACTTTCAAGGAC
>JALEGJ010000043.1 GCA_022763115.1 Aquisalinus sp.
GCATAGGCCGCGCGCTGGCCGTGCGTCTAGGCAAAGCCGGTGCGATGCTCGCCCTGTCGGACGTGAATGAAGAAGGTCTCGCAGAAACCGCAGAGCTAGCAGGCGGCAAGGCCTCCAACAGGATCATCACTGACCGGCTCGACATGGCCGACGGTGAAGCCATCAAAGCCTACGCCCCGAAAGTGCAGGACGCCCTCGGTCCTGCCCGACATGTCATGAATGTCGCAGGCCTCGCCCGGGTTGGCACTTTCGAGGAGACAGATATCGAAGCGATGGAGAAAGTCATCGACGTCAATTTCTGGGGCGTGGTACGCATGTCAAAAGTCTTTCTGCCGCAACTCATTGAGACGAAAGGCCATCTCACCAATATCTCCAGCGTCTTCGGCTTTATCGGCTATCCGGGCAATGCCCATTACTGCGCCTCAAAATTCGCCGTGCGCGGATTTTCTGAGACCCTCGGCATTGAGCTTAAAGAGAAAGGCGTCAACGTTCATTCTGTCCACCCCGGCGGCATTGACACCAACATCGTCCGCAATGCCGAAATTGACGCCTTACCAGACGGCATGACCAGTCGTGAGGAACTGGAGCAACGCTTTGAGAGCAATGTCCGCACCAGCGCCGATGAAGCCGCCGCCGTCATCCTGAAAGGACTGGAGCGAAACAACCCGCGTATTCTGATCGGCACGGATGCCCATGTCATCTCTGCCACGCAGCGCCTCTTGCCCCGCCGCTACGCCCCGGTGCTCGGCTGGATCATGGAGAAGTGGCAAAAGTGAGTTTAGGCTCTGTCTTTACCGGCTCTGTGCCACACAAATAACAGCAGATTACTCAGCTTTTCGTTCAATAATCTGATCTATAAACTGCCTTAGGTCCCTATAGCCTTTGTTATCCAGCGCCACCGCTGCGACTGTCAGGTTCAATGAAGGAACGTGGACAGCATAGGTCCCCCAAAAACCACTATGATGAAAAGTCTCTATGTCGCCTACTGCGGATGTAAATAATCCTAATCTGTAAGGGCTGTCTTCCGGGTGTCCCGGGGCAGTTTTCATAAGTTCTAGTGTTGAAGGATTGGTGAAAATCTTGTTCGTGAAAAGTGCATGATAAAGCTCTGCAATATCCTCAACACTTGCCACCAATCCCCCACCGCCATGACCGTCCATTGATCCGTGTAAATAATAGATATCAGTCCCCTCGAACCACTGGTGAGCTCGATCGCGTACGTCGTGGCCAGGTTGCTCGACTTCATCCCAATAAATCGTCGGGGTATCAAATTGATCAAGTTTGATTAGCTCGCGTACGGCCTGATGAAGCGGCAGACCGGTCACTCCTCGCAAGATCTCACCCAACACTATGTAACCTGAATCTGAATATGAAAACGCAACTCCTGGCTCAGCAACCGGATCAGTTGTAGACACCAGAAGCTCCAATTGCTCCTGTGGTGCCCATACTTTCTCCGGTGATGTGAAAATCTGTTCTACATATTCATCCCCGACATGGTCTGACAATCCGCCAACATGCATCAGAAGGTGACGCACAGTGATCCGATTTGTATTGTACCCATCATTAGCAAGTAGGGCGTTCAGCTCAGGTGCCAGCAGCTCACTGATAGATGCATCAAGATCAAGCTTTTGCTCTTCCGACAGCCTTAATACGGCAGCAGCGACAAAAGTCTTCGTTATACTGGCGATGCGAACAGGTGTTTCGGCGCTCATTGGAGTGCCGGACGGGTCGGCTTGACCGGTCGCCGCAAGCTCGGTGCCGTTTTTATCAATTACTGCAATGGCAAAGCCCGGAACATCCATTCGTTGACTTTGGAGTATTTGCAATTCGTCCTGAACCGACATGGAATTTTCTCCAGCAGAAGAGGTTAAGGTAGCAATGGTCATTCCCAAGACGAAAACGATGAAACGCATTGTATTATCTCCAGAAACTCTTTTAACTTGGTCAAAATTTAGAAGCTGAACGGTTGCCCCCGGACCATTAGAGCACAATTCTGAGAAGAAAGGGCCGTAATGTTTGCGCGACGCGCTCAGAAACCTGCTTCACCCCTTGGCGAACGCTCTATACTCGACTTCATGACACAACCAAAAGCACATCTCATCGGCGTTTGTGGCGCTGGCATGTCAGCGGTCGCATACCTGCTCCAGCAGGAAGGCTATGACGTGTCCGGCTCGGATGCCGGGTTTTATCCACCGGTTAGCGATTACATTGCCCGCCTCGGCATTACCTGCCGCGAAGGCTACCACGCCTCGAATATCCCTGATGATGCTGCGCTGATCGTCATCGGCAAGAACGCCAAGCTGGTGCCGGAGACAAATGAAGAAGTGCGCTTTGCGCTCGACAAAAAATCCGGGACCGTCAAATCCTTCCCGGAAGTGCTCGCCGAGCTGACGGAGAAAAAAAACCGTATCGTCGTGGCCGGCTCCTACGGCAAGTCCACCCTCACCAGCATCATCACCTGGTGTCTGGTTCATGCTGGCAAGGACCCGGGCTACTTCATAGGCGCCATCCCGAAAAATCTCGACCATTCCTCTAGTCTCGGGACGGGAGAGCATTTCATTTTTGAGGGGGATGAATACCCTTCTGCCAACTGGGACGACCGGGCCAAATTCCTGCACTACGCCCCGGAGACTGTGATCCTGACGTCCGCCTGCCATGACCATGTAAACATCTATCCGACGCTGGAGAGCTATCACGCTCCCTTCCTTGCCCTGCTGGAAGGGTTGCAAAAAATATCCGGGACGCTCATCGGCTGCCTAGATGAAAAAAATTCTGCTGACCTTTTCATAGGGTTTTCCGGGAACAAAATCTCTTACGGGTTCGCTGACGAGGCTGACTGGTCCGCAAAAAAAATCCGGCCTGGTAATCTGACCTCTTTTGAGCTTCTTCAGCACGGTGAAACAATTGGCGAGGTGCAAACCACCTTGCTCGGCCGGCACAATGTACAGAATATCATCGGCGCGGCCGCCTTCCTGATCGGAAAAAAAATTCTGGGTTTCGCGGAGTTTGCAGCTGCCATCGCCTCGTTCAAGGGCCTGGACAGACGCCTCGACCTGAAGTCAGAAAATACCTCCTTGCCCATCTATGAAGGCTTCGGCTCCTCATACGAAAAAGCCCGCGCTGCGATAGAGGCTGTCGCCGAACATTACGATGACCGCAATCTGACCGTGCTGTTCGAGCCGCACACTTTCAGCTGGCGCAACCGGGCCCGCCTTGACCAGTATCATGATGTTTTTGAGGGCGCGGCCCGGGTCTGGCTTTATCAGCCACCAACGCAGGGCGCTGATACGCACGATCAGCTGACACTTGATGAGATTATGACCGAGACAGCAGCGCACCACCCGGATGTGCGCAGTTTTGACCGTGACAACTGGCGGAGCATCATCACCGGTGCAGATCCGAAAAAAAATGTGCTGTTGATCCTGTCATCAGGTGCTTTCGACGGTTTATTGCAGAAAATCATCGCCGAGGCCGAAACGCAGATGCCCTGTGGGTGACCCTGTTCACCTTTGCAGGCATCTGGTAGCGTTACCGAAAATGGAGGGCTCACATGTTCCGTAAAACCCTGCGCGCCGCGCTACTATCCGCAACCCTTTTCACCGCGTCCTGCGCCACCATGGAGGCCGGGATGGAACCTGCTGCGCCAACTAAAGCAGAGATGCTCGCCAAAGGCTCGCTGTCAGAAATCGCAACAGCCATTCGGAACGGTGATGTGACCTCAGAAGAAATTGTGGAAGCATATCTCTACCGTATCGAGAAGATAGACCGCAGCGGCCCGATCCTGAACAGCATCATTGCTGTGAACCCGGATGCGCTGGACATCGCCCGGCAGATGGATGCGGAACTGGCCGCCGGCACTAATCGCGGTCCCTTGCATGGTGTGCCCGTACTCCTTAAGGACAATATCGAAACCAAAGACAACATGCCGACAACGGCTGGCGCACTCGCCCTCAAAGACAATTTCACGGGTCGTGATGCGCCGGGCATCGCGGGTCTACGCGAAGCTGGTGCAATCATCCTTGGCAAGACCAATCTCTCGCAATGGGCAAACTTCCGTTCCACGAACTCTATCAGCGGCTGGAGCGCTATAGGTGGGCAGGTTCGTAATCCGCATGTGCTGGATCGCTCCCCTTGTGGGTCCAGCTCCGGTAGCGGCGCAGCCACGGCAGCAGCACTTGCCGCAGGGTCCGTCGGTACAGAGACGAATGGCTCCATCATCTGCCCGTCTGTGATGAACGGCATAGTCGGCTTCAAACCTACTGTTGGCCTGGTCTCCCGCACACATATCGTGCCGATCTCACCGACACAGGACACTGCCGGGCCCATGACCCGCACGGTGCGCGATGCCGCGATCATGCTGACAGCCATGGCTGGCAGTGACCCTGCTGATACTGCGACATACAAAGCCGACAGCATGAAAACGGATTTCGCCGCGGGCCTGGACGCTGCTTCTGTTCAGGGCAAGCGCATTGGTGTCCTGCGTTTCGCGCAAGGCAGCGTGCCGGAAATCACGGCTCTGTTCGAAGCGGCGCTGGAAACACTGGAAGCAAAGGGGGCCGTCTTTGTCGATATAGATGAATATCAGGCCCCGGCGGGTCTCGGCGGCGATGAGTTTCTGTTGCTCAAGGCCGAATTCAAGGCGTCATTGAATGACTACCTCGCCAGCACTCCCGATAACATTACAACACGCACACTGAGTGATGTGATTGCGTTCAACAAGGAAAATGCTGACATCGAATTGGCTCTGTTCCATCAGGACATACTGGTCGACTCGGACGCTCTGCCCGGCCTGGATGATGAGGCTTATCAGAAGGCACTTGCCAATGCACTCAAGGGCACGCGGGAAGATGGCATCGACAAGATGCTGGCCGACCATGATGTTGACCTGCTAATCGTCCCCACAGCGCGCCCGAGCTTCCTCATTGACCCGGTACATGGCGACAATTACCCGGGCGGCGTTGGTGCAGGTTATATTGCTGCTATTGCTGGCTATCCTCACATAACAGTTCCCATGGGAACTGTTCGCGGCTTGCCTGTGGGCCTCTCTGTAATGGGGGCCGCCTGGGATGATACAGAAGTTCTGAAAGCCGGTTACGTCTATGAGCAGGCTTCCAACAAGATCACCAAACCCGCCTACAGGCGTACAGTCGAGGATATGGACAGTATCAGCAAGGCAATGTCGCCACTGAGCGCTGAGAAGTAAGTGAGAATGCGTTACGACCGATATCTTTTACTCTGCCTGCTGGCAAGCACGGCAGTTGCCTGTGCCGGTGAAGCGCGTGATAGTGTGCGACAGCAGGCCACGGCTCATTACCTCGCCAATGAAGGCGTCATGGTAGTCCGTGGCGAGACGAAAATCCTGTTCGACCCACTGTTCCAGAATTCTTATGGGCAGTATCAGCTGCCACCAGCGCAAATACGCGAGGCACTTCTCGCAGGGACACCGCCTTACAACGATATCGACATGGTGTTCATTAGCCATTTTCACGGTGATCATTTTTCCCCGGCAGATATTCTGTCACTGATGAAATCACAGCTTGGGGTAAGACTTGCAGCACCAGCGCAAGCTGTTTCCGCATTAACGGCATTAAGCGATGTCACTGAAGACGTCAGACAACGTATCACAGCCGTCAGTCTGGAATATGGTGACGCACCTGTATCTCACTCAATCGGTGGTATTCAGATTGATGCTGTCCGCATCCCCCATGCTGGCTGGCCAACAGGTCGACTTGACGTCGAGAATATCGCCTGGCGTGTCACGCTAGATAATGACGTCACGGTTCTGCATTTGGGAGACGCCGACCCGCGCGACCTTCACTTCGCACAGGATGCTGACTACTGGGCAGCGCGGCAAATCAATATGGCTTTTCCGCCCTACTGGTACTTTCTGGCAGACGGTGGACGAGAGGTGCTGAACAATCGCCTGCAACCGTATCACTCGGTTGGCACACATGTGCCTGAGGCCATGCCTGATACCCCAGCCAATCGCCCTGCTGAATATCAGGGATATGATCTCTTCACAGAACCCGGCGAGACAAGACTAATACCATCGGTTCGAGCGGGTAACGATTAATCCAGGGCTAGGGCATTTTTGATTTCGCGCCAGTCAACGATTTTGAAATTTTGTTTATCACCAGACGGATCGTTCAGTCCATCCTGCACCACCAATACGCCCAGAGGAAAATCTGAACCTAACGCTACTGGCGTCGCGTCGATCCCGTCAGTCTCCTGCGCGCCATCAATACCTGTATCCGGATTACCTGCTATTCGGAACCTGCCTAGAAAA
>JALEGJ010000044.1 GCA_022763115.1 Aquisalinus sp.
ATGAGGCGATGGCCGACAAGCACAATTACATGCAGGAATTTGGCGTCGAGACAGAGGCAGATATCGCCCGCACGGTTGCCATGTTTGGCGGCTTCACTGAAGGTTTGCAACTGTTTGCATCCTTCGCCATGCTGATGAATTTCCCCCGCCAGAACAAGATGAAAGGCATGGGCCAGATTGTCACCTGGTCAATCCGCGACGAGAGCCTGCACTGCGAAGGCATGATCAAGCTGTATCACGCGTTTGCCAAAGAGACCGGCTGTGTAACTCAGGCCGTTGCAGATGACATTGTTGACTGCTGCAAGACGGTGGTCGGCCTTGAGGACAAGTTCATTGATCTTGCTTTCGAGATGGGCCCGGTAGATGGGATGACCCCGGACGATATCAAGCAATATATTCGCTATATCGCGGATTGGCGCCTTAGCCAGCTTGACCTGCCAAAGGTCTATGGCATCGAGAAACACCCGCTCCCCTGGCTGACAGAGATTCTCAACGGCGTTGAACACGCCAACTTCTTTGAAGCTCGTGCCACGGAATACTCCAAAGGTGCCACCAAGGGCGACTGGCATGGCGCAGAAGGCGTCTGGTCACAATTTGATCAGTTGCAGGAGAGCCGCAAGGCGGGGTGAGTTAATTCATCTTTGAGCGAACCAAATAAAATTGCAATGCTGTCAACAAGTTGACTACTATCCAAATTGGTTTCGTGAGGTGGATTAAGAAAATCGGATTGTATAAAAGCGCAATAGCAACGAGACTCAAGCACAAAACCTTATTCTTTGAAAAATCTAAACGGAAAAAAGAAATTATTGATACGCAAAAAACTATAAGTCTCAACAAGATGTATAGGTGATACGGCCAAGGTAAAATAGCAATCACAAGCATTGCTATAGTTAACTCGATAATTTTTGAGGTTTGTGTTGCGGAAAACACCAACTATTTTAATCTTGTTAAGGATTTAAATGCGCTTGGTATTAAAGCGGCTACCATAAATATTATTCCTGGCGCAGCGAAAATTAATGCGGCTAACCAATGCCATCCCCAAACATCTTTTGCGCCGATAAATGCTGCAATGGTGATTATTATTGTAACTCTGGTAAGTAAAGAAATGCCGACAACTCCTAATGCCCATCCAAATCCCCAATGATATTCAATTCCGGCAAATCCCGCTACGAGTTGCGCTAACCCATAGAATATAATTAATATAAAGTATAATATCGTTAAATATCCGGTCATTCAAGAAACCTTATTTGGGTCTAACATACTGGATTTCGGGAAATGTAAAAGATAATTTTTTACGTTAACCTCCTGTTGGATTTATTTCTTGAATCAAAAGTCTGGTTGCTTTTGGTTTTTCGAAAAAATTAGTACCGGGAATAATTTTACGGTAAAAGCTTTCCATGCTTTGTGCGGCGGTTTCCAGCATTCAGACGCGACTGCCTCCCACGCCCCCAACTCTCCCCATGCATCATCCGGTAACGGTCTCAGACATGGGACCCATCTCTGAAGCGCAAGGGCGGACAAGACAGGCAGAGTTCTTCCTGTACAACGTCCTGTCATACACTGGGGCAGCACCAGAGTTGGGTCCCGGGTTCGCGCTCACGCGCGCCCCGGTATGACGCTAATTTCGAACGCAAAAAACTTATGGTCCTGGTCTGAAGCGCACAAACCCCTGTTTTCATTGAGAAACCCGAGAATCTATGGGCCTCCCTCTGGCGTCGGTTATCTTGACCGTCAACTCACTCACAGGAGCAGCCGACATGACCATCCATCATCAACACATCAGTACTATACATAAAGCCAACGTGACGCGCGTGCTTCAGGGTGCGTTGCAAACCCTGTTCGCGCGCCACCCCGGGGAGAGGGCGAAAAACTTTTCCGAAAACGTAGCAGATCGTGCTACGGCCCTTCAGCAAGGCAGTCTGCATGGTTGCAAGCGCCATGTGCCCATTCCTGTGCTTGTTTCTTCAAACAAGCGATCCGCCTCGTTATCTTGTATTCATGTCTCCCGACATTGTGGGGAGCGGGTGGCCAAATTACGCCTCACCCTTGTCTTGCAAAAGGCGTTGCACCACCCCGGACAAGTTGAAAGGCAAGGAAGCCGGCCGGGCCGAACATCAGTGTCAGGAACAGGAAAGGTGCCTGCAGGATGCGGTTCATACCCATTTCATCAGCCTGCCTTGCGACGATCGTGCCGACTACAAGATCAAAGGCGAGATAATGCAGCCAGCCTGCCAGCAATGCGCGGTCGCTGGAAAACAGGGCGCGTACCCCCGCCAGTGAATTGAAATCACCATCCATACCGCCGGCAAGCATCCCACTGGCAAGCAGCACGGTGTAGGCCGCAGCGACAAGGCAGGGCACGATCAGTGCCGGAACGACCCGCGAAATCCACCAGCCTCTCGGCAGGAACAGCAAAATTACCCAGCCGACCAACGTTACCAGACTCATGATACTGAAAATCTGTTCCAGTGTTGCGTTATCCCATTCAATGCTCATCGTTGCCTCCCTGGTTGAGTTCAGCCTAGCGCAAGACGGCAATATGGCCAATTCCCGTGACAGATCCGTCTCTGGAGTGGTAGGCTTGCCTGGGAGTTGGGGGAGAGCAATCATGACTGAATATCGGCGCAGGCACAGTTTTCTGGACAGGGTAGAGCGTGTCTATCGGCTGGAGGACGACAGGGTCATCGAAGTCC
>JALEGJ010000045.1 GCA_022763115.1 Aquisalinus sp.
ATGATGACCTTGCCTTTCACAATGCGAGGCGCCCCTGTGATCGTATAGGGTTCTTCGAGCGGTACAGTACGGGTCTCCCAGATCTGTTCGCCTGACTTTGAATCAAGAGCGATCAGACGACCATCCAGCGACCCGAATATGACCTTGTCGTTATAGACAGCCACGCCGCGATTGACGACATCGCAACAAGCATGTGCGCCCTTTGATCGGGGAACCTCCGGATCGTAGCGCCAAAGAATTTCTCCTGTGGCAGCATTAAGCGCCAGCACTTCGCTCCACGAACCCGTAGTGTACATGACACCATCAACAATGATCGGGGTTGCCTCTACGCCACGATAGCTGCCAAGCGGTGCCGCCCAGGCAAGATCCAGCTGGTCGATTGTTTCCAGATTAATGGCGTCAAGCGCGCTAAACCGCGTTTCTGAAAACGTGCCACCATGAGTAAGCCAGTTATGTGGTTCGCCTGCGGCATTGAGCAAACGTTCCTCATTGATCCCCTGGGAGGCTTGTGTGGAAGCGTCGCCAGAGTCGACCGCCCCTCCACAGGCAGCCAGAAGACCGATCGTAGCGCCCGTCAGAATGACTTTCAGCGCTGTAGCGGGCATTTTTTTGCCGTTCATTTTGTCCTCCCGGACACCCCAGTGGATGAGGTTCTGGATTTTTTCTCATACCAAGCAAGATTGCACTGGAACGGCGAAGTTTCTCAAGCCCCGCGCAACGCCAATGTTCCGTCATTTTGTGCCAGCGACAAAGCCTGGGACACCTACTTGCAACGGATCTAGTTGCGGGTTTTCAACTCCTTGAGCAGCTCTTGCTGGTGCTGACCATGCTCAGGTGCTGGACCGGGGATTGCCTGCACGTTCGATTGGAAACGCGGGGCCGGAACAGCCTGAACATAACCCTGGCTGTTTTCAAAGATTCCGCGCGCCAGATTATGAGGGTGCAAAGGTGCACTGATCGGACTTTCCACAAGGCCAAAGCATGCATCGGTCCCCTCTAGTAAGTCTTGCCAGTATGCAGATGGTTCGGTTGCGAAAAGAGCACGAAACTTCTCTGACTGCTTCGACCAGCTATCACGATCATACTGGTCTTCGAAGTCGGGATCGCCTGCAAGACCGAGGCGCTGTAGAAGTTCTGCGTAAAATTTCGGTTCTAGCGCGCCAAGCGTGATGTCACGCCCGTCTGCACAGCGATAGGAACTGTACCAAGGGGAATCATCCAGAAAGCCGCGCCCGCGCTCGGCTTGCATCATGCCGCTGGGCAGCAAATCGAAGATGAGGTTCATCATATGCGCCGACCCATCGACAATCGCTGCATCAATCACATCGCCCTCACCGGTGGCCCTGGCCTTTAGAATGCCCGCGAGAATGCCAATCGTCAGATAGTTCGCACCGCCGCCAATGTCCCCGATCAAGCCTGGTGGCGGCAGTGATCGCGTTCCAGTTGGGCTTGCAAACCAGGCAGCTGAACTGACGGATACATAATTGATATCATGTCCAGCCGCCTGGGCGAGCGGTCCCGCCTGCCCCCAGCCCGTCATGCGACCAAAGACAAGCTGTGGGTTCCGCCCCAGACAAACTTCCGGACCAAGGCCCAGGCGTTCCATCACTCCCGGCCGCATGCCCTCGATCAGGGCGTCCGCCGTCGCAATCAGATCCAGCGCGACCGCGCGGTCTTCAGAGTCTTTCAGGTCCAGAGCGATCGAGCGCTTGCCTCTTTTCAGAATGCCGACAGGCAAAGTCGATCCCGGATCGGAGCCCTTGGTCTTTCGCTCTATGAGAACGACATCCGCGCCCAGATCGGCCAGATGCATGCCACAAAAGGGCGCCGGCCCAATGCCCTCGATTTCGACAATCCGAATGCCCTGCAGAGGTCCTTTAGACACGGGACGTCACCTGAACGCCGAGACGCCCGTCAGGCTCCGCCCGATAAGGAGTTTCTGGATCTCCGTCGTTCCATCCGGAATGGGTGCGATCATCGCTTCGCGGGCGAGGCGCTCGACAATGAACTCCTTCGTGACGCCATTACCGCCGTGAATCTGTACTGCCTGGCGCGTTGCACTGACAGCGATTTCGGTACCGTACCATTTTGCCATTGCGCACTCCTTGTCGCAGCGCTGTCCGGCGTCAATCATGCCCGCTGCGCGCAAAGACAACAGGCGCGCCGCATCGATCTCTGTGGCCATTACAGCTAACTTTTCTGCAATGAGCTGGTGGCCGGCAATTGGTTTGCCATGCTGCGAACGGTCGATTGCATATTTTATTGACTCATCAAGCGCGCGCCGCGCCATGCCATAGCCCCACGACCCGACGTGAACTCGCGCGCGTTCGAACAGGGTGAGCGTGTTCTTCAGACCCGAGCCTATTTCACCGATAGTATTCTCGACCGGAACGCGCACATCATCGAGAAAAACCTGTGATGTTGATTGTCGATTGAGCGCGATCTTTGGAATACCGCGGACTTCATAAGGATGCTCATTGCGATCGAGCAGGATATGGGTCAGTTCGTTCTCGCCAGTTCGGCAGGTGCAGATGAAAAAATCTGAGTACTCACCATTGGTGATCCATGTTTTCTCACCAGAAATCACCCAATGGTCACCATCTCGCACAGCCCTGGTTTTCGCCGCCGCGACATCCGAACCGACATCCGGCTCGGAAATGCCGACAGACGCAAAAAGTTCCCCCGCCAACAATCTAGGCAGGTAACGTGTCTTGATGTGCTCCGGCGCGAGTTTGACCAGCATCGACGCTGCGCTGCCATTAACAAGTGCGGCTATCGCCAAGTCTCCCGAACTATAGGCAAGCTCTTCAATTAGTTGAACGTGCAGCTTCCAGGACAACCCCAGCCCGCCGGCAGATTCCGGCTGTGGGGCGTTGACGAGACCAAATTCTGCCAGCTTTTGCGTCCAGCTTTGCATTTTGTCCTTTGGAACGAAGTCTTCCCCATGCGCAGCCAGTTCCGGCTCCAGCTGCTCATCAAGATAGCGACGCAGGCTTTCGATTGCGGCGAGCTCAGCCTTGTCAAAGAAAATATCTAATCCCCCAATCATGCATTTGCCCTCTTGAAAATGTTGACCACAGCAACACCCTCCTCAATGCCAATTAGGCCGCCGCTGTTTTCGTGGATAGCGTGTCGGGCACCATCAACCTGGCGCTTTCCAGCTTCGCCGCGTAATTGGGTGACAAGCTCATGAATTTGCCCCAGCCCGGTTGCGCCGATGGGGTGGCCTTTGGACTCCAGCCCGCCAGACGGATTGATCGGGATTGAGCCGCCAATCGTGAAGTCCCCGCGTTCCGCTGCCGGGCCTGCTTCACCGATCGGAACTAACATCAAGTTCTCGGCGTGCATCAACTCACCAATCGCGGTTGCATCGTGCACCTCGGCAACGTCCATGTCTTCTGGTGAAAGGCAGGCCATTTCATACGCCCTCTCAGCGGCAATTCGCGCAACATGGCGTTCCGGTGCATCGGCGCTGCGCGCGGGGTTTCCACTTGCAACGGCGCTGGCCATAACCTGGACGGCTCGTGACGTAGTGGCACCAATCTTCCTCAAGCCTTCCTCATTGCAAAGGATGACCGCTGCAGCACCATCCGAGATCGGTGAGCACATTGGCAGCGTCAAAGGGTAAGTGATGGGAGGTGCTGAAAGAATTTCATCAATCGTGTAAGGCTGACGGTATTGCGAATACTCATTGTGCTCTGAATGCTGATGATTTTTCGCGGCTATCGCAGCAATCTGGCGCTGAGTCGTGCCATAGCGCTTCATATGGTTCCGGCCGAACGCTGCGTAGATTTTCATGAATACGCTATAAGGGCGTTCAGATTCCGATCCCTCCGGTTCGGCAACACCTTCGCCCAACTGGAGAAGCCTTTTGGCATTCTCCTCAGGTGTCTCAACATCCCAACCGCCATCGAACACAGCGAACATCCTCGCCTTGTCAGGCACGTTCATTTTCTCGACACCCGCCGCCAGGACAACGTCCTGCATACCAGCCTTAAGCGCCTGAACAGCAAGGTGAAAGGAGGATGAACTGGACGCACAGGCGTTTTCAATATTGAATGCGGGAATACCTGTCAGCCCGATCTTGCTGAGCGCAACCTGGCCAGGAACAAAGGTTTGTCCCTGCAAGAAACCTTGGGTCGCACTGGAATGGTAAACTGCCTCCACGGCGGCCTTGGTGCAGCCTGCATCATCCGCCGCACGCAAAATGGCGGTGTCCAGCAATTCAGAAATACTTGCTTCCAGATGCCGCCCGAAATGCGTCATGCCGACGCCTACAATATAAATCTTACTATCCGACAAGACTCTCTCCCCATCTACAGATGGCCGCTACTGGCCTGAATATTTCGGTGTTCGTTTCTCACTGAAGGCTGAAAGCCCTTCGAGGAAGTCAGCGGATTTTGCATGCGCTTCGAGATGGCGCATTTCCAACGCGATGGCTTCGCGCGCGGACAAGTGTGCGCTTCCGGCAACCATCTCCTTCATACGCTGAAGTACAAGCGGGCTTTTCTCCGCCAGCTTTGCAGCAAGCGCCTCTGCAACCGATGACAAGTCGTCATCCTCAACAACTTGGCTTACAAATCCGGCTTCACGAAACGCTTCCGCCGACCAATGATCGCCGGAGAATAGGAGATAATTCGCTTTCTTTTCGCCAACATACCTCGGCAAGAGAGATCCCCCGCCGCCCGGCAGAACACCAAAATTGGAATGGGCGTCGCCCAGCCGCGCACTGCGCGCCGCCATCACGACATCGCAGGTCATGGCTAGCTCCAGTCCGCCGGCCAAAGTCAATCCATTGAGCGCTGCAATTGTCGGCTTCGGCAAAGCACGAATAGCCAAAAACACGTTCTGAATGTCGCGAAGGAAGCCAAGAAACCCGGTATTGTCACCAGCCTGAACTTCCCCCAAAACGCCCTTCAGGTCAGCACCGCAGCAAAAGGCGCGCCCGCTCCCAGTGATAGTCAGCACTCGAATCTCATCGCGCTCGGCAACATCTTTCACACATTGCGCAAGTTCATTCACCATTAGAGCGGACAGTGCATTCATGCTGCTCGGACGCGTCAGGGTAATTCGTGCACACGAATCTTCCGCCTCAAATTTCAGGGTTTCAAACGACAATTGTCCAATTCCAAGCATTGGGCCGCGTTCGCTCCAAAACTTGGCCCGTTCCAGATGAGGCTTCACTTTATCGGGCCAGAAAACTTATTGAACATCAGACGCATGTCACCGTGCGCCAAAGCGTCGTCAGTCGAGCCTCCCAAGGCAATGCAGAGCTCTAGCGATGTCAGCTATCGTCCAGCTGGCGCTCATTCTCGAGGAATTCCTGCGGGGACTGCCCCGTTAACCGGCGAAACGCACGGGAGAAATTGCTGGGGTCCTTGTATCCCAACAGATACGATATCTCCTTGATGGACCGACGACCTGTCCGCAAATAGCCGATAGCGAGATGCTGGCGAACATCGTCGAGCACGGTGTTGAAGGTTGTGCCCTCATCCTGTAATTGGCGCTGAAGACTTCGGTTACTTGTATTTAGCTCTCTTGAAACCGACTCCAGGGAGACAGCTCCATCCGGTAGCATTTCGACAATCGCCGCCCGGATCCGCGGAATAATTTGTTGTTCATCGAACCGGGCAATGTATTCCATCGCAATCTGGTCATTCCTTCGAACAATGTCGGAATTCGCGCCGCGCAGCACGCGCGTATAGTCCTTCTCGGCCACATGCAGCTCTAGACTGTCGTGACCATATTCGATCGGACAACAGAAAAAGGCATCAAATTCATCCATCGCGACCTTACCAGGTTTCGGACGACGCATTCTTACCAAAACAGGAGAATAGTCCGCTCGGTAAACCATTCTGACGAAGCGAAGCACCGTCGCCAAAAAAACATCCTGGCGGACCGGCGGCACGTCTTCCTTGAGTTCAATGGAATGAATGAGGCACCCCTTCCTGATTTCAGACCTTGTCTCAGCAGAATGAGAAATTAGCCTGAAAAAACGATCAAACCGGTGGAAGAATGTTTCCAGCGTTCGGCTTGAGAACAATGAATACCCAAGCGCATGCATTGAGCCGGGCGTATTTCGCTCGGCCAGCTTCAGCCCGATCGTCTCATCACCTGTCGCCTCTACGATGAGCTCAATGAAGCGACTGAATCGTCTAGACCGCACCCTGGCATTCGGGTCCTGGAGAATATCAGGATCAACTTCCGCACGCCGCAGTAGATCTGGTACATCAATGGAAAAGTCAAATTCGTCCAATATGGCCACAATCTGTATGAGCCAGGATGCAATGACTGACCGCGTCTCACTCAATTCTGGTTGCGCCTTACCTGATGATGTGTGGTTCAAATATCGATTGTCCTGTACGACCGTCTTCGATGACAAGCTTTATCGGTTCATGACGGTTTGTCCAATTTTTGAACAGGATTGTACACGCTTCAGCCAATACTGCGGACCTGGCCGCCCCAGTATTTCTTACGTACATCCTTTCGCAACACCTTACCAACGACGCTCAGAGGCAGTTCCTCCACGAACAACACGGATTTTGGTGTTTTGAAAGATCCGATCTGCTCTTTTACATAGGCAATCAGGTCAGATTCGGCCACCTCAACAGAGTCGTTAAGGATGACTTCCGCATGTACAGCCTCGCCCCATTCTTCGTGGGGAACACCGACAACCGCTGACATCAAAACGCCAGGATGGGAGTTGACTGCGGCCTCAACCTCAGTCGCATAGACATTGAAACCACCCGTGATGATCATGTCCTTCTTCCGATCAACCAGGTAGCAATATCCGTTTTCGTCCGTATATCCGATATCCCCTGACTTCCAGTATCCGTTGACGAATTCCTCCTTCGTCTTCTCTGGATTGCCTTCATAGCCAAGACAGGTTGAGCGCGATCGCAAATAGAACTCGCCGAGTTCGCCTACAGGAACTGGATTACCGTCATCATCGCAAACCGACAGTTCGATCCCGGTTGAGCGTCGACCCGCGGACGCGAGTCGGCCTTCAGTCTCGGCGTCCACGATATGATCTTTCTTGCTCAGGCAGAGGGTTGCCGCCAGATGTTCCGTGGAGCCGTACACTTGTGTGAATATTGAACCGAATCGCTCAACCAGGAGCTTGGCCTTGGCCGGGCTCATGGGGGCCGCGCCATACAACACCGTGCGCAATGAGGATAGGTCATACTCTCGTGCTTCGGGCATTTCCAAAAGGCGGTACGCCAGAGTCGGTACGATGAAGGCGTGAGAAATCTTCTCTTGCTGGATATAGCGGCACCAGTTCTCCAGACTGGGCTCGTTCATTGTTACCGTGCAACCACCGCTGAACAGAACCGGCAAAAGCATCATACCGCTGCCATGGCTAATGGGAGCTATATGCAGCATGCGGCAGCCATCGAAGAAATCCGGGTCTGGAAGTGTCAGGAAACTATCGCGGCACCCCAGAATGTTGTCGATTGAATACTTCGCGCACTTGCTGTCACCAGTCGTGCCTCCTGTAAAGCGCATGAGCACGACGTGCGTTCGATCATCGATTTCAATATCTGTGTTCTCTGTCGACGCGTTCGCCAAAAGATCGGGAAGGGCCAACACGCCTGAATATGGCTTGACCAGAGCATCCATCACAACAATCTGAATGCCGCGTTCGGTAAGCGGGCCAGCATGGGAGGCTAGGAGGTCATTCTCGATGAACGCGACTTTGGGCTTGACGATGTCGATCTGGCCAAGATGCGTTTCCAGGCTATCGAGGTAGTTGGCATGACAACATGTTGCATAAGCTTTTGCAGCTGACCCCCAATGGAACAGGGAGAGATTGTCATTTTGCAGCATACAGACATATCGGTCGCCCGCGCCGAGATTCAGGTTTCCATTGAGAATATGTGCAATCTGATTGGTTATGATGTGATAGTCACGAAAACTCAGCCGGCGGCCACGCTCAAGATTCACAATCGCCTCACGATCTCCGAAGGATTCCGCGAGCCCTTGCATGACACGGCTGTAATTTACCCGCCCGCCTTCTGTCGAAACCAATGCTGCAGCAGAACTTGGAGCGACGTCAACAGGCATCAGTTCACGGTCATTGCGCTTTTTTGAGAAAATTCCGAACACAGAGACTGTCCTCCCTTTTGTCTACACCACCCTAAGATTGCTGCGTACAGGATCGATTTAAAGCAGCTTTTTAAATAGATTCAGCAACCAGCCCGTCTTCGAAGAATAGGGAGGCAGCAATTGGCTAAGCACACTGATCTTCGATTGTGAGAACACCGGCTTCAAATGACTGAACCGCTCGAAACTTCCCGGCCCCAAATAGGATCCGATCCCGCTTTGCCCGATGCCGCCAAATGGAAGACGGCGCTGGAAGACGTGCATCACCGTGCCGTTCAGGGTCACGCCGCCAGCATGGGTTTCGCCAAGGATTTTTCGTCGACCTGCACTGTCTTTACCGAAATAGTAAAGTGCCAGTGGCCGCTCGCCAGCATTGATGTACTCGATTACTTCGTCTTCCGTACGATAGGTCAGGATCGGCAGAATCGGCCCGAAAATCTCTTCCTGCATCAGCCCCATATCGCTTGCAACATTGGTCACAGCCAGCGGGGCTATTCGATGAGCAGCCTCGAACATGCCATCGCCACTGCCTGCGAGATTGGTCACTCCGGCACCTTTTGCGCGGGCGTCTTCAACCAGTCCCCGCAAACGGTCAAACTGCCGGTGATTTATAATGCTTGTATAGTCCTGATTGGCTTCGATCTCGCCAAAACACTTGTGCACCTGCCTGGCGAGCGCTGACACAAAGTCTTCTACACTCCCTTCTGGAACGAATGCGTAGTCGACACCGATGCACGTTTGTCCTGCGTTGAGGAGCTTGCCGAAAACAAGGCTCTGCGCGACTTCTGGAAAATGAGCACTTTTATCAATGATAATGGGGCACTTGCCGCCAAGCTCAAGCGTCACTGGTGTCAAATTGGCTGCGGCCGACTGGGCGACTTTTTTACCTGTATTGGGCGAACCGGTGAAGAGAATATGATCGAATGGAAGAGACGTCATCTGCTGCGCGACATCCGGGCCGCCGATTACCACTGCCATCTCTTCTTCTGAAAAATACTTGCGAACAAGACGCTGCGAAATTTCAGCTGAATGAGCCGAAATTTCACTTGGCTTGGCAATAATCCGGTTGCCAGCCGCCAACGCACCCGCCGCACCGGCGAATACTGTGCCATAGGGATAGTTCCAGGTTCCGAGAATGCCGACGACACCAAGGGGTTGCGGAATTAGCCGCGAAGATCCCGGCAATCCAAACGTGTCAGTTTTGACACTGCGCGGCTTCATCCAGTGTTTCAAATGGCGCCGTGCAAATTTCACATCCGACAGAACCAGCATGATGTCTGTCAGGATGGTTTCATACCGGCTGCGTATTCCGAAATCAGCCGTAACCGCGTTAATGAGTTCGTCTTCATGCGTCTCGAACATTTTCCCAAGACGAGCCAGCAGGTCCATCCGGGTTTCATAGCTGCGGGACACCTGCTCTCGCGTGAGGGAACGCTGCAGGGTGAATATCCTCTCAAGCTCGGTGATGCCGGTTTCAATCCCCACTATCTCGCCCTCAAACGTGTTGCCGCATCGAGGCGAATTGTTTCACCATTCAAGTATCCATTCTCGACGATGAACTGGCATGCGTGTGCAAATTCCATGGGGTCTCCGGCGCGGCGTGGCGCCTCGACAGTGTCGACTAGTGAAGCGACCACCTTCTCACCCAGACTCTTCACCATCTGTGTCAAAAACAGCCCCGGTGCGATCGCGTTGACACGGACGCCGACGGCTCCGAGTTCCCGCGCCGCCGGCATGTTCATACCGATCACACCCGCCTTGGACGCTGAATAGCCGGCCTGACCTATTTGCCCTTCATAGGCGGCACCGGATGACACATTGATAACGACTCCCCGCTCGCCCAGATCGTCTGGTGCGTTCCTCGCCATGACGGCGACGCATTTACTCATGACGTTGAACGTGCCGACGAGGTTGACCATGATCACCTTGGTGAACTTGTCGAGCTGACAAGGGTTGCCGTCCCGGTCGAGAATTTTGGTCGGTGCCGGAATGCCTGCCGCGTTGACAGCAATCTGAATGGCCCCGAATTTCTCGACGGTATTTGTCACCGCATCCGCAACCGATTGATCATCGGTCACATCGACCTTGAAGAACTGGCAGACCTTGTTTCCAAGTTCGCCACAGAGCGCGTTTCCTGCGACTTCGCTCAGATCGAAGAGCGCGACGCGTGCGCCCTGCTCAACAAAACTGCGCGCCGCAGCAGCGCCTAGTCCAGAGGCACCACCTGTAACCACAGCGACTTTTCCATCGAGTTTCATGTTCGCAAGCTCCTGACCTGCTATTGTCAGCTTTCAACTGCTCAAGTCTGGAGCAGCCTCCCTTCGATGGAAAGGAGGCTGCTACAAGACGATCAGAAATTTATACGGCCTTCGGCACCAATCACGCGCGGCTCTTCGATCCAGCCAACATACACGCCCGGGCTGAGTGGCGCGTCGACCGAGGCGGTATAGGTGGCTTCATCGGTTAGGTTGCGACCGAATACACGGAATTCGTAGCGGCCAAACTCCACCCCGACATGAGCATCGAATTTCGTATATCCTTTCTGAAACGCGTTCGGGTCGAGGTCGCCATCCAAGAACATCTCGTCCTTGAAGTTGGCTCCAATCCGGGCATTCAGATCGAAATTCTCGAAACTGCGATTGAAGGCGAGATAGACGTTACCACTGAACTCGGGCGCAAAGGCTCCGCGTTCGCCGGCAAGGTCCTTGGTACCCACACCTGCAGAATCCGGGCATGTGCCCAAGCCTGTTTCGATGACTGAACACCCTGCCCCTGGGAAGGACTGGAATTCGTGATCGAGATAGGCGAACGCACCGCCAATCTCGATTTCGTCGCTGAGAAGGAACTGGCCATCAAGTTCCAGCCCCTGCACTTGAAGTTCAGCCGCGTTCCCAACCACGAAGCTTGTCCCACTCCACGAGGTTACCTGCAGGTCTTCTAACTCGCTTCGGAAAATGATTGCCCCGATGCGAGCACGGTCACCCATGAACTGGTGCTTGATACCAGCTTCCCAAGCCGTGACTTTCTCATCCTCAAATTCATGACCCGGACGCGGGCTCCCATCCGGTTCCGCCGTGTCAGGACTGAAATTGTAACCGCCAGATTTATAGCCAGTGGAATAGGAAATATAGGCCGACCCGTTGTCAGCATACTGCCAGCGCAGCTTTACAGATGGATCAAGATGATCTTCTGTTCGCGTATCGTTGAGGTCAGCAGCAAAGCGGTTGAGCAATGCGGCAAAAGTCGTTGCAGAGTTCAATCCATCTGCACCCCCAACAGTAGCGGCGGCGGTTAGATATTCGGTTAGATCGGCAGACCCGATCGTGTCTGCGGGTGTGACAAGGCCAACGAAGTCTCGGGGTGTGCCGGCTCCAACAACAACACTCTTATCGATGCTCTTCTCATCTTCGGAGTAACGCAAACCTAGTTCAAGTGTGACGCTGTCGGTCAGGTCAATGCCAAGCTCGCCAAAAAGCGCAATCGTTTCGGCTTGTTGATCGAAGAAAGTGCGTTGAGCAACGTTAACAATACCGCCGGGCAAAATCGATGTTGGCAAAACGCCAAATGTGCCATTGAACGCCGTTGTCTCTTCAATATAAGCATCCTGGTTTTCATAATACAGCCCGCCCAAGAAATTTATGCGCCCATCCCAGTCTGTGGCAATGCGAAGTTCCTGGCTAAACATGTCCAGTTCTTCTTCATCAAGATTGTGAATGAAGCTGACAGGCAGAAAATCCACATCGTGATGTTGAGCGAAATCGAAAGAGGAGTAGCCAGTAATCGAAGTGAGGGTAAAGTTATCGAACTCCCATTCTGCCTTCACAGATCCGCTCAATGATTCGGTTGTCTCCGTGTCGGAGATTGGAGGATCGCCGACACGGAATGCGGGATTGCCGCTGAAGCTGACATAAGCGGTATCGCCAGTAGAAACTCCAAAGTCTGGATGAAGCATTTGTGAGAGCGCTATCGTGCTAGGCGTCGGCAGGCGATCATCAATCGCATTAATGGTAAGCTCCTTACCGACCCCGTCCATTTCAAGATAGCTCAGTTTCGTCTCAACGTTTAAACTCTCCGTTGGTTGCCAGGCGAGCGTCGCCCGGGCGAACATGTCTTCGCGCTCGGCTTCGTCGCGATCAAAGACACGGTTCTCAACATATCCGTCAGTTGTCGTATAACGAATTGCCAACCGGCCTGCCAAATTATCCGCCAAGCCCGCGGAAAAGACGCCCGAGTAGCTTTGCGTATTGAATTCTGGTTCCCAGGTGACACCGACCCAACCATTGAGTTCCTCTCCGACTTCTGGCGAGGCCGTTTCAAGCTTGATCGCGCCAGCAACCGTGTTCTTACCGAATAGAACGCCTTGGGGCCCACGCAGAACCTCGACTTGCTGCAGGTCGAACTGGGACTGTGAGAATTGGCGGCTGCGCGGCTGATAAACGCCATCCACATAAAGGCCAACCGATTGCTCGAATCCCTTGTTGATACCAGATCCGACACCTCGGATAAAGATGTTCGAGGTTTGCGCTCCCCGACCGACCTGCAGGCCCGGCACGCGCGCGGAAATCTGCTCAAGGTTCGTGACCCCTTGCGCTTCCAGCTCTGCTCCGGAAACGGCGGTCACGGCCACCGGCGCATTGATCAGCGTCTCGTCCCGTTTACGTGCCGTAACAGTCACTGTTGTCAGTCTTGCTTCCCGCTCCGCTTCTGTTTCGGCAGGGACATCTGCCACTTGCCCATAGGCCGGCGTGGCAAGGGCAATGGCGATCGGCAAAATTGCTGCGCCGCTCAAATTGAGTCTAAACTTCTGGTTCATATATATCCTCCCAAGAGCCCTTTTGTGCTCCGTGTTTCCGTTCCCGCTATGATGCACAAGGACGCGAAAGTAGATTATGAACTCTGGTGAAAGATGGCTCTGTTAGAGTCATACCAGTTCACGCCAACAGATCGTCATTCCGCGATACGAGAGGGCCTTATCCTGCTCAAATCCTTCCATGCCCGACATCCGCGATCGTCCGACCAGATGACCTAGCCCCCTGAACAGCCTAGTTCTATAACTAAAACATGGCTGCAGTTCAGGGGGCTAGGTCACTCGGATATGGCGATATCACCCCTCAAGGGCATTACCCTCAAGCCGCCGCCGCGTTCGAGGCGGTCATTGGTGTTCTGTATACGGTAATATTGTTGTCTCGGTTGGTGGGCATGTACGGAACTCGCACCGCAACGAAACCATCGAGCCAGCGCCTGCTCGTGTGAAATGTATCCATACTTCCGAATCAAGACTTCTGAACCGAGAATTATGATGGGTCCATTTCTCCCGTCTAGGCGGCCGGCTCAGGCGCGGCAGACATTTTGCTGCTCACCTGCTCATTGAAATACTCCAATCGCCTCTGCCCCAGCGCATGCGCGATATCACGCTCCCCCTCAGGAATAGGTTCGGTCCGCGTAAGCCAATAGTACACAAAGTGCGACAGCGTGGCGTAAGTGTAGGCCAGGTCCTTTTCCATATCCGCCTGATGCTGATCGAAGGCGTCCATGCGGGCGAGCAAACGCTCTTCCAGCACTGAACGCGCTTCTGGATCGAACCATGCTCTCAGTGCGTCTTCAACGATCGCCGTTTTTGTCACCCCTGGCTTGTCAGCTGCCTCACACAGTTGCGCATAGAGCTTTGTCGAAATCCGTATGTTGACGCGCGGCTTTCCCATCCACTCAGAACCCCGGAAGGACGTCAGG
>JALEGJ010000046.1 GCA_022763115.1 Aquisalinus sp.
ATTCACCGGATAGGGCGCCGGCTGATGAAGTGGAGAGCTGAATGCGTATTCTGGTAATTGAAGATGATGCGGATGCCGCAGCCTTTCTGGTGAAAGGGTTGCGCGAGGCAGGACATTCCGTCGATCATGTGCTCGACGGGGCAACGGGCCTGAACATGGCCGAGAATGGTGGTTATGACGCCTACGTCATTGATCGCATGTTGCCTGAGCTTGATGGCCTGACGCTGCTGGAACGGCGCCGGGAAGCAGGCGACGAGACACCGGCCCTGTTTTTGTCTGCTCTTGGTGAAGTGGATGACCGGGTGGCGGGCCTTCAGGCGGGCGGCGATGACTATCTCGTCAAGCCTTACGCTTTTTCCGAATTGCTGGCGCGGGTTGAGGCGCTGGGTCGTCGCCGGGCACCGACAAATGCCACGACGAAGTTCAGTGTAGGCGATCTGGAAATGGATATCCTGTCCCGCACAGTGCGCCGGGCTGGCCGGAAGATCGACTTGCAGCCCAGAGAGTTTCGCTTGCTTGAATATCTCATCCGCCATGCGGGTCAGGTTGTGACGCGGACGATGCTCTTGGAAAATGTCTGGGAATATCATTTTGATCCGCAAACAAATGTTATTGATGTGCATATCTCGCGCCTGCGCGGCAAGATCGACAAGGATTTCGAAACCTCGCTGCTGAAAACCGTGCGCGGGGCCGGTTATACCTTGTCCGATGAAGACTGACCGGATAGCGGTGAGTCTGACAGGGCGGCAGCATGATTGATGAGGAAACAGGATCAGAAGCGCGTCAGCCAAGCATGTTGCGACGCCTGACGCGCACGACTTCTTTCCGTTTTGCCCTGATTACCGTTTCGCTCTTCATGATGTCCGTGATGCTGCTCGGCGCGTTCAGCTACCGGGCGACCATCGGGGCGGCCATCACCGGCGTTGAAGATCAGATTGATGAAGAGTTTGAAAACCTCCAGAAAATCTACCAGCTGGTCGGTTTTGCCAGTCTGCGCGGCACGGTAAAGGCGCGCGCCTCCAGCGAGAACCGTCTGCTGTTTAATCCGTACTCCAGTGACAGTCTTTACATCTTCATTGATGCAGCGACCAAGCAGTTACCTGTGCGGGACCTGGAGGAAGTGCCCGCCGAGGCGCTGACTTCGGATGGCGCAATCGAGTTTGAATATCGTCGCGACCGGCGCAATCTGGAGAACACGTTTCTGGAGCCGGAGAGCTTTGAGACGCGCTATGCCATCGGACGCATTGAGCGCTTTTATGATCCGCAGACAGGGGAATTGCAGGCGCTGATTTTTCTGGCGCGGGATATTTCCGATCTCGTCAGTATCAGGATGGCAGCGCGGGATGTCATTCTGACCATGGCGGTGGGCACACTGGTGCTTGCCCTGTTGCTGGCGTTCTTTTCAAGCCGTTCCTTTCTCGTCCGCATTGACCGGGTCAACCGCACGGCGGAAGCTGTGCGGGCCGGGGACTTGTCGCGCCGCGTGCCGCTTTCCGGCGCGGAGGATGAGTTTGACAGCCTCGCGCAGAACCTGAACGCCATGCTGGACCAGATTGAGCGGCTGATGGACGGGATGCGGCAGGTCAGTGACAATATCGCTCATGATTTGCGCTCGCCGCTGACGCGGATCAGGAATCGTCTTGATACAGCGATCAACAAGCCTGATGCTGATACGGAGGAGATACTCCACAAGACAGCGATAGATGTTGATCGCCTGCTGGCGACGTTCAATGCGCTCCTGTCCATCACCCGGATTGAAGCAGGTGAGCAGACAAAGAAACGTATGCAGAAGGTTGACCTGATTTCAGTCGTCAATGAAGTGCTGGAGCTTTATGAGCCTGCTGCTGAAGAAGAGGGCTTCGAGCTTGTGACAGACCTTGCGCCCGCGCCCGAGGTCATGGGCTCTCGTGAACTCCTCTCGCAGGCGCTGGCGAACCTGCTCGATAATGCGTTCAAATACGGGCATTTGCCACCATCAGAAAACCATGACGGTAGCATTATCCCGCGCATTGAAGTGAAGGTCGCGCCGCGCCCCGGTGGCGGTGCCCTGTTGACCGTCTCGGATAACGGGCCGGGTGTGCCTGTGGCCGACCGGGACCGCATTCTAAATCGGTTTGTGCGGCTAGAGCAAAGCCGGTCGACACAAGGCTCCGGCCTTGGCCTTTCCATGGTTTCGGCGATCGTGAATTTCCATGATGGCAACCTGACGATCGGAGAAGGCCTGGAAAGGCCGGCGACAGGCGAGGGTGAGGCAGCGACGGCGGCAGGCCTGGGCGTCAGAATCGCTTTCCCGGCACCGCCAAAAACCCGTATCTCCGGCGCCGCAAAAGGATCCCGGCATGATGCGGGCAGTGATTCGCCGGGTGTTCAATCTCCCTGATGTTATATTTGTCAGGTTTTTGCTGGTATTTTTGCAATTTCCTTCTTGAAACCCAGCAAAAATCAGGGCTTTCTTCAAGCATCCGCTTACGGAGTTCGGGGCGGCAATTCTAACTGAATGGAACGAAAAATGAGCAAAGCAGAATTCATCGCAAATGTTGCCGATGCAGGGGATATGAGCAACGCAGAAGCAAAACGGGTTGTTGAACTCGTCTTCGGCGAAATTGAAAAAGGCCTGAAAAAGTCAAAGAAAGAAGGCAAGTACACAATCGGTACTTTCGGCACGTTCACGATCACCAAGCGTGCAGCGCGCAAGGGCCGCAACCCGCGCACGGGTGAAGAGATCAAGATCAAGGCATCCAAGTCGCTTCGTTTCCGCCCTGCCAGCAACCTGAAAGAAGCAGCGGGCTGCAAGTAAACTCATTTTCATGAATGATAGAAAAGCCCGTTTGCACATGGCAGCGGGCTTTTTTATTGCCTATACTTGCGGCTGTGACAGGGAAGAAATATCGTCATGACTGATACAGACGCATTCAGGCAGCTTTTGCAAAAGGCAGATAGGTCGCAATGGCCACGTTTGCATGATGAAACGGTTCGTGCACGGCTTGATGGTGTATTATCGACGTCAGGCCTGAATGCGGATGAAGCAGAGTTGCTGATCCGGACTGCCAGTGGCTCCCCTTATCTGGAGCGGCTTTTCCTGCGCGGCAAGGACACTCTTGCGCTGACACTGGCGGCAGAGCCCGAAGAGTTCACCGAAGACCTTATTGCGCAAACCCTCGCCCTTGGCGGGACAGGTGAGGAGGTAAAGCCGGCATTACGGCGGCTGAAAGACCGTATGATGATTGCCTTGTCCCTGTACGACCTGTCAGGGATATGGTCTGACTTGCAGGTGATGGACACTTTGTCCCGGTTCGCCGATGCAGCTGTTATCGCGGCTTTCAATGCGGCTTTGCGCGACGTGACACAGGTGCAGGAAAAAGAGCTGCTGGAGCCGAGCGGCCTGGCTGTGTTGGCCATGGGCAAGCACGGGGCTTTCGAGCTGAATTACTCCAGCGATATTGACCTTGTTGTATTTTACGACCACGGACGTCTTCAGACTTTTCTGGAAAGACAGGATCTGCCTGAGCGTTTGCAGGATGCGCGCAAGGTTTCCATGCGGGCGACACAAATGGCTGTCAGTATCCTGCAGGATCAGACGGCAGACGGTTACGTGTTCCGTACTGATCTTCGCTTGCGGCCTGATCCGGGCACCTCTGCTGCTGCGGTGACGATTGAGACTGCCGAGCGCTATTATGAAAATTACGGCCAGAACTGGGAGCGGGCAGCGTTCAGCAAGGCACGGATTATTGCAGGCCATGAAGACGTGCAGCGCCAGATCAGGGCTTTCCTGACGCCATTTATCTGGCGGAAATATCTGGATTTTGCAGCCATTGAGGACATTCATTCCATCAAGCGGCAAATCCACGCAGTGAAAGGCCGGGCAGATTTCGAGTTTGCCGGGCATGATGTCAAACTCGGTTGGGGTGGCATTCGCGAGGTGGAATTCTATGTCCAGACGCAGCAACTCATTCTTGGCGGGCGCAACCCGTCTTTAAGAGAGCGGACCACGCTGGGGGGCTTGCAGGCCCTGGCCAGCGCCGGGCACATCCGCTGGGATGTGGAGCATGAGTTGCGTGATGCCTATCTGTTTTTGCGCAGTCTCGAGCATCGCCTGCAAATGGTGAATGATGCCCAGACCCACGAGATACCCAAAGACCCGGCGCACACCTTACGCGTGGCGCATCTTGCCGGTTATGATGAGCCGGAGAAACTGAAAGCGGACACGCTGAGCGCGTTGGCGCTTATTCACGATCATTATGCGGATTTGTTTGAAGAAGGTGAGCGGCTGACAGTGGAAACCGGGTCGCTGGTGTTCACTGGCGTGGATGACCACCCTGACACGCTGAAAACACTTGCCAATATGGGCTTCGATACGCCGTCTGCCGTCTCTTCGGCAATCCGGCGCTGGCACGCAGGCGGCATCCGGGCCACACGCTCGGCCAGGGCGCGGGAAATCCTGACCCGTCTGGTGCCGGTAATCCTGCAGCATCTCGCCCGGACGGACACCCCGCAACAGGGCTTTCAGGCGTTCGACCTGTTGCTGCGGCAGCTGCCTGCCGGGGTGCAGTTTTTCTCCCTGTTGCAGAGCAATTTGGAAGTTCTGGATACACTGATCCGTCTGTGTACGTTGTCACCCCGCCTTGGGAAAAGTATGGCAGCCCATGCGCATCTCATCGAATCTCTTGTCAGTGAGACCTTTTTCAGTAACGCCGATGAAGAAGAGGCTGAGGTAAGTGATCTTCTGGAGGCGGTGCAAGTAACTGACTCTTTTGAAGGGCAGCTGGATTTGCTGCGCCGCGAGGTGCGCGAAGACCGTTTCCGGGTGACATGCCGGATGCTGATGACCGAGGCACCTGTGCGCGACCTTGCGCGGGACTACACCCGGCTTGCAGACAATGCTATTGAGGTGGCGCTGCCTGTTTCGCATCAGGAGATGGTGCGCAATCACGGGCCTGTTGAGGGAGAGCTTGCCGTGATCGGCATGGGGCGCCTCGGCGCTGACAGCCTGACGATTGTGTCTGACCTTGATCTCATCTTTGTCTATGACACGCCGGATGGGGCGCAGTCTGACCATGACAAGCCGCTTGATGCTGTCAACTGGTTCACGCGCTATGTGCGGCGTCTTGTGACAGCCCTGTCCGCGCAGACAGCAGAAGGCAGTCTTTACGATGTGGACATGGCATTGCGCCCGTCCGGCGGGGCTGGCCCCGCAGCTGTCCGTCTGCCAACTTTCCGGCGCTATTATGAAAGTGATGCCTGGACCTGGGAGGAAATGGCCATGGTCAAGGCGCGGGCCATCGCGGGTGATCCGGCACTGGTGCAGGTGATGGATGCCGAGATTGAGCGCATACTGACGCGCGAGCGCGATGCGGCAAAAGTGCGCGGCGATGTATTGTCGATGCGCTATCGCCTGTTGAAGGAAAAACCGCCCGCCCATGGCTATGATTTGAAACGACTGTCAGGCGGCCTGACGGATATTGACTTTATCTGCCAGTATCTGGCGCTGATCCATGGTGCGAAGCACGGGCGCTTTCCTCGACACATCGCCGATATGCTGCCGGTTTTTGTCTCGCAAGGGATCATGTCCCGCGCTCATGGTGATGATCTGCTTGCCGCCTGGCGGGATTACGAGATCGTTCTGCAGTTACGGCGCGCAGCGCTTGGCTATGCCCGCCACGGGGAGGAGATGTCGACAGCGTTGCTGGAGGTGATTGCCTGGCGCCTTGGTGGCGAAAAGCCTGAAAATATCGAAGATCGCCTCAGCCATCACGCAGGGCGCGTTGAGAAGGTTTTTCAGGAGATTATCGGGCCTTTTTAGGCACTCTATTTCTAATCTGCGTTTCTTGCGACGGATTGGCGATCCTTCTATCGTTGAAGGCATGTAACCCGTCGGGATGAGTAACTGTTTGGCCGTTCATGATCCAGACCTTGAATATGTGCGCCGCGTCGCCAAAGGGGACGCTGCTGCTGCGCGCGTGCTGGTTGATGCCTATGGAGACCGGCTGATGGCTGTCGCCTACCGGATGCTGGGAACGCGCGACGCGGCAGAAGATATTGTGCAGGAAGCCTTTATCCGCATGTGGAAACATGCCTGCAACTGGCAGCCTGAAACGGCGGTCTTTTCGACATGGTTGCATCGTGTGACGATTAATCTTTGTTATGATCGGTTGCGCAAGGCCTCGACCCGCTATGAACATGCGGCGGGGGATGATCTGCCGGACAGTGCTGATACCAGCGCTGACAGTTTGCAGGTTCTGGAGGAAAGTGAGCGTGCCGTGTTGCTTCGTGCGGCTTTGGAGCGCCTGCCGGAGCGCCAGAAGACAGCGGTTGTCCTGTGTCATTTCGAGGAGATGACCAACGCCGAGGCGGCGGATATTATGGAGGTTTCCGTGCAGGCGCTGGAGTCGCTGCTGGCTCGGGCCCGGCGGGGCCTGAAAGCGGATGCTGTTCTGCAAAGCGGTCTGTCCGGCGACAGGTCGGCTGCCACATCTGAAACAGGTGTAGGGGCAGTGTAAGGAGTATGTGTGATGAGCGATATGAGTGAACATGAAAAGTCCGATGACGATCTGATTATAAAAGACCTGCAACGCATCAGGCGTGAAAACCCTGCGCCAGGCCTCAGCGAGGCATCGCGCAGCTTTATCATCGAGGCTGTGGCTGCAAATGCCGGCCATGCTGCCGAAGAGACCAAAGCGATGCAGACAACGCCTTTGGCAGGCTTTCTCGATGGGCTGGTGCAACGCTTCTCAGGTGGCCTTGATGCATTGCTGCGCCCGGTGGCGCTTGGCACGATGGCAGCAGCGGGTGTGGCCGGGGTGGCATTTGGTGCCCTGATGAGTGCACCTGCTGCCTATGCTGATCTCACACCCGAACAGGAACTGGCCAGCTATTACGAGGTTTCTTTTGCAGACAGTGATCTGTTTGAAAGTACCCCTGCGGAAGGAATAAACTGATGCGTAACCTGCTGCTTGTCGCTTCATTGGCGGTCAACATTTTCATTCTCGGTCTGTTTGTCGGCAACCATTTGAACAACGGGGCTGCACCACATGGACGAGGTGGGCCTGACGGACCACGCCCCCCGGCCTCGGCGGAGTGGGTGATGGCGGGCAGTAGTGACCTCTTGCCGATACGCTCGCTTGAAACGCTGCCGCCGGAATTGCGCCAGCAGGCGCGCGATACGATCAGGCAAACCCTGCCACAATCCCGTGCCATGCAGCGCGAGATTGCCGATCTGCGGCGGCAGGTCGGCGCAGCGTTGAGTGAACCCACTCTTGATAAGGACAAGCTGGATGAAGCCATTCTGGCGCTTCAGGAGAAACAGTTTGAGCAGCAGCGGTTGACGGCCAGCACCATTCAGAAGGTGCTGGCAGACTTGCCGGATGCGGAGCGTCTCGCCTTGCTGAAGCGCATTGAAGAATACCGTCAACAGCAACGTGCGCAGTATCAGCAGATGCGCCAGCGGGCTGGCGAGAGGATGCGCGAACGTGTGCGCGAGCGGGTTCAGGAGCGCCGGGAAGAACTGTCACCAGCGGAGCGCGAGGAGTAGGCAGGACGCTAGCCGTTGCAGCGGGCGAGGGCTGCACGTGTATTCTGGCGCGTCTCCACGGCATCAAATGCCTGTTTGTGGAGGTCGCTGGAGAGAATATCCAGCCCTTCATCTGCCAGACGGGCAAATTGCGTGGTGTCGCCTGTACGCTCCACTTCATCATCCAGTGTACGGAAGGAGCCCCAGGCGGCGCTGATGTTGCGCGCATTAAGCGCTGACCAAAGATCAGGGTCTTCGGCTTCAGTGCCGGTCCAGGCGGTGATGCGATCCGTGTCCATGCCCTGTCGCTCCAGGCTGTCGAGCCGGCCTGTGTCATAGATGGAGACAGAGACTGTTACGTCCGGATCTGCACGTGAAGCGCGCAAGGCATCATCTGTCGTATAGGCAATCACCAGAGCGTGGGGCAGGGCATCCCAGGCGGCGACCATATCCACGACGCCGTCTATGGGCGTGCCGCGTTTGACATCAAGTTGCAGGATCGCGCGCCCTTGCGCCCACCCGACCGCTTCTTCCAGTGTGGGGATGGAAAAGTTCGTGACGCGACCCCGATTATCGCGCAGGCGCACATCCTGAAGATCAGCATACGTTGTTTCGGAGAGAAGGCCGCTGCCGGTTGTGGTGCGCTCAAGGTCTTCGTCATGCAGCAGCACGAAAACACCATCGGCCGTTGTGCGCACGTCTGTCTCGATCAGCATTGGGCCATGGGCCAGCGTGTTCTCGAAAGTTTCGATGGCGTTCTCGGGGTAGCCCGGCAGCGGGCCGCCACGATGGGCGCTGATCAGCATAATGTCTTCTGCGCGCAGGCAGGCCAGATAATCAGCAACTGTCGCATGAGGGTTTTCGAAGGCTGATGAGGTTCTGAACCCCGTCGATGTCTCCTGAGAGGCCGGGGCGCTGACTTCTGTAGCCGGGGATGCCGGTGGAAGTTCAGCCTCGGGACCGCATGAGGCAACAAGGGCAGGAATGGCAATGCTAACAAGCAGAATGCGGCGAATGGTCATGGTGAAACTCTCCTGAAACAGGTCTCGCATACTAGACTGATGTGACAGATGCATGTCACTTGCTCAAGGCGGTGCGTCTGGGGTGATATTGGATCGAAATGCCACGTTCTTCGACACGCCACAGACACGTCTGTGGCGGCTCAGAATGAGGCGTTTTGTTGAGTAATATCAATACCTTCCTCATCCTGAGCTTGTCGAAGGGTGAGGAAGCATAGCTGCGCCAACAAGTCGCTCAATGTCCTCCCGCGGCGATGACTTACTCAGCGGCTGTGTCGTTGGCGACGGCGAGACTGATGCCCGGTGATGGCGTCGGGGCCTTTGTCAGCACTTGCGTTTTGCCATCGAGCAAGGCTGGCAGGCTGACCGTAATGCCGGAGCGACGCGGCAGGGTGAAGGCCGCGACAGTGCCGCGGTTTGCTTCACTGGCAAGCGCCAGAATGCCGTGTTGCAGTTCCATCAGTGACTTGCACAGCGCAAGCCCGAGGCCGGAGCCGCGCTTGGCTTTTGACAGATGGTCGCCGAGCAACTCGAACGGCTCGCCAAGTTTTGGCAGGCGGTCTTTCTCGATGCCAATGCCAGTGTCCGCAATCAGTACAGTGATGGAATCGAGGTCTGCCTGTGCCGTAATGCTGACCGAGCCGCCTTCCTGCGTGAACTTCACAGCGTTGGACAGGAGGTTGATAAAGACCTGCTTGGTTGCGCGCGCATCCGCCCAGACCGATGGCAGGCTTGAGATGGATGCGGTCAGTGTAATGTCCTGCGTGCGTGTCTGCGGCTCGACCAGGCGCAAGCCTTCCTGCAGGATACGCTCGAGATCAACGGGACCGATTTCGAGATCCATTCGGCCAGCCTCGATTTTTGACATGTCCAGAACGTCATCAATCAGCGCCAGCAAATGACGCCCGCTTTGCAGGATGTCGTTGACATATTCCGCATACTTCTCATGCCCCAACGCGCCATAGAGTTCCGACTGCATCACCTCAGAGAAACCGTTGATGGCGTTCAGCGGTGTGCGCAGTTCATGGCTCATATTCGCCAGAAACTCGGATTTCGAGCGATTAGCTTCCTCGGCGCGCAGTTTCTCATGCTCGTATTTCTCAACGGCATCACGCAGTTCGACCTGCGACTGCTCAAGGCGCTCGACGGTCATTTCCAGTTCGCGTTCTTTACGCTTTTGCGCTTTGGCCCGGCGTTTCATATCGGTCACATTCGTGATGATGCAAGCCCAGCCGTTCTCTGCCGTGCGGCGGCGGGCAACATGCCCCCAGCGGTTGCCGGGCAGTTCCACTTCAAGGGATTGCTCGCTGCCATTCACCGGCGGAGAAAAATGACGCGTAATCAGTTTGCTGATGGACTGGTCCGGCGTCAGTTCAGAGATCATGCTCACGGTCATACCTGTCGCAAGTCGGTTAGGCGGGATGCGGCAGATAGTGCAAAACTTGCCATTCCAGGCTGTGAGGCGGCCTTGCTCATCCCAAAGCAGAAATGCTTCCGGGATGCTTTCAATGGCATCCTTCATCCGGGCTTCAACCTGTGTAATCCGGTCGTCACCCAGGGCAGTGCTGCCAAGGGGCAGGATCAGGCCACCAGCCCCTTCTTCATCGGGGTTGGCGCTGGCGATAACCCACTGCCAGTCATTATCTGCTGTACGAAGCCGGAATTGTCTCGCACCACTTGCCTCATTGCCGGACCAGAGGGCGATGGCCGCGCGGGCATCTTTGGGGTGAACAATGGCTGTTGCTTCACGCAAGGTGCAAATGCGGGGCGCCTCATCAAAGCCCAGACGGGTCATGATACTGGCTGGCAGGGTAAGCTGTGCTGTAATGCTGTCATAATGCCAGTAACCGCAGCCCGCTTCAAAGAACACGTCCAGTTCCTGGCCCAGCTGGTCAAGGCCAAGGCTGGCCTGACGAATGGCTTTGGCCTGACGCAGGAAGGCCAGTACCATGGAGCCGGCAATCAGGCAGATAGCAAGGAAAGCGAGACCGTACAGCGTCCAGACTGGCACGCGGTCATGAATATCAGCTGCCGGAGACAGCGCCAGGATGACACGGCCATCTTCCATAGGTCGCCACGTCGCAAGGACCTTGCCAAGTGGGGCAATGCCGATGGCTTCCCGGTCAAAAAGGGCGACCCCCGGGGCGGAGAGGTTAAGGCGCTGGAGGTTGCTCGGGCGCACCACATAGCCTTCAACCGCACCGGCCGCGATATAGGAATTGCGGTCGGCGGCGATATCGTAAATGGCTGTATTTTCCCCTACGGCATTCGCGGTCAGTAACCGCTGAATTTGGTTAGTGGTGGTTTCTGTCCCGGTCATCGCCGCATTGGTGCGCAAGGCGCTGACCATATCTGCGGATTTTGTGGCGACCACGCTTTGGGTCAGTTCTGTTTCGATGCGTCTTGAGTCACTTTCCTGTGCGGCTTTGGTGAAAAGCACCAGCGCAAGACTGAGGAACAGCACGGCGCCAAGGACGATCGACATCCGCACGGACGGGAGCGCGATGCCTGACAATCGGTCATTATCGGCGCGTTCTGCCACGAGCATATCAAGATCCGGCGGTAGTTGTGGCGGATCAATATGAGTCGTGGCAGCTTCCTCGGCGTTGGAATCAGCGATATCCAGATTCAGTGTTGAGCGAAGCGATTTGCTTGTCGTCATGGTCGGGGCATACCTGCGAAAGTGAAGGCGCTATTTACTCTTTAGAAACTATTCCTGTTTGCGCGCTCGTGTCACGCGAGAATGGGTTAATAAAGTTCACTTTTCGGGCGTGTTTTCCCCAAAATCCAACCACTTAGCCTGTCAGGTGTGCGGTGGCTCCAGCCATGCTGTTTTAACTTTCAGATGTGCTGTGATATGATTTGGGGTGAAAGGCCCGATGATGACCGTAAATTTCGATTCCATCCTGCAAGATGCCCGCAAGCTCAGCGATAAAGACCAGAGTCAGCTTTTGCAGGTCATGCGTGACTTTCTTGAGCAGGCAGCTGTGCGGGCCAGACAGGAAGAGGCGCTGAAAGACCCTGACTATCGCGCTTATGTCGAGCGGGAACTGGCGCTGGCCGAGGAGGATTTCGCGGCAGGCCGGGTGTATTCTTTCGATGAGATATGCGCGCGCATTGAAGCGCGGCGCCTCGAAACCAAGTGATGTATGGCATCGTTATTTCTGATCGCGCGGCACAAACACTCAATGCGATCCGGCATCATAATGACAGATATACCAAGCAGGAGCGCGCCAATTATTATTACCAATTAAAGGCCTCATGCCATTCACTAAATGAGATGCCATATCGGTTCAGCGTTCATCCGGCGGCGGATGGGCTGTATCGTTCGTTCACGTTCAAGGCGCACACGATTTATTATCGCATCGACGAACCGCAACAGCGTGTTGAGATCATGGCGATCCTGCACGCGCACGCTGATGCAGAAAATCATTTATAAAGCGGGCAGCGCCTGGCGGGTTTACTCGGCCAGACGTGCGGCCATTTCATAGACGTTTTTCGACAGGCCTTCCGTGGCGCACAACTCTTTGAGTTTCGCGGAGAGTTTTTCTCGACGACCAGGCTCCAGACGGCGCCAGTTTTCGGTAGCCGTGAGCAATCTGGCTGCAACCTGCGGGTTGATCGGGTCCAGTTCCCGGATGCGTTCAAAGAAGAAATCATAGCCACTGCCATCAGCCAGATGGAACGTGCCCGGATTTTCCATGGCAAAGGCGCCGATGAGCGACCGCACCTTGTTCGGGTTGCGGATGTCAAAGGCTTCATGGCTGGTCAATTGTTCGATCCGGCCAAGGGTGCCCGGCAGGCCGGACAATGCCTGCCACGCCAGCCATTTGTTCACGACGAGTGTCTCGTGCTGCCACTTCCGGTAGAAGTTATCAATGACGTTGTCCCGCTCCGGCCTGTCCGCTGTAGCGGCGAGGGACACCGCCGCTGCCTCATCGGTCATGTTGTCTGCCGTCTCGATCTGGGTGAGGATCAGGGACATGATCTCATCATCAGGATCAGCCATCAGGAGCGCGAGCGCCGTATTTTTCAGGCTGCGCTGTCCGGCCTGATCCGCAGCTGGTGAGTAGGGTGGCTCTGTCCGGTTTGTGTCGTATGTTTTCAGCAGGACAGGTCGTAACTGCTTCAAGAGTTTGGCGCGGAACGTTTTGCGCGCCGTACGGATCGCTTCCGGGTCTATCAGCTCGACAGTGCGCACAATGTCGCTTTCAGTCGGCACACGAAGGATTTCGGCTTTGAAGGCCGGCTCCAGAGCCTCATCCTGCAGGATGACAGCCAGCGCATTGGCGTAGGCGAAAACGGCTTCCTCGACCTGAACGATCTCACCTTGCCCGGCGAAACTCTTGATAAGGTCCTGTGCCAGAAGATGTGCTTGCGACCAGCGATTGAAAGCATCCGTGTCCGACTGGATGAGGCGCAGGCGTTCTTCCAGTTCAAGAGATTGCCTGAGGCGTACCGGCGCTGAAAATCCTCTGAACAGGGAGGCAACGGGTTTTTCTGTCAGGCCGGTAAAGCTGAGGGTTGTCGAGGCTTCTTCCAGTTCGACAAGGTTTTCCTCTGTCAGCGGACCATCCGTGCCGATAAGGGCCAGTTTGACAGGGATATGCCGGGCCGGTTTTTCGCTCTGGCCTGGCGTCGGGGCGGTCTTCTGATGCAGTGTCAGCTCGTAAGACCCATTGTCCCAGCTATCCGTGACGTCAATCTCCGGTGTGCCTGCGTCAGAATACCAGTGTCTGAATTGCGTGAGATCCCGCCCGCTGGCCTCTTCCATGCAGATGACAAAATCTTCTACTGTGGCAGCTTCGCCGTCGTGGCGGTCAAAATAGATGTCCGTTGCCCGGCGGAAATCTTTCTCGCCGATCAGGGTTTTCATCATGCGGACGAGTTCTGCTCCTTTGTTGTAGACAGTGGCCGTGTAGAAATTATCTATAGTGATGTAGCTTTCCGGGCGCACCGGGTGGGCGAGGGGGCCTGCATCTTCCGGGAATTGCGCCTGCCAGAGGCGTCGCACATCCTTGATCCGTTGGACGGCGCGCGAGCGCTGATCCGCTGAAAACTCCTGATCGCGGAACACCGTGAAGCCCTCTTTCAGGCAGAGCTGGAACCAGTCCCGGCAGGTGACACGGTTGCCGGACCAGTTGTGGAAGTACTCGTGCGCGACAATGCCTTCAATCAGCTCATAATCCGTATCGGTTGCCGTTTCCGGGCTGGCGAGCACATAGGCCGAATTGAAGATGTTGAGGCCCTTGTTTTCCATGGCGCCGAAATTGAAATGGTCCACGGCAACAATCATGAAAATGTCGAGGTCATATTCGCGCCCGAAGACAGTTTCGTCCCAGGCCATGGAGCGCTTCAACGCATCCAGCGTGTAATCGCATTTGGTGACATTCTCCGGCTGGACAAAAACGCGCAAGGTCACATCCCGGCCGGACTTGGTGGTGAACTGATCTTCAACATGGGCGAGGTCACCTGCCACCAGGGCGAACAGATAGCAGGGCTTCGGGTGCGGGTCAGACCATTCCGCAAAATGCCAGCCGGGGCGCTCATCTGATTCTGGCAGATCACCGCTCTGGACCGGGTTGCCGTTCGCGAGCAGCACCGGATAGGCCGCTTTTTCAGCTTCGATCCGGACATCATACGTGGACAGAACATCCGGCCTGTCCTGATAATAGGTGATGTGGCGAAAGCCCTCTGCCTCACACTGGGTACAGAACATACCATTGGACATATAAAGGCCGGATAGGGCTGTGTTGCCCGCCGGGTTGATGAAAACTTCAGTTTCGAGGGTGAAGCTGACGGGTACGCGCGGGATAATCAGCTTGTCCTGCGTGACCTGATACTGGTCCTCGGTCAGTGCCTGTCCGTCAATTCTGATGGCAATCAGTTCCAGATCTTCGCCATCGAGGATCAGCGGCTCGCCTTCGGCGCGGTCAGGGGCGAGACCGATTTGCAACCGGGCCAGCACTTTTGTTTTTTGGGGAGAGAGGTCAAATTCGAGTCGCGTATGGCGGATGCCATAGACTGGCTGCTGGTAGTCTTTCAGCCAGGTCTTGTTGATATTTTCAGGCGCGGTTTCGGTCTTCATGCAAGGGGGCTCTCTCAAAACGAAAGGCTCTGATAGCAGGAAAGCCGTCGCGGGCAAAACCCCTAATCTTGCTCAACTTGTGGTCTTGGCAGCTGTGTCATAGCGCCCGAGATCATTGGAGCGGATCAGGTCGTTGATGGCACTGATATACTCATCAGCGTTGCCGGAAATGTACCCGCCAACATGCGCGGACAGGGCTTCACCGGAAATGAGCTCCCCGGCAGATTCCGTCGCATTAGCCCGTTGCGCCCTGAAATCGGCAAAAACCGAATGGGAGTTGAGAAGGGTGGCATAATCCCGGGCAGCATCGACGATGGTGTCGTAACTTGCCCCGGCGCGACCACCAAAAATTGCGTTGCGTTGCATCAGGCCATCGGCACCGCCCCAGCCGGTGGCCAGTACAGACTGGGAAATGGCTAGTGAAGGCGGGATCTGATTGATGCGCGCGAGCAGGTCTTCCGGCTCGCCATAACGGCCCTTGTATTTCCGCGCCAGAATGTCGCGGCGGGTCTGTTCTTCAAGGGAGAGGTCTTCCCCGGCCTGCTCCCTGTTCAGCATGGCGATGAGTTCGTCCCGCTCCTGCATGACTTCACGGTTCACCTGCGCCATGGCGATGGCCACGACGTCAGCATAGACAGGCTGACGCTGAGAAATCGACAGATCGGAAAAATCAGCCGGGAAGGTGGCAATGAGATTTTCCTCGCCGCCACTCATCATCTCGGTTGCATCGACCATGGCGATCAGCTCCGAGCTGGTTTCAGGCTGCATGAAAATGTTTCGGACCGGAGAGTTGGCGACTGCGAACCAGACACCCGCGAGCAAAACAACGCTCATCGACCCCAACCGTGAGAAGACCTCGCCCCGGTCAGGCGGAGCGGTCGTTTCGCATAAATGCAACTGGCGGGCGACCAGCGGCGCGGTCCAGCCCTGCACCACCAGAGACACGAGCACCACAGCAAGGGCGACCGAGATATAAAGGCTGGCATTGGGCGCGCCGCCCAATAAAGGCAGTATGCCGAGGAAAACAGGTGTTGCGCCGCGCAGGCCCGTCCAGGCGATAAAGGCTTTTTCCGGCGTGCTGAATTTGAATGGCAGTAACAGAAGGAAACTGGCAGCGGGGCGCGCGAGTGCAAACAGGGCAATTGCCGTGATCGCAGCAGGCAGCGCCACCACGGCGATATGCGAGGGGGTCACGTAAAGGCCCAGCATCAGGAACAATCCGGTCTGGGCCAGCCAGGCCAGGCCATCAACACCAGGCGCGGCATCTTCCGCCACCACAGGCGCGCGCCAGGCCAGCGTCACACCGGTGAGGTAAATCGCGAGGAAGCCGCTGCCGCCAAGCAGGTCTGCCAGGCCAAAAGCCAGCAAGCCAAGCGCGAGGGTCAGGATCGCTTTCAGGCCGACAGGCAGCTTTACGTGTTTGAACAAATCAGCGGACAGAACACCGACGCCGTAACCAACTACTGCGCCGGCACCCAACATGTAAAGCGGTTGCACAATCCATTGCCATGACTGCAAGGGTTGCCCTGCCAGCGTTTCCACAAGGCCGATCACCAGAATGATCGCGATGGGGTCATTGAAACCACTCTCGACTTCAAGGGTTGAAACAACCTTTTCCGGCAATTTTATGCCGCTGGCGGCGAGGGCAAACACAGCTGCCGCGTCGGTGGAGGAAACAATGGCCCCAAGCAGCAGGGCACTGACAAAATTCATGTCGAACAGCCACATGGCGACCGGCGCAACAATGAAGGCTGTGAGAACCGTGCCGGGAACAGCCAGCATCACCCCCGGCCGCAAGCCCTGTTTCAGGATTCTGGGTTTGGTGCGCAGGCCCCCTTCAAACAGGATGACGGCAATGGCCGCACAGCCGAGATAATAAGCAAGGGTAGACTGATCGAACTCGATACCGCCCGGTCCTTCGCGCCCGGCCAGCATCCCTGCCATCAGGAAGATGAGCAGCATGGGCGCGCCAAGGCGACTGCCAGCAGCGCCAACCAGAATGCCGCCAGCTGCGAAAAGGGCAAGCGTAAAGAAAATAGGACCGGTATCAGGCATGTTGGGGGATGTTCTCTCCTCAATATACCTTACAGGATTTTTACGTAAAAATCCATTTTATTCTACAGGTAAAAATTAGTCTTTATGCGTCTTTTTATGCGACGATGCGCATAGGCTCAAGGCCGCTCAGGGAGAGAGAGAAATCTGCCCTGGCGGGTTTGCGTGGGCTAATTCCTGCGGCAGCCTTGGCAAAGGCGGCGATATGGGCGGGCGTTGTGCCGCAACAGCCACCAATGATGTTCAGCAGGCCGCTTTCCAGCCATTCCGAAATATGCACACTCATGCTGTCTGGCGTTTCGTCATATTCCCCCATCGTGTTGGGCAGGCCAGCATTGGGGTAAGCAGAGACATACGTGTCTGCAATGCGGGACAATTGATCCACATAAGGGCGCATCAGGTCCGGCCCGAGAGAGCAGTTGACGCCGATCGCCAGCGGGTTTGCGTGGCGCACGGAGGTCCAGAAGGCTTCAGGCGTCTGGCCAGATAGTGTTCGCCCGGATTGGTCCGGGATCATCACCGAGATAATCAGGGGCAGTCTGATGCCTGTATCCGCCGCACTTTCCTCCAGCGCGAAAATCGCTGCCTTGGCATTGACGGTGTCTGTGATTGTCTCCAGCAGGATGAGATCAACCCCGCCCTCAAGCAATGCGTCAATCTGCTCCCGGTACGCATCTTTTAACTCGTCAAAGTCCACATTGCGCGCGCCGGGGTCATTCACATCCGGCGATAGGGAGGCGGCGCGGTTGGTCGGGCCGATGGCACCTGCCACGAACCGTGGTTTGTCATCTGTGGCATACTCATCCGCTGCAGCACGGGCGAGTTTCGCGCCAGCCAGGTTCATCTCGCGGGCGATTTCTTCCATGGCGTAATCAGCCTGTGCGATGGTGGTGGACGAGAAAGTGTTCGTCTCGATAATATCGGCCCCGGCCTCGAGATAGGCCTTGTGCATATCACGAATGATGTCCGGGCGGGTCAGTTGCAAGAGGTCATTATTGCCGCGCAGTTCCTTCTGCCAGTCCTTGAACTGGTCGCCCCGGAAGTCATCTTCGGTCAGTTTATAATTCTGGATGAAGGTACCGGCAGCGCCATCCAGAACCAGAACGCGCTGCTCCAGGGCGGTTTTCAAGGCGGCGATACGGGCGTCACGGGTAGAGAAATCAGGCATGGCAACAGGTCTCATCAAGTTGTGACATAATCATATAAAGATATCTTTATATGATTGCAAGCGTACTCTCTTGCTGCCGGTCTGTCGGTTAGAAACCGCGCACGAGCCGGAAGTTCTCAAAACTGACCGGCTTTCTGATATGGATATCAGTCAGAGCCGTACCGTCGATTTTGCTGAGCAGGTCATCGGCAGCGTTCTTGTCGGCCCCGTCAAGAGCCCGGTAGAAATTGAGGGCACGTTGCAGCATCCATTGTGTGTATGTCATGATGACGCGGGTGCCGGTAACGCCCTCCACGCTGAATTCATGAAAGCCGATGCCGCGCGGAATGTCCGCTTCCGGATTATCGTCAAACCATTTCTCAAGATGCGTGACTGTGCTGGAGAGGACTGGCAGTTGCTCGCGCATCATGCGTTTCAACACAGGCAGAAGCGTTGCCGGTATCTCGTCATCCGGCAGAAAATCTCCCGACAACGGCTCTGGCGGCGTCTGCATCCTCTCGACCCAGCGGGCGACATTGGGGCCGTGTTTCTCCATGATATCCCGCGATGCCGGGTCACGATACAAGTGCGCATACAGAGGGCCGATAAGGCCATAATCGCCAATGGATGGGCGCGTACCGAAAAGATAAGGATGCACGGCGAAATGCGCGTCGAGATCCTGCAACAGGGTCTCATACGACTTTTCGATGGCAGGCACTGTGTCATCTGTAATCCCGAGGGGCAGGCAGAAGCCACGGAATTTTTCAGAAAGTTTCTCACCCAGAGCCAGCTGGTCGGCTTCCGATGCGTCCGGCATGGCGTTCTTGCCGAACTGCGCCATGGCCCAGTCATGATTATACTGCCAGCGATAATGCATGGCCGGGATGACCAGCCAGTCATCCCCGTAGATTTCCAGAAGCAGCGCTGCCAGTTTCTGCTTCGGCGTATCCGGGTACACGGACGGTCCGCCAAGGCGTTCTTCAAACCAGTCTATGATGACCGTGGTGTCCTGAAGGGTTTCATCGTCAGGGGTCACCACGATCGGGATGATCGGATAGCCGACACGCGGCACGATGGTTGCCTGGTATTCGGCCATGGTCGAGCGGATTTCCTCGAAAGGGATATTCTTCCAGCGCATGTAAGCGCGGGCTTTCCCGGTAAAGAGGGAAATATCCTGGCCATAGAGTTTATAGGTATCGGTCATCCGGCACTGCTTCTTTCAGGTGTCCGGGGATCAATCCCAGCTTTTGGCACCAATCACGAAACCACCATCCAGCGGGATCACCGTGCCGGTGATGTAATTCGCTGCCGGCGATGACAGGAAGGCAGACAGGCCGATAATATCCTCCGGCTGGCCGATCCGGCCCAGCGGCATGGCTGACCCCACGGCTGACTTTCCTTGCTCATTACCAAGAACGAAAGCTGTCATCTTGCTCTCAAACGGCCCCGGCGCAATAGCGTTCACCGTAATCTGATCTTTTGCCAGCTTATTGGCGAGGACTTTGGTCATCTGGTGCACGGCAGCCTTGGAGATCGGGTAGGCATAGTTTTCCCAGACCGGCGTGGTCAACCCTTCGACGGAACCGATATTGATGACCCGGGCGGTGCCCTTGTCCTGCGCGGCGGCGCGCAGTTGCGGCAGGAGTTTCTGGGTCAAAAAGAAAATCGACTTGACGTTGAGGTCAATCGTACGGTCCCAGCCTTCTTCCGTATAGGTCTCAAGTGGCTCGGCCCATAAGGCCCCGGCATTATTGATGAGAATGTCAATCTTGTCTTCGCGCTCGGCAATCCAGTCCCCGAAAGCATCAACACCTTCATTCTGGGACAAGTCGAAAGGCGCAGCTTCGCAGCCCAGCTTTTCCTGAATGGCCGCGCAGGCATCAGCCTTGCGGGATGTGACATAGGTTTTGACACCCATATTCACGAAGCCGGTCGCGATCATCTCGCCGATGCCGCGGGTGCCGCCTGTGATAACGGCGGTTTTGCCGGAAATGTTGAAGAGGTCCTGATAGTTGGCCATGTGTCTGTCTCCCTGTGGTGTGATTGCCGACACCTTGTGCGGGCAGTCACGGTTTGACAAGCAGAAGGCTCAGTTGGCGATGATGCGCTCGGCGAACAGGCTGGCTGCCTCAGGGGCCAGCCGGAAGAAGAGCTCCGGTTCGATCAATTCCACTTCCATCAGGATCAGATCACTGTCCCGGATGATGACATCCACACGGGCATAGTCCGGCGCTGATGGCAGCAGCGTCAGCAGCTTGCGTGCTTCCTCAATCGCAAAGGCTGGCGGGTCAATGCGTGTGGCGCTGCCGCCAAATTCTTCCTGACATCTGATGTCGCCCTCTTTCGGTTTCTTGACGACAGCATGGGAGAATTTGTCACCGAAGAATATCAGGGATGTTTCACCGAGCGTTTCAATCTCGGGCACGAATGCCTGCACCAGCATGTCGCAGGTGATGCCTGTCAGGGCTTTCTCCAGTGTGTCATGGTCCGGCGAGACAAGGCGGGCGAGCCCCTTGCTGCCTGCACTGATGACAGGTTTGATGACAATATCCTGGAGGCCGAGCTTTTCTGCAGCAGACAGAATATCTCTTGCTTCGGGGGCGGTGATGGCCGTTGCCGTAAGCGGCGCGCCGACGCGCACGAGATCAACGAGGTAATGCTTGTTCATGTTCCAGCGCATCAGGGCGACCGGATTGCTGACAAGGGTTTGCGCCTCTTCGAGGCGGTCCAGCCACTGCGCGAACTTCTCTGCGTGGCCTGTGTAATCCCAGGGTGTACGGATGAGCACGAGATCAGTGGCTGCGAAGGGAGCGAAGTGGCCGTTCCACGGGGCGACAGCTACCTCCGCGCCCTGCGCCTGCAACGCCGACTTCAGGTGTTCGTCCTCAGGCAGCAGCCCCGGCATTTCCATGCAGGTGACCAGGGTGATGTGCATGGCTGATTACTCAACCAGTGGGGGGAAGTCCTGATCCATGTCAATCGGACAGGTGCGTGTGCCAAGCTCAGCAACCACTTCCTTGAAAGAGATTCGGGTTCGGGTGTAGGTCGCGTTTGCCTTGATTTCCGGCAGCAGGTTTTCTTCCTGCTTTGCTTGCAGGGTTGCCTGCTGGATCGCGGCATAATCCTCTGTCAGCTGATCAGACAGGCTTTCATATTGAGCACAAAGCTCCTCGAGAGAGGCTTCCTGTTCGGTGCCAGGTTCGCTTTCACTGACCAGAAATGCCGCGAGGGCAAACAAAACTGAGACAACCATCCGTCAACTCCCGGGGTACAGACCCTAACTCACCAGCGCCGTCATGATGGCTTTTTGCACATGCAGGCGATTTTCCGCTTCATCATAAGCGATACAGGCGGGAGAGTCGAATACGGTGTCAGTCATTTTCACGTTACGGCGCATGGGCAGGCAGTGGCTGACAAGCGCGTTATTGGTCAGCAACATTTTCTGTTCATCGACAATGAAGTGCTTGTGGGCATCGCGGATCGGCTTTTCCGATGCCCAGTTGCCGAAAAAGGGCAGCGCGCCCCAGCTTTTGGCATAGACAACATCCGCATCTGCATAGGCGTCCTCGATGGAATGAGAGACCGTGATGGACTGGCCTTGCGCTTCTGCATCGGCTCTTGCCTGGCTCATATAGCGTTCATCCAGAATGTAGTCTTCTGTCGGGCAGAGCAAGGTGACATCCATGCCGAACTTGGCGGCAATCACGAGAGCCGAATTGGCGACCGCCGTGTTCAGCGGCTTGGGATGATAGGTCCAGGTGAGGACGAATTTCTTGCCGTCCAATGCCCCGCGGCCCTGTTTTTCAAAATGCTCCTGTAGCGTCAGGATATGCGCCATCTCCTGACATGGATGTGTAATGGTCTCCATATTGACGACAGGGACAGTGGCGTATTTCGCAAAGCCGTTGAGAATCTTGTCCTGCCGGTCTTCCTGCCAGTCCTGAAATTTGGGGAAAGCCCGTATGCCGATCATATCGCAATAGCGCGACAACACGCCGGCAGCCTCGGCAACATGCTCTTCGGCCTCACCATCCATGACGACGCCATCCTCGAATTCAAGCGGCCACATGCCGCCTGAGGGCGACAGCACAACCGCATGGCCGCCAAGTTGCTGCGCACCAACATCGAAAGAGGTGCGTGTGCGCAATGAGTTATTCAGAAAAAGCAAGGCGACAGTCTTGCCCTTCAGGGCCTCGCCATAAGGCGACGCTTTCAGGCGACGCGCTTCATCGAGCATGGCTTGCAATTCTGGGCGGGTATAATCGGCAGTGTTGAGGAAATGTTTCATGGCGCTGACCTAAACAATAATGCGAGGTCAGGCCAAGGGGTAATTCGTAACAGGCGGACCAGATGAGCCGGAAAAGGGATCGTATCCAGTTGGCAGGTGGTGCACAGCCTGAATTCGAGGGCTGTCCCCTTCCCGGCTATCTGTTCGCCAGCCAG
>JALEGJ010000047.1 GCA_022763115.1 Aquisalinus sp.
TTCAGGGCGGCACCCACGTTAGGGCGTTGGGTTAAAAGTTATGAATGCCGCCCTGTTCGTTCCCGCGTCAGATGGTGACAGGCAGGTCGGAAATTGCACTGACATATCCAAGGGCGATAATCGCCACGACTGCCAGGGATGCTGTGATATTGACAAACTGACCAAAACCAGCGAATTTAGTGTTCTGTTTGTTAGACATGTGAAATCTCCAATTTCTGTTTTTCAAACTTCGTTTTTTAACTTCGGGCGGTTCGGCTTTTGCCTTTCCGCCCTTTTTCTTGGGTCGTCTTACTTGGTACTCTCGGGCCTGTTTTTTTGTTCGGCCTTATTGTTTATCAATATAGACATATCGAAAAACGATGCAAGGGGTTTTTATTGAAAAACGATATTTTTTTGTCGTTTTTCAACAAGTAGGGATTTAACCTATTGAAATGACTAGAAAATTTTCTGGCGAAAAGTTGGTCCTCGCGAGCCACAACAAAGGCAAATTGGCCGAATTTTCCGGCCTGCTGGCCCCTTTGGGGATCACTGTCGTGTCTGCAGCAGAGTTGAATCTGCCTGAACCGGAGGAGACCGGAGACACTTTTGAGGCAAATTCCACCCTCAAAGCGCTCGCCGCAGCGAAGGTCAGCGACCTGCCAGCATTAGCCGACGATTCAGGATTGGCGGTGAGTGCTCTGAACGGCGATCCTGGTATTTTTTCAGCCAGATGGGCCGGGCCGGAGAAAGACTTTGCGATGGCCATGCGCAAAGTCGAGGATGGCTTGCAGGCAGCCGGCAATGATGACCGCTCGGCAGCCTTTATATGTGTGCTCACCTTGGCCTGGCCGGATGAGCACATGGAAGTCACGCGCGGTGAGTGCAAAGGCAAACTTATCTGGCCACCGCGCGGCGATGGCGGCTTTGGCTATGATCCAATGTTCATGCCTGTTGGCCGCACCCAGACCTTCGCCGAGATCGCAGCGGACGAGAAGAAAGCCATTTCGCACCGGGCTCTCGCCGTAGAGGCGATGCTGGCGAAATGCTTTTAGATCAGACTGGTTCAGGAAATGGCCTTCGGCATCTATATCCACTGGCCTTATTGCACGCGGATTTGCCCTTATTGTGACTTCAACGTCTATAGAAACCGCGCCGTTGATATAAACCTGTGGCGAGATGCGCTGACACAGGACCTGAAATGGTTTGCGGATCAGACTGGCGAGCGCGCGCTGACGAGCATTTATTTCGGCGGCGGCACCCCGTCTCTAATGCCACCTGCGCTCGTCGCGTCACTGATCGAGGTTTGCAAAGAACTCTGGCACCCATCTGATGACATTGAAATTAACCTGGAGGCCAATCCGACTGATGCCGAGCAGGCCCGCTTTCGCGACTTCAGGTCGGCAGGCATCAATCGCCTTTCGCTGGGCATTCAATCATTCGACGATAAGGCGCTTCAGTTTCTGGGCCGCAATCACTCAGCCGTTGAAGCGCGCGCAGCTCTTGATTTATCTCTCAGGACTTTCGAGCGCACGACGCTCGATCTGATTTACGCGAGACCAGAGCAAAGCCTTGCTGACTGGCAGCAGGAACTGGAGACAGCCCTGGAGACCGGTGTACAACATTTATCCTTGTATCAATTAACGGTAGAGCCAGACACGGCTTTTCAGAAAGCCGTTGACCGCAAGGATTGGGCCTTGCCTGATGATCCGGTGCAGGCGGATTTTTATGATCTCACACAGGAAATCTGTGATGCCGCTGGCAAACCCGCCTATGAAGTCTCCAATCATGCCGCCCCGGGTGATGAATCTCACCACAACATGCTCTATTGGACGTATCAGGATTATATTGGCATAGGACCTGGTGCTCATGGTCGATTGACAAAGGGCACTGCCAAAGAGGCCATTACGGGGACAAGCAAGCCCGGCGATTATCTCGCCATGCCCCCTGACGCAAAATTCGAGACTGAACCTTTGCACTCAGAGGATCAGGCAACCGAGTATCTGCTCATGGGACTACGCCTGAACTCCGGAATTGAGACCGGAAAATATGAACAACTGGCTGGCAAGCCATTGTCACAAGCGCGAGTTACTCAGCTTGCTGATAAAGGTTTGCTGGAACACGATACACGAAGATGCAACCTCACACCTGCGGGGCGTAAAGTCCTCAATCAAGTTGTCCTGCAGCTTCTGTCAGACGATAGACCAGCCCTTTAGAAACCGGTCGTACCGCCATATTCATCAATGGCAGGCGTCATGATGAAACTCTGCGGTGCCGGGTCGACGACCCGGATGCCGGAAGGGCGAATTTCCAGTATCGCCAGGCCGCGCTCAACACGACCATCCGACGTTAACCTGAACAAACCGTCTGCCCCAAGAAAGCCGTTCGGGTCAGCGATGTTTTGTGGTACGAAACGCATTCCCTTCGGGTTGAGGCCGAGGCGCGCTGAAAGCAGAGCGGCATCATAGGCGAGGGAGGCCAGACGCGGCGGATTTTCCCCATAGACACTACTGTACTGATTTCTGAATTTTTCGGACAAGGAAGGGTCTGGCGCCGCAAACCAGCCGCCTGCGAGCGCAGGCTCCCGTGTCAGGCGGGGATTGTTCCAGGCGCTCACGCCCAGCAGCTTGATGCAGTTTACATTCACATCATAGTAAGGGAGCAATGGCGCAAGAGCCCGTAAAAGCGTACCTTGTTCCGGCATCAAAACGGCCTGAAAGCCGCCTGACCCTGACGCGTATGGATCGCCAGGTAGCGGGTTAGAGAGGCGGGCCTCATTGTCAGCACTGGAGCATTTGTCCGCATATTGGGCGAGCCTCTTGGCTGGCTGAAGCATGGCATCCGGCGATTGTTCATAGCGCTCTTCATGAACGATAATACCGCCACGCACATAGGCCTCTTCTGCAAATGAGCTGCTGACACGCTGGCCGTATTCGGACAGTGGCGTGAGCAACCCGAACCGCATGAACCCATTTTTCACGGCATAATCAGTGACCCGGGCAATTTCCATTTCGGGCGGGAAGCTGAGCAGATAAACACCACCGCCAGCGATGCGCATGTCAGATGAGAACGCGATCATCGGAACACCGGCAGCACGTGTGACCTGCGCAGCAGCTTCGACAGAGTCAGAGAAAAGTGGTCCCAGAACAAGCTCCGCGCCCTCGCGCAGCGCTTCCTGTGCCGCCGCTTGCGCGCCCTCGGCTGTGCCCTTCGTATCTTTGGAGATCAGCAGGAAGCGATCATTGCCACTTTCAAACACAGCAAGCTGTGCTGCATTGGACATCGCTTCCGAGACTTTTTTGACATTCTCTGACGCAGAACTGAAAGGCAGAAGAAGGGCAACACGGATAGGTTCACGACCATCGACCTGCAGGGCTTCTGTTGTGACGAACTCGTCCTCGCTGTAAATTTCTTCCTGAGGCTCCGGCTCATACGGGACGGTTGGCGGCGGGGCCGGACGGGTGATGACAGGCCCGCGTGGCTGGTTGGTGGTCTCACATGCCGCCAGAAGGCCGATTACGGCAAATAACGCAAGTGATCTCAAAATTATTCCTGAGCCGAAACGGTTCATCATGCCTGTCACACCTTCCTGAAAGTCATTGCTTTAGCTGATCTGATATTAACCATAATTTTGACCTGTACACTATCCGGTTGCCCCTAAAGAGCAACTGCAAACCTCGAGCATCGTCACTTAACCGACTTGACCTGAGTAGTATCGCCACGCATGGCTGACCCATGAGCCTGAAACCCGGCCTTTATGTGACAGCAACGCCTATTGGCAATCTGAAAGACATGACCTTTCGGGCTGTGGAAGTTTTGCAGCAGGCAACCCTGATCCTGTGTGAGGACAAACGCGTCACTGCAAAGCTCTGCCAAGCTTACGACATTCAAACCCCGCTCAGCGCGTATCACGACCATAATGGCGAAATGGTGCGCCCCAAAATACTTGAACGCTTGCGAAATGACCAAGCCATAGCCATTGTTTCGGATGCGGGAACACCGTTGATCTCTGATCCTGGGTATAAACTGGTCAGAGCAGCTCGAGACGAAGGACTTTCTGTCTTCACTGTACCAGGGCCCTGTGCTGCGATCGCAGGTTTGAGCGTTGCGGGAGCGCCGACTGATCGGTTCATGTTCGCCGGGTTTTTACCTGCAAAAACACATGCCCGCAGAAAAGTGCTGACCGACTTGAGCAGCGTTCACGCTACCCTTGTCTTTTATGAGACCGGGCCGCGGCTCATCGAAGCGCTGCAAGATATTGAAGCTGTACTTGGCGAGCGGAACGTCGCCGTGGCACGTGAATTAACCAAACTGCATGAGGAGTTGCGCAGCGATACCGTTCAGGAACTCGTCACGTATTACGAAAATGCCGGACCTCCCCGCGGCGAGATCGTCCTTATCGTCACACCACCTGAGAAGGAAAATTGGACCGAGGATCAATTGGCACAGATGTTGACGGACTTGCTGGCGGAGAACTCGGTCAAGGATGCAGCGCGTATGGCCGCCGAGAAAACCGGTATGGCCAGAAAAACCCTTTATGATATGGCGTTAGACCTAAAGAAGCATGACTGACGGGAAAACAGACAAGCAAAGGCGTATACGTCAAAATCGGCGCAAATCCGAGCAAAAAGGCCGTTATGCGGAGGCACTTGCCGAGGCCATACTGCGCCTCAAGGGCTATCGCATTCGCGCGCGCCGCTGGAAATGCAAATATGGCGAGATTGATATCATCGCCAGCCATAAGAGCGTGCTGATATTTGTCGAAGTCAAAAGGCGATACTCAATTCAGTCTGCCACCGAGGCAGTGACCTGGCAAAATCGGCGCAGGATTGAACAAGCCGCCTCTGCCTATGCTCAATCGAGAAGACTCACCCCTCTGCCAGCCTTTCGCTTTGATATTTTCGCCATCGCAAGCTGGCGACAATGGCACCACAAGAAAGATGCCTGGCGCAGCGGTGACTGACCCCTCGAATTAAGCAAAACGCCCCTTTTCTGACAAAATGAACAGCGTATTTATGAGAAGAGAAATTCAGGAGGCACTGATGCGTCTTTCACTCTTCAAGGGACTTCTTGTTGCAGCTGCGGCAAGCGTTTTGATGACAGGCTGCGCCACAAACCGCACATTCGGGGGCGGTGTTGATGATGTGACTGCGGACATCAACCTGCGCGCCAGATTATTCGACGATGGCCTCTATGATTATTCCGATGTTGACCTGACGGTTTATGAGGGCCGTGTGCTGCTGACCGGCACCATGCGCACGCGCGAAGGCAAGAGGCACCTGGAAGATCTTGCCACCCGCTCTGCCAATGTCGAAGAGGTGATGAACGAAATCATCATCGGGCCCAAGACACCGTTTAATCAGGGCACCTCGGACGCGCTGATTGACGAAAAACTCGGCTTTGCCCTGCTTGCAGATAACGGGGTTTACCGCGCCAATTACCAGATCGCCGTTTCAGGCGGCATCGTCTACATTCTGGGCGTTGCGCAGGGGCCTGCAGAGCTGACCCGCGTCACGGACCATGCCCGCAACATTCGTGGGGTAAAGAAAGTCGTCAGCCATGTTTTGTATGTTGGCGACCCGCGGCGACAAACACGGGCTACATCGCGCTGAAGCACGCATAATACATATGCAGCGAAGCAATACCTGACACAGGTGCGATCATATTGACTGTGTGCATATGCTACCATCATGACACAGCACATAGCCTCCGCTCTTCTCTTTCTTGCAGGACTGATAAACTTCCTGCCCCTTTTTGCGATTACCTCTGCTGACCGGATCGCCCGGGCCTATGGTATTGATATCTCTGACCCGAATACGGAAATACTTCTGCGCCACCGCGCACTGTTATTTGGCTTGCTTGGCGGCTTCATGATGCTGTCCGCATTTCGGCACGCGTTGCAACCTTATGCCATAATTGGTGGTGCGCTCAGCATGGGCGGGTTCATCCTGCTCGCATATCTCGCAGGGGACTATAACGACAGCATCAGGAGTATCATCCGTGCTGATTATCTGGCCCTTGCCTTGCTCGCAGCGGCAATCGCATTGAAGCTATTCACACGCAACTGATCAGACCGCTCCCTGCTTGACAGCAGCGTGTGCGCTCCATACGCCAAATCAAAGAGTGCGATATACTTGCGGGAGCCTTGCATGCCAGCATTGAAAATAGCCATCCAGATGGACCCCATGGAAGCGGTTGATGTCAACGCTGACACGACTTTTGATCTGGCACTGGAGGCGCTGAACCGCGGCCATGAAATCTGGATTTACCAGCCTGATACACTACGACTTGAAAATGCGCGCGTCTCTGCGCGCACCAAAAAAGTCGCCACACTCACACGGGCGCAAGGCAATCACATTACCTGGGCGGGGGAAGAAGATGTTTCCCTGCATGATATGGACATCCTGCTGATCCGTCAGGACCCGCCTTTTCATATGGGCTACATTACAGCCTGTCACATTCTTGAACATCTGATGCAGGATGTTCTTGTCCTGAACAATCCAAAAGAAATCCGCAACGCGCCAGAAAAACTCTTCGTTACCGAATTTCCGGATCTGCACCCGCCGACACTCATAACCTCTGATGAACAGGCGATCCGTCGCTTCCGTGATGAACACGAGGACATCATCCTCAAGCCGCTTTACGGCAATGGGGGTGCCGGAGTGTTCCGTGTACGCCCCGATGACCAGAATTTCTCCTCCCTGCTGGAGATGTTTCCGCTCGCCTATCCGGAGCCTGTTATCGCGCAAGCCTACCTCAAGGATGTGCGCGCCGGTGACAAGCGAATCATTTTGATTGATGGGGAGCCAGTGGGCGTCATCAATCGTGTGCCAAGCGAAAAGGAAGTGCGCTCCAACATGCATGTGGGCGGTGTTGCCACCGCCATTGAAATGAGCGATCGAGATCGGGAAATCTGTGCACGAATAGGCCCGGAACTTTCTGCGCGCGGGCTCGTGCTGGTCGGTATAGATGTCATCGGGGAGTGGCTCACCGAGATCAATGTCACCTCGCCAACCGGCATTCAGGAAGTGCGCAAGTTCGGCGGCGCAGATATCTCAAAACTGTTCTGGGACTGGGTGGAACAGGAGTAATCATTTCGCCACTGGCCGGTGCACTAGCGTTACCAGTACCCACGATATGATCATTAACAGATACCAAGACCCCATTTTGGCGAGCGAAACAATACGCCAGCCTGCCTCCTGATCCGGATACAGCCAGGCCCCGGCGAACGTGCCAATATTCTCGGCAAGCCAGATGAATAAGGCGACCAGGAAGAACCCGAGTAAAAGCGGCATCCTGTGCTGCCAGCGCCAGACGCGAAAGTAAACCCATGTCCGCCAGTAAAGAAGGCCAGCGAACACAAACAGCGCAAGCCGTATATCGGGTAAAAAATGGTGACTGAAGAAATTCACATAGATCAAAATGGCCAGCACGGCACTAAGCCAGATTCCGGGATAATACGTAAACTGAAATTCATGTGTTCGCGACACGCGGGCCAGATATGATCCGACTGCTGCATACATGAAACCGGAGAAGAGAGGCACCGCACCGCCTGCCAGTTCCAGCCGGAAGATATTGGCCTCCGGGTATACCCAGGAGCCAGCCGAGGTTTTGAACAACTCCATCACGGTGCCGACAATATGAAAAATCAGGATCACGAGAGCTTCCGGCGGTCGCTCCAGCCTCGTCAAAAGAAAAATGACCTGGATACCGACGGCATACAAGAAAAGGAAGTCATAGCGCGCCAGTGGCCAGTCTGCAGGGTACCAGAAGCCTGTCAGCAGAATGGCCGCCAGCAACAGACCACCGAAAAGGCACGCCCAGGCCTGTTTGACAACGAAAACAAGAAACTCGGAAATGGCCTTGACCAGCCACGCAGGAAGCAACCGCGCAAGCCAGTCCTCCACCTGCGGCAAGATCAGTGCGATCGTGCGGTCGACCCGACTATCTATCTGCCCGTGTTCTTCTTCATCCATCATTTTTTTGTCCCCGAACCTCATGACACGCAACAGAGAGCATCATGCCTGTGGCATACATTCGGTCAGATTATGTAAATTCGGTGATAGGTGTATTTGCCTGCTCATGTCTGTATGCCCCCCTCGCCACGGATGATGTTTTCAGGCATAGAAAGCCTATGACCGAAACGACCTTCACTACCGAGAATGCCAGCGACGGGAAGACGCTTTTCGGGCGCCACCACATGCCCGAAGAAAGCACACCAAAAGCCGTGCTCAGCCTTGTACACGGCCTTGGTGAGCACTCTGGCCGCTATGCGGAAATGGCTGCCTGGCTTAATCAGCGCGGCATCGCCGTCAACCTGATCGACCTGCACGGCCATGGCCAGACGCCCGGCGGGCGCGGCGTCTGCAAGAGCATGGATTTGATGCTGGATGATATCGACGCCCTGCTTGAATACAGCCGCACCTCTGTTCCCGGTGTGCCGCACTTCCTGATGGGCCACTCCATGGGCGGCTTACTGGTTCTGACTTATGGCCTGCAGCGTCGTCCGACTGATCTGGCTGGATATATTTCCCAGGCCCCCGCGCTGGAACCGGTTGAACTCCCCCCGGCGATCCAGCTTTCAATCATGCGCTTTCTGCGCCCCCTGTTGCCAAAACTTGCTGCCGCGAACGGCATTGATCCGGCTACCGTCTCAAAGGATGAAGACGCGGTTCGCGCCTATGTGAATGACCCGCTGGTGCATGACAAAATCTGTATCGCGCTTGGGCTGGACCTGATTGATACCGGCAAATGGGTGCGTGACAATGCGGGCCTCTGGAATGAGCCGCTTTTGCTTATGCATGGTGACAAAGACCTCCTGACATCCTGTGCAGCCAGTCAGGCATTCGCAAGGGATGTCGGTGCTCATTGCACTTTCGAAATGATTGTCGACGGCTTTCATGAAATTCACAACGACCCCGAGCGCGAGCAGGTTTATGAGCGAATCACAGGCTGGATCAACGACAGGCTAAACTGATCTCACCCAGATTGTTCTTATTTTGTTCTTGACTCTTTTGCGGTCTTGTTCTATATGCTGAGCAGGAAATCGGAGAGAGAACATGGTTGCCGAGGTCACCACATTCGCCTTTGAGGGCGTGGACGCCAGACCGGTGAAAGTACAGGCGCAGGTCACCGGCGGGCATAACGGCATTACCATCGTCGGTTTGCCGGACAAGGCCGTTTCTGAAGCAAGGGAGCGTGTACGCGCCGCTTTTTCAGCCATCGGTCTGGGCCTTCCACCAGATCGCATTACCGTCAATCTGGCACCGGCGGACCTGCCGAAAGAAGGCAGTCATTTCGATTTGCCGATCGCTTTAGCCATTATGATGGAAATCGGCGCCGTTTCCAAAGACCTTGCCGAGGGTTTTGCCGTCATGGGAGAGGTGGGTCTTGACGGAAGTATCATGTCGAGCATGGGCTCACTGCCTGCTGCCGTTGCCGCGAATGGCCTGGACCTTGGCCTGATCTGCCCCGCTGCGAATGGCCCCGAAGCTGCCTGGGCAGGCGGGGACGCAGAAATTATCGCCCCATCCAGCCTGATCCAGCTGGTCAACCACTTCAAGGGGACGCAGGTACTGGCAAGCCCTGTTGCAGGTGCCCTTGCTGATACTCCAGCCCTGCCAGATTTGCGCGATGTTAAAGGACAGGAAAGCGCCAAACGCGCATTGGAGATCGCTGCTGCAGGTGGACACAATCTTCTCATGTGCGGCCCGCCTGGCTCTGGCAAGTCAATGCTGGCCGCTCGATTGCCGGGCCTGCTACCACCGCTATCCCCAGCGGAGATGCTGGAGATTTCCATGATCCAGTCCCTCGCCGGATTGATAGAGGAAGGAAAGATTTCCCGCGCGCGTCCTTTCAGGGCGCCGCATCACTCCGCGTCCATGGCCGCGATGGTTGGAGGTGGCATCAGGGTGCGACCCGGTGAGGCCTCTCTTGCGCATCATGGCATTTTATTTCTTGACGAGTTACCCGAGTTCTCCGCCCCGGTTCTGGATAGCTTGCGTCAGCCTCTCGAAACCGGAGATGTGATTATTGCAAGGGCCAATGCCCATGTGCGCTACCCGGCCAGTTTCCAGCTTGTTGCAGCGATGAACCCGTGTCGCTGTGGATACGGCAAAGCGTCCGGACGCGCTTGCGGGCGCGGCCCAAACTGCGAGGAAATCTACCAATCACGCATATCGGGTCCTTTCCTGGACCGTATGGATCTGGCCATTGAAACCCCGCCCGTTACAGCCATGGATCTGGCGGCACCGGCTGATGGTGAAACCTCTGCCACGGTGGCCGCGCGGGTCGCAACTGCCAGAGCAGCACAGATAGAACGGGCCACTGACCTCATGCAGGACAGATCAGCAACTAAAGAGACCGGGTTTGCCAGCGGCCCGGCCTACACAAACGCCAATCTCCCTGATCCGATATTGGAGAAAGTCGCCCGACCGGACAGCGATGGCGCGAACCTTCTGGTACGTGCTGCCGAGAGTTTGAATCTTACCGCCAGAGCTTATACGCGTACGCTGCGCGTAAGTCGGACTCTCGCCGATCTGGAGGGCAGCACAGCTGTTCTGCGTCGCCATATAGCCGAGGCCATCAGCTATCGCCGCCGCGAGGAAAGTGCGTTTGGCGGTGAGTTTAAGGCAGCCATATCAAGCTGAGCTTCAAGGGCAGACCATTGAGCAATTCTCTCGGGAACCCAGTGCCAATCCAACTGGTTTAATCAGCTCTTTCCATGCCTGATCTGTCGCCATGCTTAACCGTTTGTCAAAGCATCTCTGCAAATTTGATCGTCGAAAGGGCGCATAGAGATGGCAATTACCCCAGGAGATATTCTCGATACACTGAGTGAGCTTGTGGCCGTCTCGGATCCACAGGGCAAATGCCTTTATGTCAATGAGGCCTGGTGCCGGGTATTTGGCGGTACACCTGATCAGTGGACCGGTCAAAAACTGGAGGTTTTTTCACCGCAATTTGCAGCTGATACCGCGAAATACGCCGGTGCGTATTCTGCCCACGGGCCAGCACACCGTTTTGAAGACAAATTCTCCATCGCAAACCGCGTATGCTGGCTGGAATGGCAGCAAAGTGTTGCGGTGACGGGCCAACGAACTTTCATCGGCAGAGACATAACGGACCGCAAGGCGGAAGAGCTTGCCCTGAAGGCCGCTGCCCGCAACGCAGAGGCTGGCAACGATACCAAGATGCGCTTTCTCGCGACCATGAGCCACGAAATGCGCACACCCCTAAATGGCATTCTGGGCATGACCGGGCTGATGATGGATACAGGTCTCGATGCTAACCAGAAAGCCTACGCTGAAGCTATCCGCGAATCCGGATCCGCTTTACTCGCCCTGATCAATGACATTCTCGATTATTCCAAAATTGACGCTGGTCGCATTGACCTTGAAGAGACCGTACTTGACCCGCTGTCGCTTGCCCAGAGTGTCGCGGAATTGCTGTCGCCACGCGCTGCACATAAGGATCTGGAGATTGCCACATATGTTGACCCTTCTGTTCCTCATCGACTGATTGGTGACGAGGCAAGATTGCGACAGGTATTGTTGAATCTCGCCGGAAACGGGGTCAAGTTTACCGAAACTGGTGGCGTAACCATCGAGATCCGGGCGGAACCCAATGCCAAGGAAGGCACGGAGAATATCCGTATTGACGTGCATGACACGGGTGTCGGCATTCCTGAAGAAGACCTGTCAGATATTTTTGATGAATTCGCACAGGTAGATTCCAGCCACGCCAGAAAATACGAAGGCACAGGGCTGGGCCTTGCAATCGCACGCCGCATTGTAAAGGCCATGGGCGGAACGATGTCCGTCAAAAGCAAGCTGAATGTCGGCAGCGTCTTCTCTTTCACCGTACCGCTGAAATCCAAGGCGGGCTACCATGACGACCGACTATCCTGCCAAATCCATGACCCTGTATTGCTGGTCACCAGCTCGTCCATCCTGAAGCGTATTGTACGACTGCAACTTGAGTCCGCGAATGTCAGAACATTTCATGTAACTGATAACGCAGAGGAAGCGCACAATTTCCTCAACCGGCACCGTAACTCGATCCTTCTATGCGATCTGCCATTCGCGGCACAGCACGGGAAGAAACTGAGTGCTGCCGCCTCTCACTCACTTGTGCTCTTGTCACCCGTTGCCCGTGGCCGCCTTGAGACTTTCCGGCGCATCGGTTTTGATGGCTATCTGATCAAGCCAATGCGCCAATCCAGCCTTTTCCGTCGCCTGTCTGAAAAAGACATCCCGCAACAAAAGACCGAACGCCTTGACTCGCCGGCAACAGCCCCCGTCACCGGCCCAAGCAGGTTCCGCGTCCTCCTCGCCGAGGACAATCAGATCAACGCTGTTCTGGCAACAGCCATCATCAAACGCGCCGGACACCATGTTGATGTGGCTGGCAATGGGAGCGAAGCCTTATATGCCGTGCAGTCGGCTCCTTACGACGTTGTGCTGATGGACATGCACATGCCGGAGATGGACGGGCTTGAGGCAGCACAAAAAATCCGTGAGCTTGTCGGCACCGAGCGCCACGTGCCGATAATCGCCCTGACTGCCAACGCCATGGCCTCGGATCGCGATAACTGTCTGTCAGCTGGTATGAACGACTTCCTGACCAAGCCATTTGAACCCCCTGAACTTATTGGCCTGATCGAGAAATGGGCCAGTGGTGCCGCCAACGCGGGCTCCGAAGGCCCCGACGCCTTGAGCGCTTGAGCTGGCTGATCGGCTATTACAGGAATAACACCTTCAAACGGCCACAAATGGGGCTAGTCTTGCATCTGTTGAATCAGAAACACATGACAGTCCCGGGAACAGCCCATGACAGACGAGTTGGCAGCGCCGCATAAAAAAACAGCCATCAGTATGATGGTATCTTGGATAGAACCTTATAAGCGCCCCGAGATGGCCGCGATGCTGTTGCTAGGTTTTGCCTCAGGTCTTCCGCTTTATCTTGTGTATCAGAAAACATCTTACTGGTTGAGACTGGAAGGGATAGAGCGGTCCACAATCGGCTTCTTCTACTGGGTTGGTCTTGCATATTCTTTCAAGTTCATCTGGGCACCAATCATTGACAAGCTGACAATTCCTTCTCTTGGGCCAGCTGTCGGTCATCGACGATCATGGATGATGGTTGCAATAGCAGGTACAGTGCTTGGACTACTGATCATAGCAACAGCAGACCCCTCTGAAAGCATCTGGCCAGTTACTTTCGGGGCAATTCTATTGGCCTTTTCCGGGGCAACGCTCGATGTTTCCATCGATGCCTGGCGGATAGAGTCCGCGCCGACAGAGCGGCAGGCCAATATGGCTGCTTCCTATTCGCTTGGTTACCGGGGCGCATTGATATTTTCAGGTCTGGGCTTTGTCGTGGCAGACTTTGCCAACTGGAACCTGTCATTCGCCTTCATGGCCATGAGCATGGCTGTGTGTGCAGCCCTCATCCTTGTTATTAAAGAGCCTGATATTATCAAAGACCGCCAGGCTGGTGACCACCTCCCGTTACTGGCGGGGGCGCCTAATGCAGTGGCTGTAGGGGTTGGTTTTTTTATTCTCGCGCGTATCCTGACATGGTTCGGCCTGGAAGCATCATATATACAGGCTTTGTTTGGTCTGGGTGCTGTCATATTACTGCTCGGTGCGCTTGTCCTGAAAGCGACCAAGACAACACTACCGATCAGAGCCATAATGATCGCCCTTGGTGCACTGTTCGTTTTTTCACAACCTTTCCTAGAACTCATAACGTCACTTCCGAACGAGTCCCGCTGGCTGTCCCTACTGGTCATTATGCTGAATTTGGTTGCTGTTGCGTGCTTTATCTGGCTCGTGATCCCAAAGTCACGAAATCCGGCTCAGGGTCACGATGAAGCGTCTACACCTCGCGGCAAGCTCTACACGATGTTCGGCACACCCCTTTTTCAAGTCTATGAACGGCTTGGGCTTGTCCTTCTGCCGATCCTGGCGCTCGTCATGATTTACAGGTTGAGCGATTTTACCATGGGCGTAATGGCCAGCCCGCTATATGCAGATCTCGGCTACGCGCCGTCAGTGGTTGGCGGCATTCAATCCGGCCCCGGGGTTGCCGCGGTTATCATTGGTCTTTTCATCGGTGGCATCTTTGCCCAGAAAATGGGTGTCATGCGCGCCATGATTATTGGCGCAGGGCTGACGCTTGTCACAAATGGAGCGTATGCCTGGTTCGCCGCCACCGCTGCAACCAGCCCCGATATCTGGCGACTGGCCCTGGCTATCTGTGCTGACAATGTGGCGGGTGGCTTCGTGACAACAGTCTTTATCGCCTATTTATCAAGTCTGGTAGACCCTGCATACGCAGCTACACAATATGCTTTGTTTTCGTCATTATACGCGCTGTTAAACAAGTTTGCTGCTGGATTCTCAGGCGTCATGGCCGATGCAGTGGGGTACGTGACTTTCTTCATCATAACCGCCAGCTATGCGATACCTGCCGCACTTCTGGTTATACTGGTGATGATCCTGCAACGAAAATATCAACCGGCGTCACCTGGCGATACTGCCGGGAACAGTACTGCCTGACCTTTTACAGGCATTCGCCAAGACGCATGGGCGCACCGCTGCGATCACTCACAGTCAGCCGATCAATAAGGCCGGCCTCATTTGCTGTCATGGCGTAGATGCGGCAGACCTCTGTATCATAACGGTGAAACGCTCCCACACCTTCCTGGCGAACAAAGGCCGGCCGCCCGAGGAAGGTTTCCAAGCGGAACATCGGTTGCCCGATAAAGTCGGCCTCAGACAAATCAACGGTCTCTGTCAGGTAAACGCTCTCGGCAATGGTGACCGTTTCTGCTGCTGCAGAATTTATTTCGGCCCGTTCTTCCGGTGAGGTGGAAGAGGTACATCCGAGCAGAAAAAATATAGCGCCTACGGAAAAAATACTAGTTTTTGACATTATATGATGGCTCTTGTGTCTGCGTCCCTGTTCCCATAGTAGGGTGCGCTGAAAGTTAATGCAAAATCGAAAGAACACCTGTCCCATGCCTGAAACCAAAGACCTTGCTGCCGTCGGCAACGCCATCGTTGATGTTCTCGCCCATTGTGATGACGATTTTCTGGTCGCCAATGATATCCCGAAAGGCGGCATGGTCCTCATCGGTGCCGAGCACGCCCTGAATATCTACAAAGCCATGGGAGAGACGACAGAGATCGCTGGCGGCTCCGCAGCGAATTCCACTGCCTGCCTTGCGTCGCTTGGCGGAAGTGCAGCTTTTATCGGCAAGGTTGGGCAGGACCGTCTTGGTGAAGCCTTCCGGCAATCCCTTGAGGATACCGGGGTCAGCTTCGTAACTGAACCAATGACAGATCATACCCCAACGGGGCGTTGTCTGATCAATGTGACCCCGGATGCCGAACGCTCCATGATGACGTTTATTGGTGCAGCAGAACATGTAAGTGAAGCCGATATTGATGAGACTGTCATTGCTTCTGCCGCTGTGACCTACTTCGAAGGATATCTGTTTGAGCAACCTGTTGCTCGTGCCGCCATGGTGAAGGCTTGTGAGATTGCCAAGGCAAACGGGCGCAAAACAGCGATCACACTTTCTGACAGCGGTTGTGTGGAACGGCAGAAAAGCAACTTCCTGAGCTTTATCACGGAGCATGTGGATATCGTTTTTGCCAATGAAGAAGAGGCAAAGATGCTGGCTGATACGCTCGTATTCGACGACGCGCCGAAGCTTCTCAATGGCCTCGCTCCGTATCTGGCCCTGACGCGATCTGAAAAAGGTTCCGTCGTTGTCGGCCCGGACGGCACCGCAGAAGCGGTAGAGGCGATCAAACCGGCGCAGCTCGTCGATACGACCGGCGCTGGTGATGGCTATGCTGGCGGATTTTTGTATGGCTTTGTCAGGGATATGCCGCTTGCCACATGTGCGAGCCTCGGCAGTCTTGCGGCCTCTGAAGTCATTAGCCATATGGGGCCTCGCCCGCAGCAATCACTGGCCAATCTGGCACGGGATCACGGTCTTATCAGCTAGGGTCAGGCCCTAAATTTCCGGGTGCGCTCGCGCGCCGAGCCAGAACGGTTGCATCGCGGCAAAGGACAACCAGGCCTGATAAACTGTCTCGGTCTGCCCCTGGAGCTGTTGCGCACTCCAGCCAATGGCAAAACTTGCCCCCATTGCACGGTGGATATCCAGCTGCCGATCCTGAAACGTGGGTCTGGCAGCGGCCAACGCCATCTCCCGCGCGACCACCGCATCATTCAACACACCGAACGCATCCTGCAACTCGGACAAGGAAGCGAGGTAGGGCTTACGCACTTCTTTTGCGTAAAGCGGTCTGAAAGCCTGAACAGCATAGCGCAGTTTCTTCAACTCAACACGCAATGGGTGGCGAGCGTGAGCGGGTGCGCTGGCCAGATCTTCTGCCATGGCGTGGACTTTGCGCAACCTTTTCCCAAGGGCACGCTCGGCATATTCCGCTGCGGGAATCTCGAGCCTGTGACGCCCGGCGGCGGACCAGTTTGTAATGTCAGTCAACTCTTTGAGACGCAGGCAAAAATCCGTAAATTCTTCTGCGTTCAATGCAGTCCGGAGATGCTGCTTGGCTGATAGTCGATGGCTCTCTGCGCCCTCCTTCAAGGCGATGAGTATTGTACGATCTGCACCATCAAGGGTGCTTGCGGCGAGAATTTTTGCAACTGTCTGCTCTGAGAAAACATCCCAGTCGCGAGCATAACCAAGCGTCTTCCCATATTCTTTTGCTACCGGAACAAGCTGATGCAGAGCAGGATGTTGAAGTGCTTTGCGAAACAACCGCTCAAGTGACCTGAACCGGCGCAACCCAACGCGCAGCTGCTTTATGGCATCGACATCACCATCAGCCGCAGCCGTACGATTGGCGATTATCTGCGACACAGCCTGATCGAAAGCAAGCCGCGCGACATCCAGTGCTGTCGCATTCTCAGCCAGGACAAACTTGCCGGCCTTTATGCCGGCCTCTTGCTTTCCACTAAGCAGACGTCTCGCAATTGCAAGCGGAGATTGGGAGGCGAGACGCAGCCTGAAGCGTCGGCTTATCCCACGCGCAAAGCCATAAAACTCCTTTACGTCGCCTGCTGCATGGATGAGCACCAACTGCTGCAGTTGGCTGGCATCGTGTGAGTCAGCTTCAACCTGACATCTCTCAAGGCTAAGGCCTATCTCGGCGCCATTGTGCGTCTGCGAGCTCAACTCTTGCAGCAATTCAAGGGAAACAAGCGGCACGAGATCAGCCTGATGGGCGCAGATCAAGGCATCCGTCGGCGCATGAAACCGCGTTATGGTCGGTTGATAAGGGCCTGCTTCTCCCGAGAGCTCGGTTTCAATGTCAAAAGAGAAGTTGCTCGCCTGACCCTTAACGGCCCTGCGCCGGGTAATTTGTTTAATGCGACCACTGCCCTGCACACTGCGTAGTTCAACACCAGCATTTTGCATATGCCGCTGCGGCGTATCGAAGAAAGATTGGCGTATACGTTTTTTCGGGCGCAGTACTGTTGGCTCGTTGCCAAACAGCTCAGTGCCGCGCAACTGATCAGCGGTATCGGAATTTAGCAGGAAACGTAGCTCAAGCCTCGAGTCAACGCTTTTGAGTATTCTGGAATAGGGGGCAGTTCTATCGTGCATGAATTGTGGCTGTTGATAATTATGGAAAAAGTTAACGAACAGCCTTTGCCAGCACAAATGAAAAAGAGCGCCTTGCGGCGCTCTTCACAACTTACTGATGTAAACAGCTCTTAGCTACTCAGGCTGGCACGCCGCCACAACCTTGACAGCTGCCTCGCCCATTGGCTCACCACTTTCAGGATCAAACGCCATGAAGTCTTTCATCGCTGCTTCGTCTTCATCGGCCTTGTCTGCAAGACACTGGCAATCAGTTTTGGACTCAGGGTTTTCTTCCTTGAAGGCTTCACAGGCAGCTTTCAAATCAAACTCTCCCGCCTGATCATCTGCCATAGCAACAGCGCCAAATCCCATCACGGCGATACAAGCGGCCATACTGGTAATCTTTTTCATTTGTAGTTCCCTTCCTGGTTTCCAACCTAACATGGTGCGCGGGAACCCTAGCGCAGAGTGAGGGTATGACAACTGAAAAAATTTTCGGTTTCAATATTTATGCATGTATGGCTTCAGACAGGGCTTTAATTCTTCGGCCACGCCTTTATGTGGTTAGGAATACTTCGCTGAAGCTTCCGCAAATTCCTGGAGATAAAATGTCTGATTATCCTGTCATGCACGGCACCACCATTCTGGCAGTCCGCAAAAACGGCAAGGTCGCCATTGGCGGCGATGGCCAGGTGAGCCTCGGTGAGACAGTTATGAAAGGGGATGCAAGGAAAGTGCGTCGCATCGCCGGGGGCAACGTCATCGCAGGGTTTGCAGGGGCAACAGCCGACGCCTTCACTCTGCTGGAGCGCCTTGAGTCGAAACTCGAACAATATCCCACCCAGTTGACCCGGGCCTGCGTTGATCTTGCCAAGGACTGGCGGACTGACAGGTATTTGAGGCGCCTTGAGGCCATGATGATTGTTGCAGACAAGGAAACAGTTCTAAACATAACAGGCATTGGTGACGTTTTGGAGCCGGAACATCTTGGATCCGGCACTGGAAATGAAGGCGTCATCGCGATCGGTTCCGGCGGCAACTACGCACAATCTGCAGCTCTGGCATTGTTTCAGGAAACAGATTTATCCGCCGAAGACATTGTCAGAAAGGCCATGGGCATCGCTGCGAAGATATGCATTTACACAAATGATCATCTGACGCTTGAAACGCTCTGATCGTTTCTTTCGACTCTCAAAACTTAAAAAATCTTCGTTCCCCCACCTTAAGCTTGTGTACAAAGGATCGCATGACAAATTTTTCTCCCCGCGAAATCGTCTCTGAACTGGATCGCTTCATCATCGGCCAGGCCAAGGCCAAGCGTGCCGTTGCTGTTGCCTTGCGTAACCGCTGGCGCCGTCGCCAGCTGGATGGGCCTTTGAAAGAGGAAGTCACACCAAAGAACATCCTCATGATTGGCCCTACCGGGGTCGGTAAGACCGAGATTTCGCGACGGCTGGCAAAACTCGCCGGTGCACCTTTCATCAAAATTGAAGCAACCAAGTTTACCGAGGTCGGGTATGTCGGACGGGACGTCGAATCCATCATCCGTGATCTCGTAGAAATCGCGATTGGTCTAGTGCGCGAAAAGAAACGTGAAGAAGTGAAAGCTCGTGCTCATGCGGCTGCCGAAGACCGCGTTCTCGATGCGCTTGTTGGCGAAACCGCGACAGAAGCGACGCGAGAGAGTTTTCGCCAGCGCCTGCGCGCCGGTGATCTTGACGATCGGGAAGTAGAGCTGGATTTGCAGGATACCGGGAAAAACTCCATGCCGACGCTCGATATTCCCGGAATGCCCGGCGCACAGATGGGCATGATTAATCTCTCCGATATCATGGGTAAGGCTTTCGGCGGCCAGACCAAGAAACGAAAACTTCAGATCAAGGATGTTTACGAACCCCTGATTGCCGAAGAAAGCGACAAGCTGCTCGACGATGACACCATCGTTCAGGAAGCCATAGATGCCGCAGAAAATGATGGCATTGTCTTTCTTGATGAGATCGACAAGGTGGCCAGAAACAGTGAACGGGCTGGAGCTGACGTCTCGCGTGAAGGCGTGCAGCGCGATCTCTTGCCACTCATTGAAGGCACCACTGTCAGTACGAAATACGGACCCGTTAAAACGGATCATATTCTTTTCATCGCTTCCGGCGCCTTTCATCTGGCAAAGCCGTCCGACCTGCTACCGGAATTGCAAGGTCGACTGCCGATTCGCGTAGAGCTGGATGCTTTGACGCGAGATGATTTCAAAAAGATACTGGTCGAAACAGAAGCGAGCCTCATCAAGCAATATCAGGCTTTGATGCAAACCGAGGGGCTGACTCTCACCTTCCCGGAAGATGGAATAGAGGCCATTGCCGACAAAGCGGCACAGGTTAATGCGTCGGTCGAAAATATTGGTGCCCGGCGACTGGCCACAATCATGGAAAAAGTTCTTGAAGACGTCTCTTTTGAGGCATCAGATAAAGACGGACAAACCATTGATATTAATGCAGAATTTGTCGAGGAGCATCTTGGTGATCTTGCCCGAAATGCTGACTTGTCCAAGTTTATCCTGTAACCCTGCGGCCACAGCTTGCTAGACGGCTAGGGGGTGGCGCTTTCGTTAATAAATGATAAAATCCCCGTCTAAATGGGGATTTGCGTTACATGGCCGACGGTTCACACATGAAAAGCACGAGCAGCAGCACCGGCTTTGTTGTCTATCAGGACGAAGAATTTGGATTGGCACATGATGTAGCACGCGATTTGGGCCGGCCATCCAGACGCCTGTCCACCAGCGATACGCTCTCCGCCCTGATTTCGCAGAAGGCCACCAAGGCTATCGTTCCTTTTGAAAGTGACCGGAACGGCTACAACACCGAAGCACTTTCAACACTTCTTGATTTCAAAGACTGCATAATCAAGGAAGAACGCTCAAACGAAGATCAGTATCTGCTGGCCACCCCATCCTTTTCGATAAATGAGATAGCCCAAGCTGCGTTCCCTGGCAGCAACCCGGCGAAAGGCGCTTTCGGTGCCCTGCCGGTTGGCAGTGCCGCACAACAATTTTACCGCAACAGGGTCAATATTGTTTATGCGTCTACGGATGCTTTTGAGCGCTGCACATCAACGATTGATGAATTGCGCGCCAATGGCATAGAAGTGCGGCGGCTGCCAGAAGGCACGTCTGCTTATCGTGAAGTTCTGGATCTAGCCCGCCAGGACCTTGACCCTGACCGAAAAGTAAAAACGCAGGTTACTGACAAAGGCCACGCCATGATCAGCGATACGACGGCGGCAAATTTTGCCAAGCCGTTGATTGGTGTATTACTACCGCGCGGCGTTGCAGCTGGCCTGACCGGCGGCTTCAATCCCAATACAGGTACGGCAAACGGTTCCGAGTTTAACTCCGATTACGTTGTTCTTGGTGACGAACTTGCCGAGGAAAGTAAAATATCCTCACGCTTTCTCGTCGTTGAGCGCAAACCTGCGCCCAAGAAAGGCGGAAGTTCAAAGCCGCCCAAGCTTATGACGGAGCGGGAAAAAATAATCTCAAAACTGGACGGCATTACGGCCCCATACGCGCGTATCCTCCTGAAAGTGGATACGCGCGGCGAAAGAACCGGCGATATCGCCGATATCACACAGCCACTTGTTGCTGCCGGGGTCAAGTTTCGGCCGATTTATCTGCATGAACGTCCGGAAACGCTGCCAGCCATTCTTGAAATCGAACTGGATATGATGCTCGGCGCCACCCCTCAGGTTAAGAAGGCAATCGGGACGGCCTTTGAACGTGCTTTTGCAAAGCCCCGCAATCATGATCCTGTTCTGATGGCAGTTTACGGCAGCACCACAACAAGCTTCAGTGGCGTCATTCAACCAACGGTGCAGAAGACACCCTGGGGTCTTTACACGGGTCTTGGAGTATTCGCGCTTGTGATGCTTGGTGCGATTGTGTTCGGGTTGTCCAAGGCCTTACCGGCTCTCGGGCTTCTTTAGGAAAACATAATAGGCACCCGAACCACCGTGCCGTTGGTGCGCTTGCTTGATACCAGCGATGTGGTGGCGCAAGTGTCCCTCTGCCCACTGAACAAAGCGCTCTCTTAGTATACCTCGAGATACAGAGTAGCTGTTATCCTCGTGACCCCTGATTTTGACGCCCTTGCCTGTTATCACCAGCAAAATCCGATTACCACGAGACCGAGAGAAGACGATAAACCTGGTAAGAGCCGTATACGCCTGATCCTGTGTCATACCATGCAGGTCTATTATATCATCAATTTCCCGACGCCCGCGACGCACTTGGCGGACAAGTCGTGGATCACCTGCCTCTGACAAAGGTTGACGATGTGCCGGTTTATGGAGCGTATCTATAGGCGCGTGGGTTTTCACCGAAGGGACATACGTTTTGCGCTTTCTGGACACTGGCGCAGGATGCTCTGTATTAGAACTTGGGTGTGGCGGATGCAGGCTTTTCACACCTTCAGTCACACGCTGCCATAACTGGCGTTCGTCATTATTCAGAATGCGACGCTTCATGAAATTTCTCTAACCGGGCTGCAGCCTCAAGAGGCAGGAATACAAACATCTGACCACGCTGCTTCATGTTACCGGCAACCTCGCCAGCTGCAGTACCGCTGCCGATAAACAAGTCACCACGGACGGGGCCTCTGATCGCACCTCCGGTATCCTGCGCAATTACCAGACGCTGCTCGCGCGAGGCCTCATCACTCATTCCTTCAAAGTCAATCCATACAGGCGCACCCATCGCATGATATCGTCGATCAACGGCAAGTGATCGTCCATCACTTAATTGCAGGCCACTTGCCCCAACCGGACCAAGGTCCGGGTCTGGCAAGTCCGTCAGAGGGCGAAAGAACACATAGGATTCATTTGTAAATCGCAGGGTCTGGGCCTCCTCGGGGCTAGCAGATTCCAGCCAATCATAAATCGCCTGCATGGACATCTCTTCTCTGCTGATTGCGCCACTTCTAATCAGGGGCGCGCCTATAGCCGTATATGGATGCCCGTTCTGCGCAGCGTATCCAAAGCGTTTTATTTCGCCACCATAGTCTAGCTTTCCGGACCCTTGTATTTGCAAAAACAGAAGGTCATTCGGGTTCATCCAACCCAGAATATTCGCTTCAATTCCATCTGTCACAATCTCTTCATGAGACGCATAAGGAACAAGTTGCCCATCTGCCACCCGGCCGGCAAGTCTTGTACCAGCTAACTCATCCCGAAAAGCGCCAAGATCGACCATGATCAGATCATCCGGGCGAGACAGTATTGGAGCAGACATTTCTTCGGTTCTTACATCTGAAGCCTTGTACACCGGTTCAAAGTAGCCCGTGAATAAACCCTGGGGCGTCAGGTGATTGTCTGGCGACTCCTCTTCAGGCTGCAAAACCTGAAAAGGCCTGAAGTGTTTCTCAAAGAAACGCCGTGCATTTTCAGCCGAGCCATATGCAGTCTGAATATCCTGACAGGCTGGCAACCAGTCAGCCACAAAACCCGCTACGGGAAAATCCACTATGAGGCCGGTAGCCTCTTTCGGATTGAATGCTTCGTCAGCAGAGCGGGAGGTCATTTGCCTGCAGGACAGCTCAAACGCACCAATGGCCTGCTGCTGCACCCCCTGCTCCCAGCCTGCAATTTCAGAAAATCGAACAGGCACATAAGCAACCGGCAAAGTCGATACGGCTGGCTGATTACTGATTTGTTTTTCAGTCTGGCTTGATGGCTTGGCAATAATCCAGACAAGCAACCCCACGACAACTGCAAGTGCGCCAAGAGCGATTCTTCTCCAGAGACGCACATCACTGTTCAACGCAGTTTCGGTCACACTTCTAGCCTGCAATAGATGCAGGGCCGCCTGTTGCTACCAGCTGCCAGTTTGGATCCCTTGAGTTTACGGACCGTGAAAAGGTCCACCTGTCACGGACACGATCAATTCTATTGGGATCACCATCTATGACTTCACCAGCTCCATCCAGCAAAACACGTATCTGATTGGAGATGAACGTCACGGTGATTTTGATGAAGCCATCGTCCACAAGCGCTTCTTCAACCGTAGCGCTTTCTGTTCCTACAAATTGTAGCTCGGACGTGTGTCCCTCTGCTTCCCTTGACTGCGCGGCTTCATGAAAAGCAGCATAGACACTCGGGGCAATGAAGGGTTTCACATCAGACAGTGCATTTGCAGCAAATGCTTCAACAATCATCTCATACGCAGATTTTGCGCCTGACAGAAATTCCTTTTCCTCAAAATCCGGGTATGCCGCCCGAACATCCCTTACCCAGGAAGGCAAATTTTCGGGCTCAACCTCAGGTGTATCTTCCATGACAGGAACATCCGCCTCCTGAGTTTCATTTTGAAAAGGCGCAGGAGTCTCTTCTGGTTCGTGGCCCCCTTTTCGTCCGAGGGTCGCATATAATTGATAACACATAATACCTGCGAGTACGGCGAAGAAGATTGTAACTGGATCCATGCTCATGTTTCCCGGGATATTGCGTAGGCGTGAGGGCTGTTAATTATCGTGTCGGCACTTATATAATGTCTCTCACAAAAAGACAGGGCTGTTAACAGACAGGACATCACGCAAATATGATCTTTCTCTTTCTGCTCCTAATCGCTCTTCCCATCGCGGAGATGTTCGTTCTTTTGAAAGCCGGGGGAGCGTTCGGGGTTTTGCCCGTTATTGCTGCGGTTGTTGCAACAGCCCTTATCGGTGGTGCGATTATCCGGTTGCAGGGATTGCAGGCATTACACCGACTCCGTGAAAGTACGCGAAATGGCGAAACTCCTGTCGAACCTGTTGTTGACGGGTTTTTTCTCCTGATTGCAGCGCCGTTTCTGATGACCCCTGGTTTCATTACAGACGCATTCGGTTTTCTTCTTCTGGTGCCGCCTTTCCGCCATGCAATAGCCCGGGAAGCACTGAAGCGTATTCGAGCGTCAATCGAGTCCGGGAAAACGACTTTCACATTTCGTCAATTCTAATGAAGGCCTTGCCGCGGAGCTTACCCTCGTGTTAGCAGCGCACCTTCGATTGCCTTACCAGAGAGATAAAATATGTCAGACACGACACCTGCACCACAAGGAGATCAGCCGCAACCAGGGATCTTCCGCGTCGTCAATCAATATATCAAGGACTTGTCCTTCGAAAATCCGAATGCGCCGTTGAGTGCACAAAGCGGTGCCAAGCCTGATATCTCCCTGGAAGTAAATCTGGGCGCGCGTGGGCTGGGCGAAGATTTCCCGCTCGGGAAAGATTTTTACGAAGCTGAGCTATCAATCAGCGCAACAGCGAAGGAAAAAGACAGCGACACTGTAATTTATGTGGTCGAAACCAATTATGCTGGTCTCTTCCAAATTCAAAATGTCCCGCAGCAGCATATTGGCGGCGTCCTTCTCGTCGATTGTCCAACACTGCTTTTTCCTTTCGCACGCCAGGTCGTCGCAGACGCTGTGCGCAATGGCGGCTTTACACCGCTAATGCTGGAGCCGATGGATTTTGCCGGTATGTACCGACAGAAAGTTGCCCAAGAGCAAGCAGCTGCACAAAACGGCACCGTGCCGGAGGTTGGGAACGCTTAGGACTGGGCGTACTTTTCCCACAAAGGTTCATCCATCTCCGCGATAAACTCAGCATGCGCTGCTTTCTCTGCGTCAGATAATGTAATGGAAAGAACCGACGGTCGCTGAAGCGTCATGCGTGCTGCTGCAGTTTCTTCCTCTGTCCCACCGGAGTGATTAAAATTCAGCCCCGCCTGAACGCCACCAGTGAGTTCAATATAAACTTCCGCGAGAAGACGGGAGTCAAGAAGCGCGCCATGCCCATAACGCTCACGCTCGGCTGTATCAACGCCGAAGCGCGAACAGAGGGCGTCCAGAGATACAGGTGAACCCGGAAACTTTCGCCGGGCAATTTGCAGGGTATCAGTGACTTCGTTCTCAAGGCGATCAAGACCAGCTTTTTCAAGCTCCCACTGAATGAAACGCATATCGAACTGGGCGTTGTGAGCGATTAGTTCAGCATTATCAACAAACTCCCGGAAAGCCGGCCCAACAGATGGATCAGAGAAAAGAGGCTTGTCTTTCAGGAAATTTGTCGAAAGCCCATGAACCTTGAAGGCTTCATCCGGCATATCACGCTCAGGATTGACGTAGACATGAAAGGTACGACCAGTAAGAGCACCACGCACCAGTTCAACAGCCCCGACCTCCACCACACGGTGACCTTCTTCAGGTTTGAACCCGGTTGTTTCAGTATCAAATACAATCTGCCTCATCACAAAAGAGCAGCATTATTCGTCTGGCACGGCAAGAATCCTGCTCATGACTTTTCGTGGTTATCCAGAATTTTGTGGAAAACACTCTCTATTTCAGTTGCAGTCTCCTCGTGTGTGCCATCAGTCCTGATAACGTGATCTGCAAGGAGAATTTTTTCTTCCTCGGACATTTGTCGCGAGACTATTGAGGCGAGTTTTTTTTCAGTCATGCCGGGTCGTGCAAGGACGCGCTCCTTGCGAATATCTAGGTCCGCAGTCACCACAATGACTTCATCAAAGTGATGCGACTGACCAGTTTCAAATAGTAGCGGAACATCAAGAATGACTGCCTGTACATTCTGCCTCGTAGCCTCCTTAATGAACTTCTCGCGATTAATAGCGACAAGAGGATGCACGAGCCTTTCAAGTAATTTGAACTCATCAGGATTTTCCATCAGATGCTTAGAGAGAAGGTCGCGTGAAACAGCATCTTCTAGAATCACATCAGGAAAGTACTCTTTCAACACAGGTACAGCTGCGCCTCCTGCCTGATAAAGCCTATGAACTGCGGTATCTGCATCCCAGACCGCAGCGCCCATTTTGGCAAGGACTTTCGCCGCAGTCGACTTACCCATACCGATAGAGCCAGTCAGACCAATTTTTATCGGCAGATTTCCCCTGTTTTCCAAGACATCGATAAGATAAGCTTCAAGTCTGGCTGAGACTTCAGGCTTTTTACCGTACCAGGAGTAAAATCCTGTTGTCGCCTGATGCATTAACATGGAGAGCCCATTAGTTGTTCTGAGCCCCCTTTGACGTGCTGCCTTAACAAGACCAGTCTCAAGCGGTATGTAGATAATATCTGCAACGATGGCACTATCTTTTGCGTCAGCAAGGCTAACATCCAGATCAGCTGATCCTGGCATGCCCAAAGATGTACAATTAACGATTATATCTGCATCAGGAACAAGAGTATCAATATCACTCCAAAGACATGAAGTGGTAATAAATGAAAAAGCCTTAACTAAATTCTGGGCTTTGCCATTACTCCTGTTAGCAACAATTATTTTTTGAAAACCTGCTTTATGCAATGCGAAACAAACAGCTGGTGCTGCGCCCCCCGCACCCAAAACAAGTGCCAGAGATTTCTTATCAGTATCAGAAATAACTTCTTTTATACTTTGTTCAAATCCATACGCATCAGTATTATCTGCATGGATACCATTTTGAGTGAACGTAAGTGTGTTCGCCACTCCCAGAGCAATAGCTGTCTTTGAAAAACTGTTGGCTATCGCATAGGCTCTTTTCTTATGAGGGAGAGTAACATTGACGCCGGAATAACCCAGTGAAATCAGTTTCTCGATGAGATCATTGAAATTTTCATCTGTGTCCGGGCAAAATGCTTTATAATAGACCCCTTGCAGCTGATACTGTTTAAGCCAGTATTCGTGAATAAACGGCGAGACGGAATGCTTGACAGGTGACCCGATCACGCCTGCCTTTTTCGTAAATGTCACGTCAGTGATCCTGGTACATTTTTTCCTGATAAAAATTTCAATAAAGGTATTAAAGGCAATCCGAGAATTGAAAAATAGTCTCCCTCAATTTTTGACAACAATTGTATACCAGTGTTTTCAAGTTGATAGGCCCCTACAGAAGATAAAACATCTGTTCCTGTTCTGGACAGATATTCTTCAATAGTATGATCATCCAGATGTTTCATAGTCAAAATGGGCTCTTCAGTATGAGCCCAGATAACCTCATCATTTTGTGCAATACATATACTCGTATGGAGAAAATGAGATTTACCAGAAAATTCTTTCAGGCGTGCGAACGCCTCAGAAAGGTCTTCGGGTTTATCATAGCTCTTCCCATCAAGCCCAAGTATCTGATCAGCACCAACAACCATTGCATCAGGGTATTGTTGACTAACCTTTAGAGCTTTTTGCTCCGCAAGCCTCATCGCCACTTTCAAAGGTTTCTCGCCAAACATTTCTCTCTTGATGATATCTTCGTCAACACCACTATCAATTGCTTCAAATGACAAGCCTGCATTGCGCAATAACGCGTTTCGCGCCATGCTCTTTGAAGCTAGGATAAGGGAGACGTTCATTGTTTGCCTGCGCGTTTAGCGGATAATCTGGAGATAATTTCTGCTGCTGTTTCTTCCACCGACCTATTTGTAACATTAATGACCGGCCACCCCTTTCGGGCGAACAGTCTTTTTGCCTTGGTAATTTCCTTACGGATCTCATCCTGGTCAGAGTATGATCCAGCATGATCAGTCGCATCGACGTTCTTTAATCGGGCACCACGGATTTGGGCCAACCTGTCAGGCGCTGCTGTCAGGCCAACAACTAGCGGATGTCGCAAGTTCTCAAGTTCTGGTGGATGGTCCTGAGTGGGGACTAATGGTACGTTTGCCGCTTTATAGCCACGGTTTGCCAAATACATACAGGTCGGCGTTTTTGACGTTCGACTGACACCAACCAACACAACATCAGCTGTCTCCAGATCCCATACCATCTGACCATCATCATGTGCGAGTGTATAATCTAGCGCCCCAATCCGCCGGAAATAGTCTTCATCAAGAGCATATTGTGCTCCTGTTCTTAAGGTCTGTTCCAGACCGAGATAATCGGCGAACGCATTCAGAAGTGGGTCAAGCACTGATATAGCGGGGACCTGTAGTTCTGCACATTTCACTTCGAGATGTCTGCGCAAGTCCGGGTCCACAATAGTGAACATAACCAATCCCGGAGAGCTTTCTATTCGAGCAAGAACCTGATTGAGTTGTTTCTTTGACCTAACAAGCGATGACACATGCTCAAGAGGCTTTGCTGCATCAAACCGGGAACTGACTGACTTGAGAACCGTATTCAGGGTCTCCCCGGTAGAGTCAGATACGAGATGGACATGAAAGTATGTCCTCGGTTTTTTTGCGATTACCGATGAAGTTGTGGACATCATGTGAATAAGCTCGATTGCATAGGTGAGACTTTTTTTGCAGCTGCCAGCATCGCACATTCGCCCCCAAACTCCATACCTTTCCGAATTAACCAAATGGAAAGATTTATCACCACGCAACTCAGGAGAAATTTATATTGAGAACTTAATGTGCAGTTTTCCGCATCAGTATGCCGGGTAATACTCCGGTATGACCTCGTTTTTTTCACTTCCACACACATTCCACAATAGTGCATTACGTTGGATAAAATGTTGGAAATATCTGGATTATTTTCCAAGGCCTGATACTCAACATTTTCAACAGGGTTATGAGTCTGATGATTTTATATTTATTGGATTTTAGAGAGATACCCGTGGCCCTACCGGGAAGAGTATAAAATGGATCATCAGTCTGCATTTATCCGAGCTATCAAAGGAGAGAAACTTAACCCAAAGCCTGTCTGGTTTATGCGTCAGGCAGGGCGGTATCTACCGGAATATCGGGAGAAGAGGGCTGAGGCAGGGTCTTTTCTGGATCTGTGTTTCAACCCGGAAATGGCAGCCGAAGTTACGCTGCAGCCAATTCGCAGATTTGATCTTGATGCTGCAATTCTTTTCGCAGACATCCTGTTGCTGCCAATGTTTATGGGTCAGGAATTATCATTCGAGGCTGGTGAGGGACCAAGGTTAAAGCCCGCTCTTCAGGATGGGCCTGTGATTTTATCGCATGACAAATTACATGATGGCTTATCCCCTGTCATGGAAACGATCCGGCTATGTCGTGAGGGTCTATCAGAGGATAAGGCTTTGATTGGTTTTGCAGGCGCTCCGTGGACAGTTGCAACCTATATGATTGCTGGGCAAGGCGTGAAAGATCCATCTGCTCTTCGGGGCTACGCATATGAGAACCCGGAGAAGTTTGAGATCCTTATCCGCGAACTTGAAATTGCGACAATTGATTACCTTAGAAGACAGATAAAGGCAGGCGTGAACGCTGTGCAATTATTTGAAAGCTGGGCTTCAGGGTTACCCGTAGAATTTCTGCGTGCTTTCTGCCTCGAGCCTGCCATGCGCATAGCGAGAGCCCTAAAAGCAGATTTTCCGGATATACCTGTTATTGCTTTTCCGAAGGGAGCCGGAGTTCAACTGAAGGAATATGCTGAGGCGGGGATTTTTGATGCTGTCAGTCTTGGAACAGAAACAGATCCGGTCTGGGCATCCGAGACATTATCTCAGCATGTCTCTTTACAAGGTGGGCTTGATCCTCTTTTGGTCGTTCAGGGTGGCAAGCCGATGCTCAAGGCTGCAGAGAACCTGCTGAAGACTTTTGAGGATAAGGCTTACGTGTTCAATCTTGGTCATGGCTTTGTACCGCAAACGCCACCCGATAATGTAGCGGAGCTTGTTAAGTTCATACGCGCATTCTGATAAGTTTGTTACGGATCAAAAATGATGCAGGAATTTCTATTACCATACTATAACTGGATAAAGTCGCTGCATCTGATTGCGGTTATCGCCTGGATGGCTGGCATGATGTATTTACCCAGGCTTTTTATCTATCATCATCAGGCTGAGCAGGCTGGAGAAGCCGCTGATTACTTTGTTGTGATGGAAAGGCGCCTCCTGAAAGGTATAATGAATCCGTCACTCATAGCAGTCTGGCTGCTAGGATTGCTAATGCTTGCAGCTATACCTGCTTATGCGTCGTCAGGCTGGTTTATTATCAAGTTTATTGCAGTTGTCGGAATATCCGGGATTCACGGTTTCTATTCGGCCAGTCAGAAAAAATTTGCATCCGGCGAAAAACCGAGAACAGAGAAATTCTGGCGCATTATCAATGAAGTGCCTTTCATACTGCTGATAATTATTGTCATAATGGTCATTATAAAGCCGTTTTAAGCGGATTGCAGGCAGCCATTTGTTGTTTTGGGTGCAAAGCGTCTTGACCATCTTCAGGAAGTGATCATATTGAGGGCAACCGGAACTCTTCGGTTTCTTTCCATGCAAGATTCCTTTCTGCAGTGGCATTTTCCCAGGTAGACATATGATTCCCGAAAAAATTACGCTCGATGAGCTTAAAGAAAAATCAGCGGCAGCGTTGCTGGAATTTGCTGAACAAGTTGGTGTTGAAAACGCATCTGCCAAACGAAAACAGGACATGCTTTTTGCCATCCTGAAAGAACTGGCGGAAAACGAGTGTGAGATTACGGGCGGAGGTGTCCTTGAAGTGCTTCCGGACGGGTTCGGTTTTTTACGCTCCCCTGAAGCTAACTATCTTGCTGGACCAGATGATATCTATGTTTCTCCCACGCAAATAAGAAAATTTTCGCTTAAAACCGGTGACACGGTCATTGGTGAAATTCGCAGTCCAAAAGACGGCGAGCGGTATTTTGCGCTGACCAAAGTGGGGACCATTAATTTCGAGGATCCTGAGAAAGCACGGCACAAAGTTCATTTTGATAATTTGACGCCGTTATATCCCGATCAACGTCTCCACATGGAAATCGAGAAAAAGGAAGGCAAGGACTTGTCTTCTCGGGTGATAGATTTGGTTGCACCCTTGGGTAAAGGTCAACGGGCCCTGATTGTGGCACCGCCGCGTACCGGTAAAACAGTTCTTCTCCAGAATATTGCTCATTCAATTACTGCCAATCATCCGGAGTGTTATCTGATTGTGCTGCTTATAGATGAGCGGCCGGAAGAAGTGACAGACATGCAACGGTCAGTGAATGGCGAAGTTGTTTCTTCAACCTTTGATGAACCTGCAACGCGTCACGTACAAGTTTCAGAAATGGTAATTGAAAAGGCAAAACGGCTCGTTGAGCATGGGCGTGATGTAGTCATCCTTTTGGACTCCATTACACGCCTTGGGCGTGCTTATAACACTGTCGTTCCTTCATCAGGCAAGGTTTTGACAGGCGGTGTCGATGCTAATGCGTTGCAGCGACCAAAAAGGTTTTTTGGTGCTGCACGGAACATTGAAGAAGGTGGCTCGCTTACCATCATCGCGACAGCCTTAATCGATACCGGCTCCAAGATGGATGAAGTCGTTTTCGAGGAATTCAAGGGAACTGGTAACTCGGAAATTGTGCTGGATCGTAAAGTCGCTGACAAACGTACATGGCCATCTATCGACATCGCAAAGTCTGGTACACGCAAGGAAGACCTCCTGATAGCGCCTAATGATCTTCAGAAAATCTTTGTCCTGCGCCGTATTCTCTCTCCGATGGGTACAACTGATGCAATTGAATTCTTGCTGGACAAGTTACGGCAGACAAAGACCAATGCTGATTTCTTTGATTCAATGAATACCTGATTAGTGGTTCATCAGCGGACCAACAATCTCAATTTGATCTGTCATGATATAGCCGCCGAAACTATCCGGAACAGTCGTCAGCTTGCTCAGATGATTAATTCCTATGGCGGGGCTGTTGGGCTTTGGTGCAAGGGGGGAATTGTTATTCAACTATATGGCAAAAACGAAGACACCAAATACGATAAAAGTGCGTTGCATTTTCCTCTCTTATGTCCGTGCTATAAGTGTTATGCCAAAGGAACTGTATTGAAGCCGAAATGAATAAGTCTGCCGACCTTATAATCGAAGCTCAATCATATGACATGATGTCAAAAACGCAGCTATAGTCAGTCTATACTGAGGTTATTTGGAGGACTTATGAAGCTTACGATCAATGTGGACTGTACCCCTGAGGAAGCGAGAGCCTTCTTCGGCTTGCCAGATGTTCGACCAGTCAATGAACTTCTCGTTACCAACCTAGAGGCAAGAGTAAAAGAAGAGATAGACACCCTTTCTGATCCACAAAAGTACTTTGACCGTATGATGCAAATGGGGGGCGCTGGTGTCGATAACATGCAGAAGATGTTTGCAGGACTAATGGCAGCCGCTACGAAGCAGGATGGAAAATGATACGATTTTTGCCCTGTCTTCAGGAGCGGGAAAGGCCGGAGTTGCCGTCTTTCGACTTAGTGGTTCTGACGCCCTAAAGGTTCTGAACGATCTGGTCGGATATGAAGTGGGTGCCCGCACCGTCCACTATGCGAAATTATTTGCACCCGGAACAAAAGAGTTAATTGATAGCGGCATTGTTTTTTGTTTTCGCGCACCAGCCAGTTTCACTGGTGAGGACATGGCTGAGTTGCAAGTACATGGGTCAATTGCTGTCATTGATGCTCTTTCGGAAATTCTTTGTGCGCAGGGTTTGCGCCCTGCGGAACCGGGTGAATTTACCCTGAGAGCTTTTGAAAACGGCAAGATTGATCTCGCCCAGGCTGAAGCACTGGCCGATCTTATCGATGCCGAAACAACCCTTCAAAAACAACAGGCTTTGCAACAGGCAGACGGGCGCTTGTCAGCTGTTGCTGCAGACTGGAATATGCGGCTTCTGCAATCCCTTGCACCCTTGGAAGCAGGTATAGACTTTCCAGATGAAGAAGACGTGCCGGCGGAAATTGAAAGCAACGCTGTACCAGTGATTAATGCGTTCATAAGCGAATTGTCTGACTATCTTGAGGTGAGTAGCCAAGCAAAGCGGGTGCGTGAAGGTATCAGTATCGTTTTGCTCGGCAGACCTAATGCGGGCAAGTCCTCTCTGTTAAATTACCTGGCAAATAGTGAGGTCGCGATCGTGTCGGATACACCTGGCACGACGCGAGATTTGGTTACGGTGCGACTTGATATTGAAGGTGTGCCAGTGACCATCATAGATACCGCAGGGTTACGCGAGGTGACTCACGACACTATAGAACTTGAGGGGATGCGCAGGGCGCGCGAGCGTGCCGGTCAGGCTGATATTCGGTTACTGCTCGTAGACGGTAGTCATACCTCACAGGAGCTGCATCAGCTCACCCGTGAACTCCTAACTGGTGATGCCGTCATTTATACGAAAAGGGACCTGGAAGATCCGGTACCAGACCTAATGGTTGATGGTGTTGAACCTCTCTCTGCTTCAGTTGTGACTGGGCAGGGTATGATGGAATTGCGACAGTTCCTGAGCCGCCGCATTGTTGAATTATGCGGTGATGTCGAGGAGCCAAGACTCACAAGATTGCGTCATGTTCATGCGGTGCAAAATGCACGTGAGGCCCTGATAAGGTCTCTGGAGCGGATTAATATGCATCCGGAACTCGCGGCAGAGGATGTACGCCTTGCAATGCGACATCTTGGATCAATCACTGGAAAGGTCGATGTTGAAGATATACTGGGAGAAATCTTTTCTTCATTCTGCATCGGCAAGTAACTCTTGTTTCACGTGAAACATATTGCCAGATATGGGTTGTGAGACTTTGGTGAAGTGAATGGTGAGTTCATCTGACTTTGATGTAGTTGTTATTGGTGGCGGACATGCGGGTTGCGAGGCTGCATCAGCTGCTGCGCGCATGGGTGCCAAGACCCTGCTGGCGACACACAAGCTTGAGACCATTGGTGAAATGTCCTGTAACCCTGCTATAGGTGGCCTGGGTAAAGGGCATCTCGTGCGTGAAATCGACGCCCTTGGTGGGTTGATGGCTCGAGTTATTGATCAGGCCGGTATCCAGTTTCGTATGCTCAATCGGTCAAAAGGTCCTGCGGTTCGGGGCCCCCGTGCACAAGCTGACCGGTCTCTATATAAGAAGCATATGCAGGCCCTTCTGACGGCTGAAGAAAATCTCAGCATAAAGGCATGCGCCATTGAAGACCTGATCGTTAAAGATGCGCGATGTGTCGGCGTTATCACCGATAATGGTGAGCACATTCGCGCAGGTGCGGTGGTTTTGACGACTGGCACCTTTCTTAAGGGTATGATTCATATCGGCGATAAACGCATACCGGCAGGCCGTGTTGATGAAAAGCCGTCAATTGGACTTTCAGAAAGATTGTACAGTTTTGACTTGAGAATGGGGCGCCTGAAAACGGGTACACCGGCACGCTTAGATGGCAGGACGATAGATTGGCAAAGTCTTGAGATGCAGCCAGCTGACGAAAAACCTGTGCCTTTTTCTTTCATGACAGATGAAATTAAAGTACCCCAGATTTCGTGTGGTATTACACACACCACAGCGAAAACTCACCAGGTCATCGCGGATAACCTGGAGAAGTCTGCGGTGTATAGTGGCAGTATAGCTGGGCGTGGACCTCGTTATTGCCCCTCAATTGAAGACAAGATTACGCGCTTTGCTGAGCGTGAAAGTCATCAGGTCTTTCTCGAGCCCGAGGGGCTGGGTGATCATCTCGTTTATCCCAATGGTATTTCGACGTCGCTGCCGGAAGACGTTCAAACAGCATTTCTGAAAACTATTCCTGGCTTGGAGCGAGCTGAGGTGGTTCGCTTTGGGTACGCTATAGAGTATGATTATGTTGATCCACGTGAACTGACCCCAGCGTTGCAGGTGAAAAAGCTTCCAGGGTTGTTTTTGGCCGGGCAGATAAACGGTACGACGGGATATGAGGAGGCAGGCGCACAAGGTCTTATGGCGGGATTGAATGCAGCCATTGCTGTCTCTGGCGGAGAAGCATTCATCCTTGATCGTTCGCAGGCTTATATTGGCGTAATGATTGATGACCTTGTTACGCGCGGCGTAACCGAGCCGTACCGAATGTTCACGTCACGCGCTGAGTATCGCTTGTCACTGCGCGCCGACAATGCGGATCAACGCCTCACACCCTTGGGCCTGAATCTGGGCTGTGTTGACGACGTCAGGTCAAGAGTGTTTCACGTGAAACATGCGCAACTGGAACAGGCGAGGGCTTGGGCGAGTTCAACATTGATGACACCTAACGAGGCGCAGAAACATGGCATTAAAGTTAATCAGGATGGACGCAAGCGCAGTGTCATGGAGTATCTGGCCTATCCGGATGTAACAGCCGATCGATTGAAGCCAATCTGGCCCCGGCTCGACGATTGGGCGGATACAATAGTTGAGCAGCTTGAGATAGATGCAGTATATGCCGGATATATGGAGCGGCAGAAGTCGGACATTGCCGCCTTTCGCAAGGATGAAAACCTGCAAATTCCGGCTGGATTCTCATACGATGGCATTCCCGGTCTATCGAATGAGGTTCGGCAGAAGTTGCAGGAGGCGCAACCTTCGACAATTGGCCAGGCCGGGAGAATTGAAGGCGTAACGCCAGCGGCTTTGGCCCTGGTGTTGGCGAACATCAAGAAAGGGCGACCGGTTCAGGCTGCAGGTTCCATCAATGGCTAAGAGTTTATCAGGGCCCGATCTTTTCTTTAATACCTATGAGACTTCAGAGAGAACACGAGACAGTCTGTTGTTGTTTGACCAGCTCTTTCTTGACTGGAGCGGGCGTCTCAATCTGGTAGCAAGGTCAACCCTGCCTGACAGGTGGCAGCGGCATTATCTGGATTCAGCCCAACTTCGACCGCTGATACCTTCGGCCGCAAAGGTAGTTATGGATTTTGGTAGCGGGGCTGGTTTCCCCGGGTTGTTCTTGGCTATCCTGTCGGCTGATGATCCGGCCCGGCAATCTCATGATTTCTTTCTTGTTGAAAGCATCGCAAAAAAATGTGCCTTTTTGCGAGAGGTCATAACAGTGCTGGGTCTGCAAAATGTCACGGTTCTGAACCAACGAATAGAAACTATCAGTGAGCCTGAAAAGGCAGATATAATAACAGCCAGAGCCTTGGCCGATCTGGACACTCTTTGTGAGTATGGCCACCGATTTATGCACAAGACATCAAAATGTCTTTTCCAGAAGGGCGAACGAGCGCAAGAAGAAATCGAGGTGGCTCAAAGAAAATGGTCTTTCGATGTTACGAGCCACAACAGCCTGACGCATAAGGCAGCTGCCATACTTGAAATCAGGAATCTAAAACGTGTCTGAAAAAGAGCCTTCTCTGAAATCTGGCCATACCGCTCCTGTCCGAGTACTTTCTGTGGCTAATCAGAAGGGTGGTGTCGGTAAAACAACTACGGCGATCAATCTTGGTACCGCACTCGCAGCCGTCGGTGAGAAGGTCTTGATTATCGACCTTGATCCTCAGGGTAATGCGTCCACCGGTCTTGGCCTGGATACAAGTCGCCGCAAGGTTACGACTTATGATGTCATTATGGGCGAGGCAAAACTGGCTGATGCGGTTCAGCCAACCAATGTCCCGAGGCTTAATATGGCGCCAGCTGGCGTCAATTTGGCTGGTGCAGAAATTGAGTTGATCGAAGAGGAAAACCGACATTTCTGTCTTTCCAGGGCCATAGAGCAATTTGTGACAAGCAATCCGGACATAACTTACATCATGATTGATTGTCCGCCGTCACTCAGTCTGCTGACGATTAATGCGATGGCTGCTTCCGACGCCGTAATTGTGCCGCTGCAATGCGAGTTTTTCGCCCTGGAGGGATTATCTCAAATTCTGCGAACTATCGAAAAGGTGCGCGAGAGAATAAACCCGACTCTTGAGCTGCAGGGTATTGTTCTGACGATGTATGACCGGCGTAATAATCTATCGCAGCAAGTTGAGGAGGATGTGCGTGCGCATATGGGTGCGAAGGTTTATCAAACCGCAATTCCACGCAACGTACGGATCTCGGAAGCGCCTTCGCACGGTAAGCCAGCATTGCTTTACGATCTGAAATGTACTGGCAGTCAGGCCTATCTCAGGCTGGCGAGTGAGGTTATCCAGCGAGAACGCGCGGCTTAAGGAGGGACGAAATGGCAAAAAAGGGTCTTGGTCGTGGTCTGGATGTGTTGTTGGGAGAATCAACACCGGCGCAGCAAGATACGCATCCCATGACAGGGTCACAGGATAAACTGCCAATCGAGTTTATCATTCCTGATCCGAAACAGCCAAGGAAAACATTCTCTGATGAGGCTATAGAAGAACTGGCAGCTTCAATAAGTGAAAAGGGTCTTTTGCAACCAATTCTCGTGCGTCCTGCTCAAGGCCAGGCTGAGCGCTATCAGATTGTTGCGGGCGAGCGGCGCTGGCGTGCTGCGCAAAAAGCGCGTTTGCATGAAGTGCCTGTCATTATTCGAAGTCTTTCGGATGCAGAAACAGCCGAGATCGCTCTCATTGAAAATCTGCAAAGGGTTGATTTGAATCCGATGGAGGAGGCGGAAGCCTATGCCCATCTGGGGGATGCCCATGCGCGCAACCAAAGTGAAATTGCTGACGCGGTTGGCAAAAGTCGCAGCCATGTAACCAACATGTTGCGCCTTCTCAAACTGCCGGAACCGGTTCGTTTGATGGTGCGTGAAGGCGCTCTTTCCATGGGCCATGCTCGAGCGCTTCTGTCCAGTGTAGAGCCGAAAGGTCTGGCCGAGCGGATTGTAAAAAAAGGACTCTCCGTACGAGAGGCAGAAAGGCTCGTAAAGTCTGAAAGTATGGACTTGGATGGAGCGAAGTCAGTTTCTTCCAAGGGCAAGAAAGAAAGTTCAACGAGCTCAAAAAAAGATGCAGACACGCGTGCCCTGGAACGGGATATTGCAGAGGCTCTTGGCCTGGATGTCAATATTGAGCACAGAGGGAAAAAAGGCGGTTGTCTGACAATTGATTACAGATCGCTTGACCAGCTTGATGAAGTATGTCGCCGCCTGATGAATGTGTCTGTATAATCGTAAAGAGAGTTATCATGCCAGATAAGTTCAAGTCATTTAATCCCGTCGAAAAAACCCTGATGGGTCCGGGCCCATCTGATGTGTCGCCGCGAGTTCTGGCGGCGCAGGGCCAGGCGACGATCGGCCATCTTGACCCACAATTTGTCAGTCTGATGGATGAGATCAAGGATCTACTTCGTTATGCATTTCGTACAAAGAACGATGTAACCTTTCCTGTTTCGGCACCGGGTTCAGCAGGAATGGAAACCTGCATTGTTAATCTGGTTGAGCCAGGGGACAAGGTTATCGTCTGCATAAATGGTGTCTTTGGCGGGAGAATGAAGGAGAATGTTGAACGCGCTGGCGGTATCGCAGTTGTCGTTGAGGATGAATGGGGCGAACCGGTATCTGTTGATAAAGTTGAGGCAGCGCTAAAAGCCAATCCTGATGCTGTTGCGCTCGGGTTTGTTCATTCAGAGACATCAACAGGTGTGCGTTCGGATGCAGAGGCATTATGTGCGCTGGCGCGAGAGCATGGCTGTCTCACAATTGTTGATGCTGTGACGACACTCGGTGGTATTCCGCTGGAAGTCGATGGCTGGGGCATAGATGCAATATACTCAGGCAGTCAAAAATGCCTTTCCGCACCACCAGGCCTGTCGCCAGTCAGTTTTTCCGCGAAGGCCCTTGAAAAAGTACGCAACCGGAAGGCCAAGGTACAAAGCTGGTTTCTGGATTTGAATCTGGTGCTTGGCTATTGGGACGGAGATGGTGGCCGCGCATATCATCACACAGCTCCGGTCAATGCGATGTATGGCCTCCATGAAAGTCTGGTCATTCTGCATGAGGAAGGTATTGAGAAATCCTGGGAGCGGCACCAAAGAGTCCACCAGCAATTGCATCAGGGACTTGGCGAGTTAGGTATAGAATACCTTGTTGATACGCCTTATCGGCTCCCGCAATTAAATAGTGTTTTGATCCCGGATCATCTTCAGTCTGGAGAGGCGGATATAAGAAAAGAACTTCTGACAGAGCACAGGCTGGAAATTGGTGCAGGTTTGGGTGCCTTGGCCGGTAAAGTCTGGCGGATTGGTCTTATGGGGCATAGTGCTCGCGAAGAAAATGTTACTAAATGTCTGGAAGCCATGAAAGTCGCGATGAGATAGCGCGGGGAAAGTTGTTTCCCCGCGCTTAAGCTTAGGTCGCTTGTTTTTCCGGGTATTTTAGAAGGTATAGCAATCTTCCCCCAAGCAGAACTGATGCCGCAGCCAGTCCCGCAAGCAGTCCCCACCAGATACCTACTGCACCGACAGGTGTGTAAAGCCCGAAATAAACTGACACGGGGAAACCAACCAGCCAGTAGCTGATACCAGTTAAGTACATTGGTAATGTTACATCCTTCAGTCCACGTAACACTTGTCCGGCGGCAACCTGCACACCATCAAAGAACATGAATGCGGCTGCTATTGGCAGGAAGGATGCGATGAGTATCAATACTTCTGTGTTAGCTACATTATCAGTATTCAGATAAAAGCCGGCTATGTCCTCCGGGAATAGGATTACAAACAAGGCAACTGCCATAATCGCTGTCAGGCAAATCACCATTGTTGCGCCAGCAGCTTTGCGCACACCATTTTGATCTTTTGCTCCGGCCGCAAGACCAACACGAACACAGCCGGCCATCGAGAAACCAAGTGGCATCATGAACGCCAGCGCTGCCACGTTAAGGGCAGATTGATATGCCGCCTGCTCATTGACACCAATGAGGCCCATCAAAAACACAGCGACATTGAAGAGCATCACTTCAAAGCCAAATGTGACACTAATGGGTAGGCCTAGTTTGAAAATTTCTTTCAATCTTTCTGTATGTAAGCGGAAAAAATTCTCAAACAGGTCGAATTGGCGCCCCCGTTTATCCCATTGGATGTATAATACTAGGATGGTGAAGCCGGTCATGTGTGATAAAGATGAAGCAAGTCCGGCTCCGACCAGGCCCCACGCCGGAAATCCCCAGTTGCCATAAATGAGTAACCAGTTGAGTAGTGTGTTGAGCATGGTCACAATCACGATGACAGCCAGCGGAATCCGTGTACGATCTATAGCTGCAAGAAAATTCCGCAACAGGAATACCCCTAAAGCGAAAGGCATACCTGGGGCTAGGGCAAGAATATAATCGCCAGCGGCATTTGATGTTACCTCTGCCTGGCCCAACATAAGGGCAATATCCGTTGAGAAGAAATAGATCAGAAACATCATTGGGAAAGTGAGAATAATCGCCCAAAGCCCCATCCGGACAGATATTCGGGCGTCACGTGTATTGTCAGGATCAGCGCCAAGTGTTTGCGAAACCAGGGGCGTCACGGCCATCATGGGGCCGAAGCCTACAAGCCATGTTGCATAAAATATTGCCAGGCCGAGTGAGGCAGATGCAAGGGCTTGCGCGCCAAGTTGTCCGATCATCAGCAGGTCAATTGTACTGATAGAAAACTGCACCAGCTGTGTCAGTGCCATGGGCAGGCCTAGCAAGAACAGGCTCGAAAATTCCTGTCGCCAGGTAATCGCAGAACGCGTGTTCACTTGGCCGGGCGCTACTGCAGCTTGCTTATCAGACAGTTTCGCTGGTGAATTGTTGGTCTGGTTATTCTCGTTATCAGTCATTCTAGTCTCTCGCAAAATCTTATTGAGCTCGTCAGGAGAGACAAAAAACCCTCCGGAGCGGCGGCTCGGAGGGGCGGTGCAGGGATCCAACTGGATCAAATGAATACCTGGAGCGCGAACCTGAAACGAGCCGATATGGGAACCGTGCGCGTTGATGATGTAACCGCGCCTTCCAATCGTGTAGTTTTTACTGACTTATTCATTTGACTGCTCGTTATCTGTGCACCTTGGCACTCGCTGCGGGTACGCTTGACGCAATCTCTTGTCAATCAGTGAAAATTCTAAAGTTCAAGCTGTGGCTATTTTGCCATAACTGAAAGTCGTAAGGCAGCGCGCTCAATCAGCTCTTGCTGCGGTGCCCCGGTTTGCTTTGCCGCATGTTCTGTTTCCAGAAGATCAGTTATTGCTTTTTCCAGACGGATCAGAGGCCACTTACGCAGTTGATTTTCAAAATTGCGCTGTTGTGCAAAAAAGATCGGTGGACGAAGCTTCTTTATGGCTGCGTCTCTGGCCATACCATCACTCACGAAGGATTGCACAGTATGCAGCCGGTTAAAATGCCGTTGCAGAAATATCAGGATAGTGATGGGAGATGTGCCAGTTGTTTCTGCCCACTGTAATGCGCGGGATAGTTTTTGTGTTTCCCCGCTGGCGCTCAATGAGGGTATATCAAAAGTTGTATCCTGCGTTGAATCAGTAAGGCAGGTTTTGACATCCTCCAAGGAGATTTCTGCTGATCCTTCTCTGTGCTCCTTTGTGCCTTTATACAGGATAAGCTTTTCAATCTCGGCCTTACTGATACCTCGATCCTGTCCAAGGTTTGCTGCAAAAAATTCCAGCCCATCGCGTGTGATAGAAAGATTTTCGCTGTTCAGCGTGTCTGTAATGAGCTGACGCAGGTCCAGTGTGCTGTCTTCATAACAGGCTATCGCAGCAGCGATTTTGCTGTTTTCAAACAGTTTGCGAAGGCCCGCTGTTTTGCGCAGTTCACCAGCCTCAACGATGGCCAGCGCATTGGGAACAAATGTTTCGGCTTCGAGAGAGCTTAGCAAAAGCTTGGATGATGCCGTGATTTGCTCGCCTGAGCCCGTAACCCTGACGACCCGCTCCCCTCCCGTAAAAGATAAGGCAGCGGCTTCATCAACAAGGCGAGAGGGGGTCTCTTTCAGATCACTTTCTGACAGCTCAATGAAATTGAATGGATCCGTCAGGTCATCAACAATTTGCTTTGCCAGCATGTTCGAGCGCTCTCTGACCAGTCCCCCATCAGGTCCATAAATCAGAACAGCTTTGTAACGCTCATCTCTCTTGGCGAGGAGCGCGGCAATATCCTTTGGCTTAATCGCGCTCAAAGTCTTCCCCGAGAATTTCCTGTATTTGACGCTCCTGAAAAGTTTCCTGTTCGTCTTGTTCCTCGAATTCTTCTCCGGCTTCTATCTGTGTACCCTCAATCTGTCCCTTGAAATAAAAGACAAGGTCAAATTCGATTTGTTGCGCAAGTTCGATCGCAGCCTTCCGGATCGCATCTTCCTGAGCCACAAGGGAGGCATACTGCGATGGCACGATGCCATAGCTGGTCACAACGGATTTTGCATTACGGTAGCGCTGACCCGTTTCGTTATCTGAGAGGGTATAACCTGCTGTCAGGGTATACTCGAAGCGGGCTGTCTGGGCATCGCCAGTCACGGCAACCGATCTGCGCCGCTCTCGCAGGTTCACCGTCAGGTCATACCGTGTTGTGGCAGTGCGGCTAGTTAAGTCACGTAGTTCGTTTTCAAGAACAAAACTCGCTGTCTCAGGCTGGCGAATGGGAAGAATATTCACTTGCGCAAGAGAGCGGGTGAGCTCCTGATCGTTATCTGCGTAAAGAGGTGTAAAGCCGCAGGCAGATAAGAGTGGCAATGCGAGGAGAAATATTGGTGCGATGATCGCTTGTTTGAGCTGTTTACGGATCATTTACCTTATCTCTCCTGCCCTGTCCGCCTAGACAACGATATTAATTATCCGTCCCGGCACGACGATGAATTTGCGAATTTCCTTGCCGTCAATATGGCGCTGAACGGCCTCATCAGACAAGGCCAGTTTCTTCACTTCTTCTTCGTCAGCGTCTGCCGGTATGGTGATCTGGCCGCGGCGTTTACCGCCCACCTGTATCGGCACTGTAATCGTTTCGGCAACGAGAAGGCTTTCATCCGCTTTGGGCCACGGGGCGTGACAGATCATACCCTCTCCACCCAGATGTTCCCAGCATTCTTCAGCTAGATGCGGGATGAACGGAGATATAAGTCGTGTTAGCGCGGACAGCGTCTCTGCTTTTACCGCGTCGGAAATGGAGTTTTCCGAGACGGCCTTTCTGGCGGCGTTGATAAATTCATACAGTCTGGCAATAGCCTTGTTGAAGCGGAAGTTTTCAATGTCATCAGTGACATTGGCAATGCTCGCATGTGTCAGTCGACGCATGGTCATGTCTGCCTCTGGCATATCAGTGGCCAGGTTCCCGATATGCGGTTCACGTAAAATGCCGCCGACTTGTTCACACGTATCCCAGATGCGATTGACCAGTTTCCATGCGCCTTCAACACCTGCCTCGCTCCATTCCACGTCACGCTCCGGGGGGGAGTCAGACAGCATGAACCAACGCGCTGCATCTGCGCCATAGGTGTTGGCAATCTCTTCTGGTGAGACCACATTCTTTTTCGACTTGGACATCTTCTCGATAGCGCCGATTTCGACGGGCATACCGGTTTCTGCGTGAGTAGCGCTGTCATTTTTCAGTATGACTTGCTCCGGAAACAGCCAGCGATCCTTGAGTGGCTTGGTATCATCAGCATCAAGATAGGTCGCGTGAACCACCATCCCTTGTGTGAAGAGATTACGAAACGGCTCTTCAACAGACAGATAGTTACAGTCCTTCATGTTGCGCGTAAAATAGCGCGCATAAAGAAGGTGCAGGATCGCGTGTTCAATGCCGCCGATATACTGATCGACGGGCAACCAGTAATCAGCCATGTCCTTGTTTGTTGGTGCGTTCGGCGTCGGGGCTGCGAAGCGGGCAAAATACCAGGAAGAGTCCACGAACGTGTCGAACGTATCTGTCTCGCGGCGGGCGGGTTTGCCGCATGTCGGGCAATCTACATTCTTCCATGTCGGATGTCGGTCCAGCGGATTGCCTGGTTCGGAGAAGTCCGCCTCGTCTGGTAATGCGACTGGTAAGTCCTGTTCCGGTACCGGAACGACACCACACTTCTCACAGTGTATCGCTGGTATCGGGCACCCCCAATAGCGCTGGCGGGAAATGCCCCAGTCGCGCAGGCGATAATTTGTCGTGCCCTCTCCGTCACCCAGTTTTTCTATATGCTCGACCATGGCCGGCAAGGCTTCTTCCCAGCTCAATCCATCCAGAAAGCCGGAATTGAACATTGTACCCGGCCCGACATAAGCCTCGTCCGCCACATCAAAGCTAGTGGGATCAGCCTCCGGCGGTAGTACAACCGGGGTAACGTCCAGATTATATTTACGGGCAAAGTCAAGGTCACGCTGATCGTGCGCCGGGCATCCAAAAATTGCGCCGGTGCCATATTGCATGAGAATGAAGTTGGCGACGAAGACAGGCAGTGTCTCGCCTTCTTTGACCGGGTGGGCCATCTCTAGCGGCAGGCGATAGCCTTTTTTCTCAGCTTTCTCAATTGCCTGTTCCGAGGTGCCGGTTTTCTGGCAGTCTGCAATGAAGGCTTGCAATTCAGGATCGCTGTCAGCGTAATGCTTCGCCAGTGGATGATCTGGCGAGACACCCAGAAAAGAGGCCCCGTATAGCGTGTCAGGCCGGGTTGTATAAATCTCCAGACTCTCGAACCCTTTCGGCGCAACGCCCGCTGCATGAAAGCGCATTTTCAGGCCCTTGGACTTGCCAATCCAGTTACGTTGCATGCTGACCACGTTCTCCGGCCAGCTGCCGAGGCGACCATCATCGAGCGCTGCCAGTAGATCTTCTGCGCGATCTGTGATCTTGAAGAACCATTGTGAAAGCGTGCGGCGCTCTACAGGCGCGCCGGATCGCCAGCCCTTGCCATCGATGACCTGTTCATTCGCCAGGACTGTTTGATCCACAGGGTCCCAGTTGACCATGCTTTCCTTGCGGTGGATGAAGCCCTTTTTCCAGAAATCGAGAAACATGCGTTGCTCGTGCACATAATAATCCGGATCGGAAGTTGCGAACTCCCGGCTCCAGTCAATGGCAAGTCCCATCCGTTTCAACTGATCACGCATGATGGCAATGTTGTTATAAGTCCAGGTACGGGGGTGCCCCCCGCTTTCCATGGCGGCGTTCTCCGCAGGCATGCCAAAAGCATCCCAGCCCATGGGGTGCAGGACGTTGTGACCTTGCGCTTTCTTGTAACGCGCAATGACATCGCCCATGGCGTAGTTGCGCACATGGCCGATATGGATACGCCCTGATGGATAAGGGAACATTTCGAGGACGAAATATTTGGGTTTCGACGTATCATCCTCTGCCTTGAAGGCATCTGTCTCTTCCCAGGCCTTGCGCCATTTGGGTTCTGCTTCTTTCGGATTGTAACGTGCCATCTGGCTGGTCCTGCTGTTTCTGGATATGAAAAAACGCCCGTCTGAGAACGGGCGTTTCGCGTACCGTCAAACGGGAAAAAATACTAGCCGACGCTGTTAAGTCGCAACTGACGTGCGCGTGTCAGGATAGCGTTCTCTATTTCGCGAGCTGTCGCCGGGTTAACCGGCGCATCCTGCCACCCTGCGCCTGTATATTGTTGCTTGAATACGGAGACTCGCAGTGCATCTGCGCGCAGTGTTGTATCCAGAATGTAGATATTCGCCTTCAGGCGCTCGTTTGGTACATTCGGATTGGCGAACCAGTCAGTGATAATAATGCCGCCAATCGGATCAGCCGAGAAAACCGGCATGAAGTTCAATGTCTCAAGTGACGCCGACCACAAATATCTATTGACGCTGGTGACAGCGCCGGATCGGTTGTCTAGCGAATAGGATGGCAGGGCCGCGTTTTTGCTGGCCTCGGCCGCATTGTTATTGCTGGCGCAGGCCGCAAGTATAGCAGCGCCGCAAGCCATTCCCAAAATCTTACACAAACGTTTCGTTTCAGGCTTCATAACGCCTCAACTCCCTAGAAAGTAACTGGTTCGGTTAACCATTCGTGACTTTACTATCACAATGGCCGGATTACTCAAATACTTCGACTCAAATTCTGTTGACCGGAAAACGCATCACGCCTTTATTCGTTCATGAGAGATGTACGCAATAAGAGATCATTGTTACAAGCTAACATACGTTAATTATTGCATAATTTTAAGTGGCGTTAATTTTACGAGGGACCAGATTTGCTGCCAGGCAAACTGAAAGTTCAGAGATAAAATAACTGTGAGACGATGAGGCACGGCGCTGACAAAAATAAAGCTGTTTCTGCGAAGCTTTTTCAGTTTCGTACAGTGCTGCTTGCTGCCTCTTGCCTGCTACCTTTCTGGGCATCAGCGACAGCGCAGGAAACAAATGTTGAGGTTAGCGGAGAGATAACGGCCGTCGCCGGAAGCGTGGATGGTGACTTTGAGGCGGACGCAGATGCACGTTTGAAGGTTCAAACCTCTCGTGTACTTGATAGCGGCCTTGAAATCGGCGGTGTTTTTGAGGCCAGAGCCGATGGCGACATTCCCCAACAATACTGGGCTGGCGGTCGATATTCTGGTTTGCTTTCTGGTGGCGCGCGCGGGGTTGGCCCGCTTGAAGGCGATGCTTTCCTGCAAAGTGCCTATGCCTATCTCAAGGGTGGTTTCGGAGAGATCTCTATAGGTCGGGACAATGGCATTGCCAGCCAGCTTGCCGTTACTTCGCCGACTGTTTTCAGAGCCATTGGTGTTAATGACTGGAAAAGTGACCTGTCCAATCTGAATGACATTCAGACTGTCAATGATTTCTCCGGATATTCTACCAAACTCACATACATGCCACCGGCTAATTTCCTTGGCGGTATTATTGGAGGTCTTCAGGTTGGTGTGTCCTATTCCCCGGAACTAAGGGAATGTGAAGAGGAGTTGTGTGCTCCTGTCACCGGAAGTGCCCCCGCCGCTGCCGGGCAAACGCTTGTCAGAAATTCCTCCTGGCGAGATGTTGTTGAAACAGCGCTATACTTCGAGCGGGGTATTGGCGATCCGGATAATGATATTCGCTTTGGCCTTGGCGCCAGCTACGTTACTGCATCGGAAGATGTTGGCAACACGCCGCCGGGGTTTGATGATTATGAATCTTACGCAGTTGGCCTTAATCTGGCCATCAAGGGTTTTACGCTTGGCGGGTCTATCAAGAATACAAATGCGGGCCTTGATGTGCAGGATGATGATGCGTATCTCGCATTTGATGCGGGTATTACCTACGAAACCGGACCTTGGGGCTTTATGTTGGGGTACGGATCATCGGACGCGGCACGTGATGCCGCCTCCCCGCTTGATCCATCCTTCTTCCGCGAAACAGAACTGGCGCAAGCCGGTGTTTCGTACGTTTTCCAACAGGGCGTAACACTCGGCGCGGCGGCTCAATTCGTCGATAGCGACAAGCCGGATTCACTTGGCGGGCAGGAAGAAAAAACATCGATTATATTCGAAAGCTCGATCAAGTTCTGATCCTATCCAAAAACGCTTATCCCTCCGATGCCTGCTGCGCCAGTGTTGAGCAATTCTTGGGCATTATCCTCATTGATCCCGCCAAGCGCTAATATGGGCATTTTTGTTTGACTACAGATTTTATTGAACTGGCCAGTGCCCAGAAATTCCCTGCCGACATGGCTTTGCGTCTGGAATACGGGGGAGAGAAAAGCGCAATCTGTATAAGCCTCTGCTTTCTGCACGGCATCCATCGAGTGGCAAGCAGCTGAAATGAGGATAGTCGGATAATCTCTTCTTAATCGTGCAGCCTCTCCCAGTTTCCACTCGGGTAAGTGAATTCCGTCAGCCGAAATGGAACGAAAAAGCTCTTCATCACCGGCCACAAGAAAAAGGAGGCCGTGATCCTGACTGAAGTGGCAGAGATCCTGCGCCAGGCTTTCTCGATTTTTTTCTTCGTAATGGCGAAAGATAACAGCTGTCCGTGCCTCTGAATGAGCAGGCATGTTTCTGATGGCAGCCTTGATATCCGGCAGTCGTGGATCTGTCATAAGCGCAAGGGCGAAAGGCGCAGTTCGCCTTGACGCTGCCACTCTAGCCGCATTAAGCCGCAGGGCCACGTCCGCTACTTTTTCAGCAGGACGCGCTATTTGTATAAGGTCTGATGTCATGACACCCGAAGATATCCGCGCAAATCTTCATACTGTCAAAAACCGAATTTCAAAAGCTGCAACTGAGGCGGATCGTCAGGGGGGAAGCATTTCATTGATTGCTGTCAGTAAAAAGTTTTCTGCTGATCATATCAGGCCTGCCTTATTGGCGGGACATCGTATGTTCGGAGAAAACAGGGTTCAGGAAGCGGCGTCAAAATGGCCGGCGCTGAGAGAGGATTTTGACGGGATCGAGCTGCACCTTATTGGCCCTCTGCAGACTAACAAGGCGGAAGAGGCGGTTGCGAATTTTGATATTATTCAGAGCGTTGACCGACCTAAACTAGCCGCAAAGCTGGCCACAGCCATGGATAAGCTGGGCAAGCGACCTGACTGCCTTGTTCAGGTAAATACAGGCGAAGAGGAACAGAAAGCGGGAATATCTCCGCATGCTGTCGAGGACTTCGTCACACAGTGCCGTGAAGAGTTTGGATTGTCTGTCACTGGTCTGATGTGTATTCCCCCGGCAAGTGACTACCCGGCGCCTCATTTTGCTCTTCTGCACAAGTTTGCCAATGATTTGTCTTTACCGGTCATCAGTATGGGTATGAGTGCTGATTACGAGATGGCATGTCAGTTAGGCGCAACCCATGTTCGTGTCGGCTCGGCAATCTTCGGGCAACGGCCGCTTGCTTGAGCTCAGGATACTGCCAGGGCAGTTTCGACTGAACTGTTCGTGCCGCACACTGCAAGAATGTGCCGCATATCCTTTTCGTTCACCGCAATACAGCCTTCCGTAGGAGCATAGTTTGGGCGCGCAAGGTGAAAGAAAATCGCACTGCCCTTGCCTGCTATTGCAGGCGCAAGGTTCCAGTCCAGAACGACACAGATATTGTAGATATCGTCATCACGCCACATCTTTTCGTGACTGGCCGCAAATGGCAGGTTGACTGCACTATTATAAAGAGGGCTCTCCGGGTCATCACACCAACCGTCATTCGGGCTAATCGCTTTGACCGGCAGTCTGGTTTGGGGGGCGGAAACTTTGTCTGCCCTATAATAAACTTCCATCAGAGCCATGCGCGCCAGAGGCGTGCCCCCATCGCCTTCGACCTTTCCAGCTACAATTCCGGCAGAGCCCAGAGCGCAGCGAAATGTCTTATTTCCGCACTGGAGTGTTCCTTTGTGCTCACGAAATTTTGCCCCTACCCTCAACTCCATGTGACCACCTGTTAGAGAAAATCAGTTTTCTGCAAGATAACGCAAGCTATATTGCCGCAACAGAATTAAGAACGAGGAAAATGAAATGGCGCGCGCTAAACGTATATTGCTTGTCGATGATGATGAGCTGTTGACCGAAACATTGTCGGATCAGTTCGATGTGCATGACGAGTTTCGCCTTGAGACAGCAGGCACCGCTGCAGAAGCAATCGATAAGGTCAAACAGGAAGCGCATATTGATCTTGTCCTGCTCGATGTTGGGTTACCGGATATGGATGGCCGGGAGGCGTGTCGCCTGATGCGTAAGAATGGCTTCAAATCGCCGGTTATTATGCTGACGGGGGCCGACACAGAAGCCGACACAATCCTTGGGCTGGATGCGGGCGCAAATGATTATGTGACAAAACCTTTCAAATTCGCTGTATTGCTCGCCCGCTTGCGGGCGCATCTGCGTAGTCACGAACAAAGTGAGGATGCTGTCTTCAAGGTGGGGCCGTATGAATTTAAGCCGGCTGTAAAAATGCTGGTTACGGATGATGATCGGAAGATCAAGCTGACTGAGAAAGAGACCTCTATTCTGAAGTTTCTTTACCGGGCTGGTGGTCAGCCCGTATCTCGGGATGTGTTGCTGGATGAGGTATGGGGGTACAATTCCGGCGTAACAACGCACACGTTGGAGACACATATCTACCGCTTGCGTCAGAAGATTGAGCCGGATACGTCACAGGCAACGCTCCTGCTTACTGAAAGTGGTGGGTACAGGCTGGCAATAGATAAGTAATCCCATGGAAATCTGGCATAATCCGCGTTGTTCAAAGTCCCGTCAGACTCTGGCTATTTTGCAGGAGAAGTCTGTAGATTTTGAGGTGATAGAGTATCTCAAGAGTCCTCCGACACAGAAGCGTTTGCGCGAAGTGGCAAAAAAGCTGGATGTTCAGCCCAGAGATATGATGCGTAAAAATGAAGCTCTTTATAAAGAGCTTCATCTGGCAGAATCTGACGATGCGGATCTGATAAAGGCAATGGCAGAAAATCCGGTTTTGATTGAACGCCCTATCGTCATCAACAATGATCAGGCCATTATCGGGCGTCCACCCGAGAATGTACTGCAGCTTCTTTGAAACAGGTCAGTGCATCACATTGCTGATAAGTCTGATTGACTCCGGCTTCGCTTCGGTCTGATCCTTCTCTCTAAATGAGGAGGATACACATGGCAGATTCCATTCTAAATCCGGTACTGGCGCTAATATGCTGGTCTCTTTTGATCTGGTTGTTGATGTACATTCGTCGCCTGCCAGCCATGCAGAAAGCAGGTCTTGATCCTCAGGAGGCGCAATTTCCCGGCTCTTTGAATGTACTGCCCCCTGCTGCAAGGGCGGCAGCAGATAATTACAATCACCTTATGGAACAGCCTACCATATTTTATGCGCTCGCCTTTTATATTCATTTATCGGGCGGGGCTGATCTGCTCGCGATTAGTGTGGCCTGGGGCTATGTCGTTCTGCGTGTGCTGCATTCTCTGGTTCAGGTCAGCATCAATCTGGTGATTGTCCGGTTTGCATTTTTCGCCCTTTCAACTCTGTGCCTTTTTGCTCTCGCGGTGAAAAGCCTTCTCAGCCTTTGGTGATTTCGCAACCGAAAGGGTGCGAATTAAGCTGACAGGCTCCTAAATTTATGGTACTTTGTTTTTCAAAGCAAACAGGAGGAAGGCATGAACTGGGATTGGACTGGAAGTTCCTATTTTATCGTATTCGGCTTCGTCATCGCGATCATTCTGATTAACGCTATCACCAGTATCATCAAAAATGCGCAACAACAGCAAACAATTCGAGAAATGCTCAAAAGTGGTCAGCCTCTGGACGAGAAAATGATCGAGGCACTGGGTATAGAGCGAGAGGACCGCGGTGGGTCAGTGACTGGTGGTTTCGTTCTGGTTGCGGTGGCTGTTGCGCTAATCTTGCTCGGGTATTTTGGTGGGCATGTTTCGGGAGAGCCCAATGCCATGCTCGCCATGATTGGTGTGGCGGCCTTCCCGGGCTTGATCGGTATTGTTCTGATCATCAGTGGCTTGCTCAACAGACCAAAGCAATAAACCGGTTGCTAACCTCGCACTTTGCTTATGCCTTGCCAACTTCCCGGGAAGCGGGCAAGACATAGAGTATGACTGATACAGAAGTTTCTGCGAAAAAAATTGTGACCCGTTTGTCGGCGTTGGCACAGGACACAAGATTGCGGGTATTCCGCCTTCTTATAGAGGCTGGGCCTGAGGGCATCCCCGCGACTGCCATTGCAGAGGCTCTGGATGTGCGTCGCAATCTTATGTCAACGCATTTGAATATTCTTGCCTCTGCTGGCTTGACGACAACACGCCGCGATGGTCGACGCATTTATCATGCGGTGGATATGGCGGCGGCAAGGGATCTGATCAGTTTCTTGGTCAAGGATTGCTGTAACGGCCACCCGGAGATCTGTCAGGAACTAGCCGGCGTAGATATGCCCATTAGAGAATGTTGTGAAGACGCAACGCTCTGATAATAATCCACCTCAAATGATCTACTGGGCCGCATTAACAAGGCCTCATTGTTAACCTTTATCCTTGGCGTCAGGCGCGCTTCGCGCTACTCTGTCAATCATGTGCGTGACTGTGGGGACCAGAAATGACAAAAATTGAAGCTATTTTTGGGGGCGTATTGCTTCTCGCAATCGTTGCAGCGGCTTCCTTTGCGGTCTTTCAGAATGGCCTTCCATCCATCGGTACCTCAGCGGCCACTCTACTGGAAGCTGATGGTGAGGCAAACCCTGCTGTTTTCACGGGCGCCTATCGTGATGACATGTGCACATGTTATGAGAGCGGGTATGAATACGGCGCACAGCATGGCAATAAACTGGAAAGCGCTGACTACAGCATAGACAATTCAGTTCATTACAAAGCTGGTTTTACAGCGTGTCGGACGGCTGTCGGGTTTGAAGGCAGCACGGCCTGGTCGGAAGGATGGCGAAAAGGGGAAGATGGTGTCAGAACGCAGCGTCGTTGCAACTTTTACCTGAAAAGCCTTAATATACGATGATCGTTTCGCCTTCGTAATAATAATTCCAACTAAATCCTTCTTTGATTTTGTGTTGCATGAATCTTTGCGCAGCTAATCACGCCTTTGGCCCTTTTTTGCCGCCGCCATAACGTTTGCCATCAGGGTCGTCATCCAGCGGCCACCGTGCACGCGGTGGCATCTGCAGGGCCTCGGCCTGATCCGGGATGCCAACAGTTTCGATCCGTTTGGCGCCTGCAAGCGCTATCATTGCGCCGTTATCAGTGCAGTACTTTGCGGGTGGGACCACCAATTGCCATCCTTTATCGCTAACAGCATTTTCCAGGGTCGATCTTATCAAACTGTTAGCAGCCACACCGCCAGCTATAACCAGTGTCGTAACCCCTGCCGCCTCGATTATCTTCATCGCTTTCAGTGTTTTCGCACAGAGATGCCGTGCAACTGCCAGCTGAAATGAGGCCGTAAGGTCTGCTTTGTCTTGCGGGCTAAGTGGTGCGGCATTTTCAGCCGCCAGACGAACAGCCGTTTTGAGGCCGGAAAAAGAAAAATCGCAATCATCACGTTTCAGAAGGGGGCGTGGGAAGCGGTACTTCTGTGCATCGCCGCCAGTAGCAGTTTGCTCCACCTTGGGTCCGCCTGGTTGACCCAGGCCAAGTAGCTTTGCTGTCTTGTCAAATGCCTCCCCTGCCGCATCATCAATTGTCGTCCCAAGGCGATGATAATTGCCAACACCTTTAACGAGGAGCAACTGCGTATGACCACCCGAAACAAGCAACAGCAGGTATGGAAAGGTAATGTTGTCGGTCAGTAGGGCTGAAAGAGCGTGTCCTTCCAGGTGATTGACCGGAATGAAAGGAATATCGTGCGAGAGGGCCAAAGCCTTCGCGCTCATCATCCCGACCATAACCCCTCCAATAAGGCCCGGTCCGGAAGTCGCTGCAACACCGTCAAGCCGGTTAGGATCGTCGATGCCGGCCTCCGTCAGCGCCCTTTCGGTTATCTGGTCGGTACGCTCGACATGGGCTCTCGCGGCAAGTTCGGGGACAACGCCGCCATATCCTTCATGCTCTGTTGCTTGTGTATATATAACATTAGAACATATTTCGACTTTACCATCAGGCAGCACGCGCACGACCGCGGCCGCCGTTTCGTCGCAGCTGGTTTCGATGCCCAGGACAGTGATTGGATTGTCTGACAAAGTCTTCGAGATACCTTTTTTTCACACAGTAAAAGCGCTAAAAGATTGAATTGCCTTAGGCAATAGTGTCACACGCTGGCAAGTTAGTTTGTTTATGAAACGCCGGGCCATCTGAATGTCAGCTCCAATATCTCTTAGACTGGCTTCACGAAAGTCTCCTCTGGCAGTACGCCAGGCTGTCTTGATGCGCTCCAGGCTGGCACGCCATCTTGGTGTTTCAGAGACTGATTACAATGATCGTTTGGCTATCAAAACATATGTGACGCAAGGTGATAAGCGTCTTGCAGGGTCACTTGCGGCAATCGGGGGTAAGGGGCTTTTCACCAAGGAAATCGAGCACTCCCTTCTGAATGGTGAGGCAGATATTGCCGTGCATTCGATGAAGGACATGCCAGCAGAAATGCCGGAAGGCCTCGTAACGGTTGCGGTGCCAGCCAGGGAAGATCCCCGGGATGCCTTTATTTCTGATCTGGCGAAGACCCCTTGGGAGCTGCCGGACAATGCTGTTTTTGGAACTTCTTCAGTGCGTCGCGCTGCCCAGTTATTGCATCGGCGCCCGGATCTGAAAATTGTCCCTCTGCGCGGTAATGTTGATCGTCGCCTGCAGAAGTTGGGCGAAGGTCAGGCAGATGCAACGCTTTTGGCCGAAGCCGGTTTGAGGCGTCTTGATAAGGTAGATGTCACAAGGACTGTTTTGGAACCGGATGAAATGCTCCCTGCTGTTGGCCAGGGTGTCTTGTGTGTGCAAATGCGTGAAAATGATGAGCGACTGGAACTGGTGCGGGAAGCACTGTCATGCGCACAGACCAGCCTTATCAGCAGTGCCGAGCGAGCTTTTCTGCTGCGTTTGGACGGATCATGCCAGACGCCTATCGCGGGAATAGCGAGATTAAGTAATAATACCCTCAGTTTCACGGCTCAGTTGCTGACCCTGGATGGCAGTCAGGAGTTGACCATGACGGAAAGCACCACACTTGCGCAGGGCAGTGAGGAGGTGCAACTGGCTGCAGCAAGTGAATTCGGCATTGCGCTGGCTGAAAGAATATTTGAGGCAGCTCCCAAGGCGATACAGGATATCGTCAGGGCGGCATGAAAGTTCTTGTTACGCGCCCGGAACCCGATGCGCTAAGGTTCTCCAATCTACTTCAAGAAAACGGTATGACCGCAGTTCTTGCACCGATGATGCACGTCTGCTTTCCCAAAGTAGCCATACCTGACTTGTCAGATGATACATATTTGGTTTTCACATCCGCCAACGGTGTCAGAGCTTTCACACAAAATACAAAGAAGCGGGTATGGCCAGTTTTTGCGGTCGGTATGGCGACGGCAAGAGAGGCCCGCAAGGCCGGTTTTTATCAGCTCGAAGCAGCAGGGGGCTCAGTACAATCACTGGCTGAGCTTATTGAGCAAAAGGCAACTGCACAGGCCCAGCTAATGCACATCGCGGGGAGCCATGTTGCCGGGGACTTGGCAGGCCTTCTGAAAGAGAGAGGGTTCGTTTATCAAAGGGCCGTTTTTTACAAGGCGGTGGCCTCAGACAGACTACCAAATAAAGCACTAGAGCTTCTGCGAACCGGGCGTATCAGTGCGGCAACTTTTTTCTCTCCGAGAACAGCTAAAATTTTTTTGTCTCTGGTCGCCAAGCACAAGTTGACCGAGGTGCTGCAAAATGTCCGGATAGTTGTTGTTAGTCCGGCTGTCGCGGCCGTATTTCCGCCAGAGTTATCAAGCCAAGTTGCGGTCGCCAAAGAGCCTGACCAACATGCTGTGATTGACATTCTGAAATCTGCCCGCACATAAGCAGCGCAAGTGTATTCAGTTACCCTGACCCATTTCAAAGAGAGTTTCGATGAGCAATTCCGATACCCCAAAGAGAGACGAAGATAACAACTCGGATAACAAGCCTGAGGAGGTAGAAGCTGAGATCGTTGAGGCCGACGAGGCAAAAAGTGATGACGATGTAACACGTCTTGAAGCCGAAACGGTTACTGAGGAAACTGATACTCAAGGGGCAAATGAGGCTTCGTCTGACGATGACGACAAGGCACCACAAAGTTTTGCCACAACAGGCGTGATCATGCTTGGTGTGATGGCGCTCGCGCTGATAGTCTTTTTCCTCACTCAGGGCGGAGAGGATAGTTCGGGAAGTCAGGTGGCGGCGACCGGGCAATCAGAAGAGTTATTGTCCACACCAGTTCCTGAGCAAGAAACAGCTGTAGCGGATATGGCTGCTGCAGATGAACCCGGCAACGATGTCCTTGAGGATGAAGCCGATATTGCAGCGATAGCGGAAGAGGTTAAGGCTGAAGTTTCCGGTATAGTTACTGACATGGCAGTCAAGGTAGAGGATACGGCCACAGATTTGGTTGAGCAGGCTGGTGACACTCTTGAGTCTACAGTTGAGGCTGTAGAGGATTTAGCCGAAGATACGGTTGAGGCCGTTAATGATACGGCTGCTGAGATAACTGCAGATGGTGTTGTTGCTCTTGAAAGTGTCTCTGAAAATGTTGAGGTTGCAGAGGATAATCGTCAGGCTGCAATTGAGCGAAACCGTGCAAGACGTGAGGCGCGAGCAGCACGTAATCAGGATGAGAGCGCCAGCGAACCTGAAGCCACCTCTCCGGATGAACCGGCATCAGCAACAGAGCAAACGGCACAACGACGCCAGGGTAACAACTCGGAAACGGATAGTGCGGCTGGCAGTGAAGTTGTTTCCGGCGAAGAAGCCACAACCGAGACTGTGGCCTCTGCCGATGAAAACAAGATCGGCAACAACATTGTAGAAGAGGTAAAAGCGCAAGCTGTAGAAAATGAAACGGTCGTTTCGGAGGCGCAACTTGCTGATAAACTGGAATCAATAAGAGAAGATGTTTTGGCTGAAACACAGGCAGCCATGGCAGCGGACAAACAGCGGATCGCGGAGCAGGATGACGAAATTGATCGACTCCGTCAGGAAATGGATGAAGCGCTGGCCGAGCAAGAGCGGCGTGCGCAACAGCTGGAAGCGCGTCTTGATACTTTACAGACAAGAGATGTTGCTACCGCGACAAAACAGGCAGCACTCTCAATAGCTGTTACAAACCTGCAACGGCAAATTGGTTCAGGTCGGCCATTTGCCGAGCAACTGAATGTGCTTGAGCAGCTTGCACCGGCAACACCGGGCCTGCGTGAGCTGGCCCCCTATGCTGAGGAAGGCCTGCCAACTCTCACAGGTCTGCGACTGCGCTTTGCTGATGATGCACGCAAAGCACTTGCAGCAGCTAACCGGGAAGCGGCAAGTGGCTTCTGGGGAGAAATTGGAGCGCGTTTCTCCGGCCTCTTTTCAGTACGAAAAACAGGGCTCGTATCAGGTGACTCTCCTTCTGCTATCATCTCAAGGGCAGAAGTCAGCCTGGATGACGGCGATGTCGCAGGTGCGCTGCGGGAACTCGATGCGCTTCAAGGCGAAGCGGCAGACACAATGGCTGGCTGGATGGAAGAGGCACGCTCCCTCGTGTCGGCCGACACGCTGCTTGATGAGGTTAGTAATCGCGTCCTGGAAACATTATAGTTTGCCTGATGGAAGCTCTTCGCAAGCGTTAGAGGTCGCATGATACGGCTCCTTATCTATCTTCTTGTGATCACAGGCCTGGCAGCCTTGTTCACCATGTTGCTCAGCATTGATGGCGCTCTTGAAGCTGATGTGCGCGGCTATAACGTCTATGTTGAAGTCGGCGTCTTGCTGATCCTCATACTGATGGCCTTTCTGGCTTTTGGAGGACTGGTCTGGCTTATAAGCTACCTTATGCGCCTGCCAGGCAAGCTGACGGCACGTCGACTGGAAGGTAGGCGCCAGCGGGGTATGCTGGCGCTAACGCGAGGGCTTGAAGCTGTGGCTGCCGGTGATCCGGAAGATGCCCAGCGCCACGCGCGTAACGCGCAGAAGCAACTGGACGAGCCTGCCTTAACACGCTTGTTAACGGCACAGGCTGCTCAACTCGCGGGAGATGATGAGACAGCAGAAGAGAGCTTCGCTGCGATGCTGGATGCTCCGGAAACCGAGTTTCTTGGGTTGCGTGGTTTATATCTGCAGGCTCTATCTTCTGGTGATAGTAAAAGCGCGAAAGAGTATGCAGATCGTGCTTTTAAGCTGCGACCCAATGCGCGGTGGGCATTTGAGTCCGTGTATCAATTGAGCATCGAGCGCGGTGGCTGGGGCGAAGCACATAGTGCCCTGAAACTCGCCTCCAAAAATGGCCTTGCAGAAGGAGAGCATGTTCGCCGTAAAGAAGCCGCACTGCTGACAGCCAGAGCATACGCATCTCATGACAGCGGTAATACTGAAGAGGCATTGAAAGATCTCAAGGCAGCCCTGAAACAGGCGTCAGGCTTTTCTCCCGCCGCCGCGCTTGCTGCGAGCCTTGAAGGAGAGAAGGGTAACACAAGCCGCGCAGCGCGCATTATTGAGGATGCCTGGTCGGTGAACCCTCATCCCGCCCTCGTCAAGGCTTTTGAAAATCTTTACAAAGATGAAAGTCTGGCTAAGAGAGCCGATCGCATTATCCGCCTGGCCGAGAAAGCACCTGAGCGAGATGAAAGTCGCCTTCTCATGGCCCAGCAGCATATCCTTAAAGAAGAGTGGGAAACTGCCAAGGACATGCTTGAACCATTGCTCAAGCGGAATCCAAATGCGCGTACTTTTACGGCTATGGCTGAGACTATCAGGGGACTGTATGGCGAAGTTCAGGCGCGGCCATGGTTTGCAAAAGCTGCAGCTGCCCCGCTTGAGCCTGTGCCTGGTGTAGACGGAGAGTTTCATTTTACGACCGATGGATGGCGTCGGTTGGTTGTTGAGTATGGAGAACATGATCGCCTTGCGCCACCACCACTTGAATCCGTATCCGGCGCCCTCAGTACAGATGAGATAAAATTACTCACTGCGCCACCACCGGAACCAGAGCCGCAGCCAGAACCAGAAATGGAACTCGAGGTTGAGGAAGATACCAAAATTGACCTGGCTGAAAGCGATACAGGATCTGACCCTAAGGGTGATGATGTGGAAGCCGCACCACCCGCAGATGAAAAGGCAGAGCCGGAGGTTCAGGCGGAAGACAAATCAGGAGAGTCCAAATCCAAGAAAGACACACCACCGCCCGATGCTGTTGTTACGGGTTTGCCTGAGTAACTGGTTTTTGTTCAATCAGCTCGATTTCAAACAATTTTGGCCAGCGCTTACCCGTTACAAATAATCGGTCAGTGTCTGAATCATAAGCAATGCCATTCAGGACATCTGTATATCCATCAACATAATCTTCTTCCGGCAGAATGCCTGTCAGGTTGATAACGCCTGTAACGGCTCCTGTGTCAGGATTGATGCGCGCGATGAGGTCGGTCAGATATATATTCGCGAATATTTCGCCGTTTACCCACTCCAGTTCGTTCAGGGCGCGTAATGGCTTGTCGTTATAGGTAACCGTGATGCGGTCTTTTTCTTTCAGGGTCTCCGGATCAAGCAGCCTGATTTCTGCCGTGCCGTCGCTCATAAAAATAGTATCATCATTTCTGGTAAGTCCCCAGCCTTCACCGGTGTAGGCAAATGTATCCCGTACTGAAAAGTCCTGAAGGCCGAATACAAATCCCATCCGGCTTTGCCACGTCAAACCTATGAGCTGGTCCCGCCATTCGACGATGCCTTCTCCAAAGAAACGGTCTGGCAGCTTCTCAATTCGCAAGACATTGCCAGTCTCGAGATCTACCTTGCGGACGGAAGATTCCCCTCTGATGCCGGTGCTTTCATAAAGGTGCCCATCCAGATAGAGCAGTCCTTGAGTGAAAGCGCCGGTGTCGTGGGGGTATGTATTGACAATCTTGTAGCCATAAACTGGCACATCGGCATTTGCCTGGCTGCAGCCACTGTTAATGACAAGCAGCAGTAAGAATAGTGGCAGATGTAATTTCATTATCAGCGCCTGTAGAAAACGTCTGCAGTATCCCGCAAAATTATGACTTCGCCAATGCCTGACAGGCTAATCCAGCTTGATGTATGATTTATCTTCCCGGGCGTAGGCTTTACCCTGTCGCTCCTTGTAGTCCGGCGCTTCTTGATCAGGTCGTTCGAGATTGACCTTGGATGTGACGGTTTCAGCTTCTGTTTTTTCGTCGGTTTCTACTTCATCGGCATCGCCAATGTTCAATCCGAGTAAGCCAAAAGTGCCTTCATCACCCTGCTCAAGGTTGCGGATATACCAGTATGCCAGAAAGCTGAAGCTTGCCAGCATGATCAAGAAAGCTATGCCACTCATGCGCCTCTCCGTTAGGGCGAAAAATCTGCGCGTGAAGCGTACTTAATCACGGTTAACCAAATCTCATAATCTGTCTGCTTTTTTGGATTAATGAGTGTCTGGTCGCATAGAAGCCGCCTATGGAATATCCGGGCGGGTGCAATACTGCTGTTATGCGGCGGTCTGGTTTCGGGTTATGTTTTTGTCGCTACGGCAGTCAGCGTAATTTTCCCTGCATTTGTGCTGCTGGCGATCATGTCGGCGCTGCCATTGATGATGCTGGCAGCACCAGAAATGAAGCCGGTCCCGCCCAAATTTACACGCCGGTTAGTTTATATTGGGGCAGCAATTATGCCGTTGTGGCCGGTCTACCTGCATATCAAGTTCGGGCCGCTGCCAATTATCACGCCAACGCGTGTCATATTTTATGGTCTCATCGTTATCTGGCTATACGAAATGGCTTGTGTGCCGCGCCGGCGCTTGCAGTTCATATCAGCGATGCGACGCATGTGGCCGTTATTCCTGATAATTGCCCTGCTCTTTATGCAGAAGTTTATTTCTGTACCGTTCGCCATGGGCAAGGGTATCGCAGCCAAGGAGTTTTTCCGGCAGACAATGATCTGGTTTCTGCCATTTCTTGCCGTCATGACATATGTCAGTCGTCGACATGTGTTTGACCGGTCGCTTACGCTGATTATTTTTTCGAGCACATTTGTTGCCATCATTGCACTGGCTGAATTCGCAACACGCACTCATTTTGCAGAGTTGATTGCGCCACTCATGGGCGACCTTGAATGGTTGCGACAGGTATTGCAGGACAAGATCAGAGACGGCGTATTCCGCTCTCAGGCGACACATACGCACCCCCTGTCACTGGGAGAGCATCTGGCGATGGTTATCCCGTTTGTAATGTACAAGATCTATCGAGGGGGCAAGCTCAGTAAACGGTTTATTTATACTGCAATTTTGTTCACTTTAATATTTGCGGTGCTCATGTCCAACTCCAGAGGTGCCATCATCGGGTGCGTACTGGCCGTCAGTGCAACATTTTTTCTCATGTTGCTGACATGGTTGCGCAAGCCGGAAAGCCTGTCGTTTCGCCCTATGGCTGGTATGGCGATTGCGTTGGCGCTAGTGGCATCGCCTGTGGCGTTGATGTCTGGATATAAAATAGTTGTTGGTTCAGAGGGCAGTACGGCCTCGGCCTCATCACAAGCGCGTATCGCGCAAATGGAAACTGCCTGGCCCAAAATTCTCAAGCGTCCAGTTTTCGGGTACGGCAATGGACGCGCGGCACGGGTGCTGGGTTTTTATGGCGGGCGGCTTACCATCGATAATTATTATCTGAACCTGGTGCTTGAACTTGGGTTACCAGGGCCGGTCCTGTTCTTTGGCTCTTTCGCCCTCATGGGCATTTATGGATGGCGATGGGGCACAGCACTTGGCGATGACCCTTATGCCGGACTGTATATCGCTGTTGCTGGTATGGCGATTTCATTTGCTGTTACGCGATCTATTCTCTCGATAACAACCAATATAGAGTTGTTCATGTTGATCGCTGCGATGGTCATCGGCAGCAGCGCGCGTTCGCGATATCTCGTCAGTCAGGCAAAGTTGGCAGAGCGCCCCCTCGCCTCGTCCGCAGCTTTTGCGTATGAGGTATCAGAATCGCAGTTGGAGCAGCACCGAGACCGTGTCTTGGGTGGTAAGTCTTTCTGGACGCCAGCGGTCAGATAGAATAGCCCTGAAATATCAAACAGGAGATCATAGATGGATTACCGTGGCAAATGGGCGCTGGTAACCGGTGCGTCCGCAGGCATTGGACAGGAATTCGTAAGGCAGCTGGCAGAAAGCGGCGCGAATGTCGTTATGGTGGCAAGGCGTGAAGACCGCCTGAAGGAATTAAGCGCGCTTCTGGATAGCCACGGGACCAAAACGATACCGCTTGCGGCGGACTTGTCAGACCCCGATGCGCCAGAGTCGATTGTCGCGTTTCTGGAGGAGCAAGGCATTAACATTGATATTCTCATCAATAATGCAGGTTTTGGATTGCCTGGAAAATACATCAGTACCTCATGGGCTGAGCAGGAAAAGTATCTTCAATTGATGGTTAGCGCTTATGCGGAGCTGACCCACCGTTTGTTGGAAAGGATGCAGGCCCGGGGTTACGGCCGGGTTATTAATGTGGCTTCTGTTGCCGGCCTCGTGCCGCCAGCAGCGGGGCACACGCTTTATGGGCCTTCCAAGTCATTTCTTGTCAGCTTTTCACAAGCACTGGCTGCCGAGTATAATGATACTGATATTAATGTGTCTGCGTTGTGCCCTGGCTTTACCTACACAGAATTCCACGATGTGAATAATACCCGTGAACAGCTCAACAAAATGCCCGATTTCATGATGATGCAGGTGGGTGAAACTGTGAGCGGTGCCTTGAAGGCGGTGGAAAAGGCACACACAGTCTATGTACCAGGATTACAGTACAAGTTTCTGGTGTGGCTGACAGGAATCCTGCCACGGGCCTGGGCAGAGCGGATAGTGCGAAGGTCAGGTAAGAATTATCGCGACTCGCAATAATTTTATCTGCACACAAATAAGGTAAAGATTTTGAAAGGCTTGGCAGGACGCCGGATTGCGCCTGCGAGTTCCTCTCTTTGTCAGCGTGTATATGTCTATGAAAACCAGCTGACTATCGTTTGTAACAATTCTACAATATCAGCGGTCTCGCTGAGTACCTTCAATATCGGATAAACTGCTACAACACTTACTATTGGCCATTTTGCGTAATGCCTGATTTGCTCAAACCTCGTCGGTTCTCTGATCTCAAACTCACGCCTTTTTCTAAGAATTTTTTCTAAATCTACCGGGAATTCTTCTGGTGGTATAAACCCGTCCATTTTTCTCTCCTCTAGCTAGCTTGTGTTCATAAAAGCCCGTCCTTCGGTTGCGGGGTCATCATTGTGATTGACCATTTCGGCCTCCTTTCTTTGGCGAGTGCAATTTGCTGTGAGATTACGAAAGAGTCAAATAGTATTACTTTTACATACTGCATAAAGTTATGTATGACTTAGTATGCAATAAAGCATACACTATTGACAGGATCGAATCGTGTGTGTAGTGTTCAAAATTCCACTGGGCTTCAGATCTCGCTGCGCAGACGCAGATGAGGCAAAATCGCCCTTTTCGCGGTTCCGATAGGAGAAAATTGTGTTCGCAAGTGAGAAAGAGCTAGCCGATGTCGCGCCATCCGCTGACTGGCCAAATGTTCAAGATGCACCAGGTAAAAAGCCTCCAGCGCAAACCTCTAAAGATACCGCCGGGCAAGATGCAGAAAAGAAGCCCTCGCACCGCCAAAAGCGTATGAGTTTTCTATTCGGGGCCGACTCGATTGGCCGACTTGAGGACGTTAAAGAGCTGACGTCAGCAGCGACATATTCCGAAGTTCTTCGCAACGCCCTTCTGCTGTATGAAGATTACGTCAAATCCCCTCAGGAAGGGTTTGAGTATTACAAACGCCGGGTTGATATGGATAACCGTGCAGTGCTCATGCCGATGACCGGTAAGGCAAGTAGATAGTCCTTTGGAAGTTTCTAACGGTTGCGGGCCCAGTCCCGGTGTTCCTGGTCGAGCTCATATGCTGCCAGGGCAGCCAGCGTGACAACATCTCCGGCTTTGGCCGCAGTCTGCACAATCTGGACAGGTTTCTCAAGACCAATCAGTACAGGCCCTATCACAACCGCGCCGCCTATTTCCGACATCAATTTCGTGGCAACTGCTCCCGAGTGAATGCCGGGTGCAATAAGTACGTTCGCTGATCCAGTAAGTCTGGAGAATGGGTAGATGCGACGATTTTCCTCGTTCAGGGCCATGCGTGGCGTCATTTCCCCTTCATATTCAAAGTCACAATCCCCACGACGATCCAGAATGCGCACTGCCTCTGCAACACGTTCGGAATGTTCCGATTGCGGATTACCGAAATTAGAGTAGGACAGGAAGGCAACCTTTGGCGTAAATCCAAGGCTGCGCACAGCATGGGCTGCCTGTACGGCAATATCTGCCAGGCGTTGGGAATTGGAAATCTGTGTCGATGTTGTGTCTGCCATAAAAATGGCTCTGCCTTTTGCAAGGATGGCGGACAGCCCGATTACCCGCTCGCCGGGACGCGGATCCAGTACAAGCCTGACATTGTCCATCACTACATTGTAGTGCCGGGTTACACCTGTGACCAGGCCGTCGGCATGATCCATGGCGAGCATGCAGGCGCTGAAAACGTTCCGGTCGTTGTTAACAAGACGCTGACAATCCCTATACAGATAGCCTTGTCGCTGCAGTCGTTCATAAACATAATCTGTGTATTTCGGGGTGTTGGCAGAAGCGCGTGCATTCCAGATTTCCATGTTATGGCTTTGTGGGAGGCCAAGGCGCTGCATGGAGCGCTGGACCTGATCGTCCCGTCCGATCAGGATCGCCTGCCCAAGGTCCTGTTGCTGAAAAGCGTATGCTGAACGGATGACTGTTTCATCCTCTCCTTCAACAAAGACAATGCGCTTCTTGTCATTGCTGCGAACAGTAGAATAGATCTTCTGCAAGAACGATGCAGACGGATCAAGCCGCGTTTGCAGTTTTGCTTCGTATGAGGCCATGTCTTCAATCGGCTTGCGCGCTACACCCGTATCCATCGCCGCTTGTGCGACTGCCGGCGGAATACGACTGACGAGCCGTGGGTCAAACGGGGTCGGAATAATATAATCGCGCCCAAATTGCAGACGTTTGCCATAAGCAGCGGCGACTTCATCAGGAACGTCCTCTTGCGCAAGCCGCGCGAGCGCTTCCGCGCAGGCAACTTTCATTTCATCGTTGATGGTTGTCGCGCGCACATCAAGAGCGCCTCTAAAAATATAGGGGAAGCCAAGTACATTATTGACCTGATTGGGATAGTCGGAACGCCCCGTTGCCATGATAGCGTCATCGCGAATTTCATGCACTTCCTCTGGCAGAATTTCCGGGATGGGGTTGGCCATTGCAAAAATAATCGGGTCTCTGGCCATGGATTTCACCATGTCAGCCGTAATCGCCCCTGCCGCCGAGAGGCCCAGGACGACATCCGCGCCGTCTATTGCTTCTGCCAGCGTGCGCTTGTCTGTTTCAACGGCATGGGCTGAGCGCCATTGATCCATCCCTTCTTCTCTACCCTGATAGATCACACCTTGTCGGTCGCAGATGAGTGCATTTTCATGAGGCAGACCCATGGCCTTGATCAGGCTGATGACAGAGAGTGCTGCTGAACCTGCACCGGAAACAGCGACGCGAATATCTTTCATGCTCTTGCCAGTGATCTCCAGTGCATTCAGCAGGCCAGCAGCTGAGATGATGGCAGTCCCGTGCTGATCATCATGGAAAACCGGGATGTCCATGATATCTTTCAAAGTCTGCTCAATGACAAAACTGTCAGGCGCCTTGATGTCCTCCAGGTTGATACCGCCAAAGGCAGGGCCAAGATATTTCACGCAGTTGATAAAGGCTTCCGGGTCGCTTGTGTCGACTTCAAGATCGATGGAGTCGATGTCGGCGAAACGCTTGAACAGAACAGACTTGCCTTCCATGACAGGTTTGGAGGCAAGTGCGCCGAGATCCCCCAAGCCGAGAATGGCAGTGCCATTAGATATGACGGCCACCATGTTGCCCTTGGAGGTGTAATCATAGGCAAGGTTGGGATCTTCAGCGATGGCTTTCACAGGTGCGGCAACGCCTGGTGAATAAGCCAGAGACAGGTCCCGTTGCGTCGCCATTGGCTTCGTCGGGGTGACTTCCAGTTTGCCGGGCTTGCCCCGCTCATGGAATGATAATGCTTCCTGATCAGAAACCTTGGTATTGTTGTCAGAGGAAGTGGCCATTGTCCGGGTCTCTCTCTTTATTTTGGCACCAAAGCCTTTGAAGCTGATTGTCTGGTGGCTCGCAAGGGGAATGGTTGTATTTGATGGCCGGGCCAGCCATATCTTGAAAAAACGTGAAGAGATAGATGGCATGTTCATTCAAACAGAAGACACACCTAACCCACAATCCATGAAATTCCTGCCCGGTCAATCGGTACTTGGCGCTGGCAAAATGGGAATGGATTTCCCAACTATCGAGAGTTCGTCCGGCTCTCCCCTGGCGCAAGCCCTGTTCGACGTTGATGGGGTAACAGGCATATTTCTCGGGAGCGATTTTGTTACCGTAACGAAAGACGAAACGACTGAATGGCATCATATCAAACCAGCTATTCTTGGTGCGATCGCCGATTATCTGACAGCAGGTCTGCCTGTACTGGCTGAGGGGGCATCGCCCGAGGATCTCACAACAGGCTCGCTGGAGGATTATGAAGGAGAGGATCGCGAAATCGTTGAGCAGATTATCGACCTTCTCGATACGCGTGTGCGGCCAGCTGTGGCGCAAGATGGTGGAGATATAATCTTTCACAAGTACATTCCGGGTGATGGAATCGTGTTTCTGACCATGCGCGGGGCTTGTGCCGGGTGCCCTTCATCCACCCTGACGCTGAAGTCAGGCATTGAGAATTTGCTCAAGCATTATGTGCCCGAAGTGACTTCTGTTGAGGCCGTGATGTAATCCTCGCGGAACGAGCCCGCATCTGATGCGTCCTATTTGAACGATACATTACAAGGAGAGATTGCTATGTCTGATAACGTATATTCCGTCACCAAACTCGTTGGAACATCCAGCAAGTCGATTGAGGATGCCATCGAGAACGCCATTTCAACAGCCGGCAAAACTCTCAAGAATCTGGACTGGTTTGAAGTGAAAGAGACTCGCGGCTACATCGATGATAATAAGGTCGCCTATTATCAGGTCACGCTGGAAATCGGCTTTCGTTACGACAGGAAAGACTAAGTATATGGTCGAAAAAAAAACTGACAATAAGCCATTGAACGATCATGCACTGGATCAGCTCTTCCGGGAGGCGCGTACATTTAATGCCTGGGAAGACAGGGCAGTGCCGGAAACGCTTATTCAGGCTGTTTATGATTTAATGAAGTTTGCGCCAACTTCAGCAAATTGCTCGCCTGCACGTATTATTTTCCTGACCTCAAAGGAAGCAAAGGGCCGCCTCAAACCATATCTTGGCGAAGGCAATGTCGACAAGACAATGTCTGCGCCTTGCGTAGCCATCATCGGTCATGATCTGCAATTCCACGAGCACCTTCCCAAACTTTTCCCGCATACAGATGCACGGGCCTGGTTTGAGGGCAATGCTTCGCTGATAGCCGAGACAGCTTTTCGCAATGGTACATTGCAGGGGGCATACTTGATGTTGGCCGCGAGATCTCTGGGTCTCGATTATGGTCCCATGTCTGGTTTTGACCAGGAGGGCGTTTCGAAGGAGTTCTTCGATGATGAAGCCGGAGATGTAAGAGCAAACTTCCTGTGCAATATTGGCTATGGTACGACGGACAATCTGTTTGAGAGGTCTCCGAGGTTTGATTTTGCTGAAGTCTGTAAGGTATTGTAAGAAAAGCAATTATTTGTGGTCATACTTGCAATTGATACCTGCCTGCAATCATGCGGGGCGGCCATACTGGACGGTGACAATGTGCTTGCGAGACTTGTGGAGCCGCGTGAACGTGGTCACGCAGAACGTCTCGCGCCGCTTGTTTCAGAGGCACTCACTGCAACGGCTGTTCGTGTTGCCGATCTCACCAAAGTTATCGTCACCATAGGGCCCGGTTCATTTACTGGAGTTAGGGTGGGGCTGGCGTTTGCAAGAGGTTTGGCAATAGGTCGTGATTTGCCAGTTATTGGTATCTCAACATTACAGGCTTTGGCGGTTAGCCACCCTGTTGAAGGACAGGGCAAGAAAATCGTTCTTATAGATGCGCGACGGGGGCAGGTTTACGGCCAGACTTTCGACTCTTTCGGCCAGCCCGCACAGGTCGCTTTTGCTTTATCTCCTGAAGAGGCGGCAAGTTGCTTGCCAGAACCGGATACCCTGTCGGAGTATGTTCTGGTCGGTTCCGGCGTTCCCCTTGTCTTCCCGGATCTGACTGAAAGGGAAAGCTGGCGATCCCAGCAACCTGACCCTGTAGCAATGGCTAAGCTGGGTGCTCATATGCAAATTCCTGATACTGCGCCTTCAGCACTTTACCTTCGTGCTGCTGATGCAACGCCAGCTTCAAGTTCCTCCTGTATCGGCTAGTTGGAATGTGGTCGCAGAACAAAGGGTAGAAATTGCGCTGAAATGCCCATTTCTTTATTCAGCTCTTGTTGCACGTAGTGCGGGAAGTATAGACCCATGTTTCGGATCAGGACTGCCACAGCAAAGGACGCACAAATACTGGCTCGTCTTCATGGCGAAATATTCCCTGAGGATGCGTGGACAAAGGATTGGTTTGCTAGCCGGTTGAAGCAGAAAAGGATGAATTTCCTTGTCGCGGAGGATGAAGGCAGGCCGGTCGGTCTTTCTGCGCTGTCAATTGTTGCGGACGAAGCTGAAATTTTAACGATCGGACTTTTGTCCGAGCAGCGTGGAAAAGGGTGGGGTGGCCGACTCCTGCATGACGCTCTTAGACTTCCGGTTAGTCACTTTTTTCTGGAGGTCGCAGCGGACAATCAGGCCGCCATATCAATGTATAAGTCGGCTGGCTTTCAGGAGGCTGGCCTTCGGCGCGCCTATTACAAAGCAGGAACAGATGCAATTGTTATGGTGCGCTCTCAGCCCGATCCTTGAGGTAAAGAAACCTGGCGAGCATTGCCAGTAAACCGATGCAGCCTGTGCACAGGATAAAGACCAGCCATGGGAACAGTTTCATGCCGACTGCCCTGGCCTGTGGTGCCAGCAGAAAGAACCCGATGCCGATGGCAAGCAGCAAGTCTAGCCAGATCTGGGTGCCCCACATATCACTGATGTGTTCGGTCCAGAACCCTGTTAGCCCTTCCTGACTGACGGTGATCGCTGAATACAAAAAGAATACTATAGAAAGCACTGCTGGTATTATCCAGTTGCCGGTCTTCGCGCTGTCGGCGTTGAGGGCAAAGACGATCATGGAGATTATTAGGGCGGTCGCGCCGCTCGCGGCGATCACTTCAAGAATTGCCATAGATTTTCCCTTTGTTGCCTCAGCTTATGGCGGGACCGAGAGAAAACAATTACGTCAGGCGTAGGCGCTTTGCAGGTTTGAGCCCGGTAGAGAATTCGCCTATAGGGTGCCTCGTCAGGAGATTGATCATGAACAGCATTGAAAAGCTTTGCCTCGAAAAAGGGTTAAGAATGACCGACCAACGTCGTGTTATTGCTAAGGTCATTTCGGAGGCGGAAGATCATCCTGATGTTGAAGAGATACACCGTCGATCCAACCAGATTGATGACCGCATTTCCATCGCGACCGTTTATCGCACCATGCGTCTTTTTGAGGACTATGACATAGTTGCCAAGCATGACTTCAATGATGGGCGCTCGCGCTATGAGGAAGTGCCCGACGAGCATCATGATCATCTGATTAATTTGCGTACAGGGGAAGTGATCGAATTCCTGAATGAGGAAATAGAACGATTGCAGGAAAAGATTGCGCGTGAGCATGGCTTCAAGCTGGTCGATCATCGGCTTGAACTTTACGGCGTGCCGCTGGAGGAAACGAAAGAATAGGGCCAGCGCCGAGGGTCTGTGCGCACAAGCAAAACGCAAATATGGGGCACCGGTTCGCTTGCCCGGGCATGTAATAATGTCTACAATCTACACAGGGCGTACAACTGAAAAGGGAAGTTGTATGAGTGAGTCGACTGAAGTTACTTCGAATCCAGCCAGTTCGGGCACCACGAACATTATTTACATTTTGTACCTTGTTGGCATTGCAACGTGTATCACGACAATAATTGGCGTGATTATGGCGTATGTCTCAAAAGACGATGCGCCGGAGTGGCAAAAATCCCATTACCACAATCAGATTAACGTGTTCTGGAAGCTCATTCTTTATACGATTGTCTGTGCGGCTTTGACTCTTGTCGTTATAGGGATCTTTTTGTTTCTCGTATTGTTCATCTGGTACATCGTCAGATGCGTTAAAGGTATTCAATACGCATCACGTGGTGAACCATATCCGAACCCATCAAGCTGGGGATTCTGACGGTCTGAAAAGACCAGATGTGAAACGGCACCTTTCAGGTGCCGTTTTCATCAGTCTTGCGCCGTTGCGGCATTTGCTCTTGTTTGAAGATGAATATAGTGCTCAATGCCCATGCGCTCTATCAAGCCAAGTTGCGTTTCAATCCAGTCGACGTGTTCTTCTTCATTATGCAGAATTTTGCCAAAGAGGTCTCTCGAAACATAGTCCCGGTGCTCCTCACAATATTCAATCGCGTCTTTCAGAAGGGGAATCGCATCATGTTCAAGCTGAAGGTCGCATTCCAGAATTTCTTTCACATCTTCGCCGATGCGTAACTTCCCAAGGTCTTGAAGGTTAGGCAAACCTTCAAGAAAGAGAATGCGTTCAATCAACCAGTCCGCATGCTCCATTTCTTCGATGGATTCCTTGTATTCTTTTTCTGCGAACTCAGACACGCCCCAATCTTTCAGCATACGTGCGTGAAGAAAATACTGGTTAATCGCGGTCAGTTCGTTTTTGAGTGCCTTGTTCAGGAACTCAATAATTTTTGCATCACCCTTCATGCCGGATCCTCATTCGTTGTAACTTAAAGTGAAATAGACGGGGTTAATCAGCAGGGCCACAAATATCCGTGCAAGTGCCTCGCACTAGCGCAAAAAGTTTATTCTGCGGCCAAAGCCGCAGGCAGTGGGTCTGCATCATTATTCAGAGCGGGCATGACTGGACTCGTTTTGCTAATAAGATTGCAGATTTCCGGGCGACATTTGCCGCAATTAAATCTGGTGCCATGATGCGCAAGTACGCAGGCAGGTGTCTTGGCACCCGCCTGTATGGCGGACTCAACTTTTTTAGTGTTAAGGCGGCGGCAAACGCAAATGATCATTATTCTTAATTACGCCAGATAAGAATGATTGTCAATAGTAATTGAGCGGATTTGGCTTGCCATAAAACCTGCCTGACGGATAGAAGCGCCTCTCTAAATTTGGTAGGACCATCAGATGGTAAGCAGAAAACCTACAGACGCACATCCTGGACATGATCAGCCGAAAAAGCTGTTCATAAAGACCTATGGTTGTCAGATGAACGTGTATGACTCCGAACGCATGGCCGGTCTGCTCAAGCCGCTGGGCTATCAGGAAACAGAAACCTCAGAAGATGCCGATCTCGTCATTTTGAACACCTGCCATATTCGTGAGAAAGCAGCTGAAAAAGTTTATTCTGATCTTGGGCGTATCCGAAAGCACAAGGAGACAAAAGAGGGTCAGGGAGGTGAAATGAAAGTTGCCGTTGCTGGCTGTGTTGCACAGGCTGAAGGGGCGGAGATTACGACGCGTGCACCTATCGTCGATATGGTGTTTGGCCCCCAGACATATCACCGGCTGCCGGAAATGATTGCGCGCGCGGCAAGAGCAAGAGGTGAAATCCTGGAAACCGATTTTGCCGTCGAAGAGAAATTTGATGCGCTGGCGACAATCAGGGAAATAAAAGGCTATTCCGCCTTCGTAACAATTCAGGAGGGCTGCGATAAGTTCTGCACGTTCTGCGTTGTACCATACACACGCGGTGAAGAGGTTTCTCGCTCTGTTGACGCAATCACAGCCGAAGTGAGAATGCTTGCCGTCAGAGGGCTGCGGGAGGTGACCCTGCTCGGCCAGAATGTCAACGCTTGGCACGGGGCGCCTCCTAAAGGTGACTCCGGAGAGGAGTGGGGCCTTGGTGAACTCGTTCGACATCTGGCCAAAATTGATGGCATTGAGCGTATTCGCTTCACCACATCACACCCGCGCGACATGGATAAAGGTCTGATTGCGGCTCTGGGCGAAGAGCCCAAGCTTATGCCGTATCTTCACCTCCCGGTTCAGGCTGGTTCGGATAAGATACTCAAGGCCATGAATCGCGGCCATACTGCAGAGAGTTACGTTCGGCAGATAGAAGACATTCGCAAGGCCAGACCGGATATCGCAATCTCGGGTGATTTTATAGTCGGCTTCCCCGGGGAGAGTGACGAAGACTTCGAGGAGACGATGCAGCTTGTTGAAGCTGTAGAGTATGCTTCGGCCTTCTCTTTCAAGTATTCCCGCCGTCCTGGAACACCTGGCGCGAGTATGGCTAAACAAGTGGCAGAGCCTGTCAAAGCACAGAGACTTGAACGGTTGCAGGAATTGCTGGAACGCCAAAAACAGTCTTTCAACAAAGCGCAGATTGGCAAGGTACTACCGGTACTACTTGAGAAAACAGGTCGAAATGACGGGCAGCTTGTAGGGCGCTCACCATATCTTCAAGCCGTTCACGCCAATTTGCCAGACACGTTGCTAGGGCAAATTATTGACCTCGAAATCACTGGCACCCTGAGCAATTCGTTATCGGCTAAGCCCCACGAAAACAGGATTTCAGCCTGATGCCCAGAAAGGTAAAGCGCCTGTCTGGCGCGGATCAGGAGGTCAGCGACACGGTCATACAGGCAATCGATTTTGACGATAACATGCTTGTAAAAGAACTTTGTGGTGTCACGGATACCAACCTTTTGCTGCTGGAACAGCAGTTGGATGTGCGCATTGATGCGCGGGGTAATCGACTTGTTCTGACAGGTACCAAAGAGGCATGTGAGTATGCGAGCGGCGTGCTCACCCGCTTATATGCGCAGTTGCAACAAGGCAGGACCATTACTCCCGGTGATGTCGACGCTGCCATCAGGTTGTCAGCTCTTTCTGCCCCATCACCATCTGTAACGGATGGTTCTAAAATGGCTCTTTCGCTCCAGAAACGATCAGTTAGTCCGCGCACTGCGACACAAACGGCGTATTTGCAGGCGCTCAGTGAAAGCGAACTGGTGTTTGGCGTAGGTCCTGCTGGTACGGGCAAAACCTATCTTGCGGTTGTGTATGCTGCGCATCTTTTGCTTCGCGGTGAGGTCGAAAGAATTATCCTTTCCAGGCCTGCCCTTGAAGCAGGTGAGCGCATAGGCTTCCTGCCGGGTGATATGAAAGAGAAAGTCGACCCGTTCCTTAGGCCGCTTTACGATTCCCTCTATGACGTGTTGCACACAGATTTTGTCGACAGGCGGATTGCTTCTGGTGATATCGAGATCGCACCTCTCGCTTTCATGCGCGGTCGCACGCTTTCGCGTGCCGCAGTCATTCTCGATGAAGGACAAAACGCCAGTATCTCGCAAATGAAAATGTTTTTGACGCGCCTCGGGGAAGGCTCCCGAATGGTTGTGACTGGCGATCCATCCCAGACAGACCTGCCAGCTAACGAGCCTTCAGGTCTGGCGGATGCTCTGGGCCTTTTGGGCAAGGTCAAAGGTGTTGAGATTGTGCGCTTCAAGCCTGAAGATGTTGTCAGACACGCATTGGTGGCACGTGTTGTGAAAGCATATGATGCTCGGGATAAGAAAAGACGTCAGTCAGCGGCCCCTGTGACGGGTGATCAGAAGTGATGATCTCGCGTTCTGTAAAAAGCCAGCTGCGTCCGGAGATCATCAGGGAAAGCGATCTATGGCCGGATATTGAATCGTTGGTACTGGATTGTTTTGCATCCGCAACAAATGAAGCGCTAAAAGGTGTTTCAAGTGGTGTCGTAACAGTTTTGTTTACTGATGATGCTGAGGTTCGGGACTTGAACCGGCAATACAGGGGCAAGGATAAGCCAACGAATGTTCTGTCATTTCCCGCGGGCCCTCCTTTGCCCGGCCTGCCGGATGCGGAGATTACCAGCCATGGCGAGATTGCCCTGGCATTCGAGACTTGCAAGCGCGAAGCGGATGAAAAAGGCATTAACTTGCAAGATCATACAGCACATCTGATAGTGCACGGGATTTTACACTTGTTCGGTTACGATCATCAGTCTGATCAGGACGCAGAGGTTATGGAAAAGCTGGAAACAGATATTTTAGCCCGGATGGGTATTGCTGATCCGTATCACGGCATGGAGAGCGCAGATGGTTGACGGGGCAAAACCGAACGGCGTCACGACCGCCATTGAAGAGACGGCGCCTGATAGAGAGATTCAGGAAAACCTTGTTACCGCAGACAAAGCCCCTGGCGTCATGTCAAAGATACGTGGCTTGTTGAGCAGCGGTAATGATAATGCGATTACTGCAGCCCATGAAGGCCGCAACGGCGCAGGCGGTGTGCCGGATTCTCGCCGCCAGATGATTGAGCGCGTCATTGCCTTTGATAGCAAACAGGTTGTCGACGTGATGATCCCGCGTGCCGATATCATTGCTGTTGAAGAAAATATCCTGCTCACGGAACTCCTCAAGGTCTTCTCCGAGGCTGGTCACTCGCGCCTGCCGGTTTTTCGTGGTGATCTTGATGATCCTATAGGTATTGTGCATATCCGAGACTTGGTCGGTATCCTTGCGGAGCCGAAACAGGAGACAGTCGCAGGGCCACAGCCCATTCTGGAGCAACTTGTCCGCAAGGTTCTCTATGTCCCGCCGTCCATGCCTATCACGGATTTGCTTCTGCGTATGCAGGCTAACCGCATACACATGGCGTTGGTCATTGATGAGTTTGGCGGAACAGACGGGCTCGTCACCATTGAAGATCTTGTCGAGGAGATCGTCGGAGACATTCAGGATGAGCATGATGAAGAAGGCGCGAGCTTCCTGAAGGCGCTTACATCCGATGTCTGGGAAGCTAATGCGCGTCTTCCAATGCAGGAACTGGAAGAAGCGATTGGCTTTAAGCTGGAAATTGATGGTGACGAAGTTGACACGCTTGGCGGGCTGGTTTTCAGCTTGGCGGGACGTGTGCCTTTGCGCGGGGAAGTCTTGCGTCATTCGGCTGGTGTGGAGTTTGAAGTATTGGAAGCTGATCCGAGACGGATCAGAAAAATTAAGTTTCGTAAACTGGCCCCGGATGAACTGAAGCGCCTCTCCGAGCCTGAAGGCGAAGCGGTTGAGAGCAATTAACCCGGCAGTCTTTTGTCATGAATAAATTGCAGGCCCTGCTGATTTTTGCACATGATTATGTGGCTAAGAGTTCAGGCTGGCGCCGATACGCTCTGGCCTTTTTGTTGGGGGTTGGCACAGCTTTGACCATGGCGCCTTATTATCTTTTGCCCCTCCTTATTGTCGGCTTCGGCGGTCTGGTCTGGCTGTTGGATAGCGCCGGGAGTCATCCGCGCAAATACAGGATCAGCTTCCTCCTCGGCTGGTGGTTTGCTTTTGGCTATCTCTATCTCAGCCTTTACTGGATGGCTTTTTCTTTCGTTCATACAGCCTCCGGACCAACGCAGGCTATGCTGTTGTTGGCTATGGGTTTTATCGGTGTTGCTGGCCTCGCCGGCTTTATTGCTCTCTTCTACGGCGCAGCAACGCTTCTGATGCGTCACTTCTGGAGCGATCACTGGACACGGTTGCTGTTATTCGTCGTATGTTGGTCGTTGGCAGAATTTGCCCGCGGTCATGTATTGACAGGGTTGCCATGGAACCTGACGGGGCAGGCATTTGCGGGGGTTCCGGCGCTCGCGCAGCCAGTTGCCTGGATTGGTCCCTATGGTTTGGGCATCATTGTGCTTCTACTGGCAATGCTGCCTGCACTGGCCGTCGCAAGAGGACACGCCGATGATGATCGATCAGACCAGCGATTGCTAGCTTTTCTGCGTCCCGTCGCCTTTGCGGCAGTCGGGTTTTCGCTCGTCCTGCTTTTGGGGGCGGTCAGGTTGGCACTCAATCCTGTCACTTACAGTCAAGAGGCGAAAGTCCAAGTCGTTCAACCGAATGTGGCTCAGGCAGACAAGATTAATCCGGAACTGTTTCCACAAAATTTTCTGGCAGCGTTCAATCTGAGTGGCGGTGAGGTTTTGCAAGACCTTGGTCCAGAAGAAGAACTCTATATCATATGGCCAGAAAATGCTGCGTATGATTACTTCCAGCGTGACCAGACAGCGCTTGATTTGCTGCAGGAGGCATTGCCTGTAAACGCTGTGCTCGTGTCCGGTGCTATTCGTGTTGAGGACAGTCCGGCGTCAGACCTGCGTTACTTCAACAGCCTCCACGTCATTCGGGATATGCAGGTGCCCGACACTGCAGAGCTTCGCCAGTTGCAGGAGTTAAACCTGGAGGCGCGTCAGCGTGTGATCATTGGGTCCTATGATAAGCATCATCTGGCGCCATTTGGTGAATATGTGCCGTTCATTGCGCTTTTTCAGGCGCTTGGATTCGACAAACTCGTTCCGCTCAACAACAGCCTCTCACGTGGGGACGGGCCTGCGGTCTTGCCTGTGGGTAAAACCGTAATGGCACCAATAATATGCTATGAAACAATTTTTCCCGGGCGAATGTATCCGAAAGATCAGCGTCCTGACTGGATGGTGACAGTCACCAATGATGCCTGGTTTGGCGATAGTGTTGGGCCCAAGCAGCATCTGGCACAGGCAAGGCTGCGCACGATCGAGACGGGTGTGCCTATGGTGCGCTCCGCCAATACGGGTATCTCAGCGATTATCGGGCCAGCCGGCAGGATTCTTGACACGATCCCCTTGCAGCAAGCTGGTGCGATATCTTCACGCCTTCCTGTTGCGGTGGAGCGCACGATTTATGACCGGTTCGGTAATATCCCCTATTTCCTGATGCTGTTTACACTTGTCTCGATCATCTTGCATCGACGTTTTACCTCATAATTATTCAGCACCTGCTGAACCGTTGCTATGAGCAGCTATTTGCAAAGAACGAAATCTCGTCTATAGGGCTGTGTTACTGGGAAGAAACATTCTGCAGGTGGTTATGAGTGAAGCAAGCCGAAAGGCGCCTCACCCAATAGATGTGCATGTCGGGAGCAGAGTTCGTCTGCGCCGCATGATGGTCGGGATGAGTCAGGATAAACTGGCTGAAGCCCTGAGCCTCACATTTCAACAGGTGCAGAAATACGAAAAAGGCATCAACCGTGTTGGTGCCAGCCGCCTGTTTCAAATTTCAAAAATCCTGAATGTGCCGGTCCAGTTCTTTTATGATGATTTTGGACAGGAAGATGAAATTGCTGTTACGGGTTTCGCCGAAGAAGCTGCTGACGATACATCTGCCAGCGAATTCATGGAGCTTCTTTCAACGCCTGAAGGCGTACAGCTCTGCAAGTCGTTTTCGCAAATTCAGGATGTCACTGTCAGGCGCAAGTTGCTGGATTTGATCAAGGCTCTTGCCGAAACTCACAATAGCTGATTTTCTTTTCTTGTTTTTTGCCTTGAGATGACTGCGCGTTGAAAGTCGTTAAGGCTTTTGCGTGGACATTTGATATCTCATTCGCTATGTCCGGCCTCAACCATATAAACTTTTCTTTATATCATTGAAGGTCTGTCATTATGTCATCCAGCAATTATCTATTCACCTCAGAAAGCGTTTCCGAGGGGCACCCCGATAAGGTTTCAGACCGTATCTCTGACGCGATCGTCGATCTTTTTCTCGGTCGGGACAGCCAGGCACGTGTGGCGGTTGAAACCCTGACAACAACAAACAGGGTTGTGCTGGCCGGTGAGGTGAGGGCCCGCGAAGAGATCACCAATGATGAAATGATCGAGACCGCGCGTCAGGCTGTTAAATCAATTGGCTATGAACAGGAAGGCTTTCACTGGCAGCATGCAGACGTATCGTGCTTTGTTCACGGACAATCAGCAGAAATTGCCATGGGGGTGGATGCCGTCGGTGACAAGGATGAGGGTGCTGGTGATCAGGGGATCATGTTCGGTTATGCTGTAGATGAAACACCGGAATTGATGCCTGCTCCGATTGCCTATTCCCATAATATCGTCAAAGCGCTGGCTGAAGCGCGCCATGCGGGCCAGAGGCCTGAGTTTGCGCCGGATGCGAAGAGCCAGGTGACGCTGAAATACGAAAATGGACGCCCGGTTGGTGCCACATCTGTCGTTGTTTCAACGCAGCATACGGAGGGGCTTTCCCAGTCGGACGTGAAAGAGCTGGTGCGTCCTTTCGTTGAAGAAGTTCTGCCAGAGGGCTGGATGTGTCCGGAGGAAGATTTTTACGTCAACCCGACCGGCCTCTTTGTGATCGGCGGTCCCGACGGTGATGCAGGCCTGACCGGTCGCAAGATCATCGTGGACACATATGGCGGTGCTGCACCGCATGGTGGTGGCGCTTTCTCTGGTAAGGACCCGACCAAAGTGGACCGCTCTGCGGCTTACGCCTCCCGGTATCTTGCCAAAAATGTTGTAGCTGCCGGGCTCGCCCGTCGCTGCCTGATCCAGCTGTCTTACGCCATCGGAATTTCACATCCCTTGTCCATCTATGTAGATACATATGGCACAGGCGAGGTTTCCGAAGATCGTTTGGCGGACATCCTGCCGCAGGTAATGAACCTGACACCGCGTGGTATTCGGGAGCATCTGGGGCTGAACCAGCCTATTTATGAGCGGACCGCAGCCTATGGTCATTTCGGTCGTACACCCGATGCCGACGGTGGCTTTTCTTGGGAAAAGACTGATCTTGTGGATGCGCTAAAGTCGGCGATCTAGTCGTTCGCCTTACATGCCTCGCTGAGTAATGCTGATTGCCGTTGCTTGTCAGATTGTGGACGATAAACGGTGACACCATTGTCTTCAGTATATTTGACGCTTTTGGCCAGATCTCGACAATCCCGTATCTTCATATCGTGAGACAGCGTTATTGTTTTTGGGGGCGATTTTGCAACCTGGTGACTTGTGTCACCTTGTAGAAGGAAAAAGCCGCCCGCAACAGCAACCAGAAAAATTCTGGCGAGACCTGTGATCGTGAAGAAGCCGATAAGTGTGAGTATTTTCTTCATACCGCTCTTGGAAATGTCTTTTTCCTGATAATAACTGCGCGATGTAAAAACCGGCTTAAGCTAATGGACGAAAACATCTCTGATCAGGCCTTTCCAGATTACCGATTATTCGGTCGTCGTCAGGATAGACCCTTGAAGCCGCGGCAGCAGCGGCTAATGGCTGAGTTGCTGCCAACAGTGGCTATAACAAAAGATGAGATTAATCAGGCATCGCATGAAGCGCGCCCCATATGGCTTGAGATCGGTTTTGGCGGCGGTGAGCATCTTGCCTGGCACGCGGCGCGTAACCCGCATGTTTTACTGATCGGCGCTGAGCCTTTTATCAACGGCGTCGCCAAACTGTTGACGGCCATTGAGGAGCAGAAACTAAATAATGTGCGTATCCTGCATGGCGATGCGCGAGATCTGTTGTCATACTTCCCTGCCGGGTCGATCGAGCGCATGTTTGTCTTGCATCCTGATCCATGGCCCAAGAAGAAGCACCATAAACGTCGTATTGTCTCGCCTCTTCTGCTTGGAGAAGCAGCGCGCATTTTGAGTCCGGAAGCTGAAATGCGTGTTGCCTCCGACATTCCGGATTACATTCGATGGACCCTTATGCAGGTGCAGATCCATAATCGGCGATCTCAGGATTTTGGTTGGTCGGCAAGTTGCAAAGCAGATTGGACAGATGCGTCTGACGACTGGCCCCAAACCCGCTATGAGGCAAAGGCGATAAAAGAGGGCAGAGTACCAACTTATCTGAGCTTTCGCAGATTATCCCCGAAAGCCAAAGGTCCTGATGCTCGTTCAAAAGAAAGTAGCTGACACTCAGTCAGAAGTGTGCTTTATAGATAGAAATAGCATTCGATTATATCGGAAGCGGCCAGCGAAAGCTGAGCCGTTTTTTTGTCATTAAGGAAGACTGTTGGATCATCTGATCGAGAAACTCACAGCGCTGATAGAGCCTGTTGCGCAAGCAGAAGGCTTTGAACTTGTGCGTGTGCGCATGACCGGATCAGGTAAGCAAACTTTGCAAGTCATGGCTGAGCGCCCGGATGGCACTATGACTGCGGAAAACTGTGCCGATCTGTCCCGGGCAATTTCTGCTGTTTTTGAGGTGGCTGATCCCATTAGTGGAGAATATGTGCTGGAAGTGTCGTCCCCAGGCATTGACCGCCCTCTGACACGGTTATCCGATTTTGAGCGGTGGGAAGGGTATGAAGCAAAGCTACAGCTCAGGCAAATGATTGAAGGGCGCAAGCGCTTTCGAGGCATCTTGGCGGGTATTGAGGATGACAATATCTGTATTGATCTTGACGGGGAGGAGGAGACAGCATTGATCCCTTTTTCCCTTCTTGATGATGCAAAACTGGTTCTGACGGACGATCTTGTACGCGACTCGCTCAGAGCCGCAAAAGAGGCCGAGGCCGCAAACGAGAATGAATAGGATATATCCTGCAATGACGATAAGGGAGTTAATCATCATGGAGACTAAAAATGGCCGTTAGCCACAACAGGCTTGAACTGATCCAGATCGCCGAGGCGGTTGCGCGGGAAAAGTCTATCGACAAGGCAATTGTTGTCGAGGCGCTTGAAGACGCAATGGCGCGTGCAGCACGGTCTCACTATGGCCATGAGACGAATATCAAGGTCGAGATTCATCCCGATACGGGTGAAACCCGCCTTTGGCGTCTGATGGAAGTCGTTGAGGAAGTTGAAAACGAGTCTGCAGAAATTCTTCTGCAGGATGCGAAGGCGCGCAACCCTGAAGCCGAGGTCGGTGACTTCCTGTCTGATCCTTTGCCGCCGGTTGAGTTTGGCCATAAGGACGCTTCCAGCGCCAAACAGGTTATCACGCAGAAAGTGCGTGATGCCGAGCGCGAGCGTCAGTATGAGGAGTATAAAGACCGCATAGGCGAAATTATCAGTGGTATCGTCAAACGCATTGAGTACGGACATGTGGTTGTGGACCTTGGTCGGTCAGAAGCAGTTTTGCGGCGTGACCAGCAGCTGCCACGCGAGGCAGTTCGCCAGGGTGATCGCATTCGCAGCTACATTGCAGATGTCCGCCGCGAACAGCGCGGGCCACAGATATTCCTTTCGCGCACACACCCTCAATTCATGGCGCGTCTGTTTGAACAGGAAGTGCCCGAGGTTTATGATCGTGTTATCGAGATCAAGGCTGTCGCCCGTGATCCGGGCAGCCGTGCAAAGATCGGGGTAATGTCCCATGACAGTTCGATTGATCCCGTTGGCGCCTGCGTCGGTATGCGTGGCAGCCGCGTGCAGGCCGTGGTCAATGAGCTTGGCGGTGAGAAAATTGATATCGTTCCTTGGTCTGAGGATATCGCCACATTCATCGTGAACGCGCTTGCCCCCGCTGAGGTCAGCAAAGTGGTTCTGGACGAAGAGTCTGAGCGTATTGAGGTTGTGGTGCCGGATGAGCAACTTTCGCTCGCCATTGGTCGCCGTGGTCAGAATGTTCGCCTGGCCTCACAGCTTTCCGGCTTTGAGATCGACATCATGACGGAAGAAGAAGAGTCGGCGAAGCGCCAGCAGGAATATGCGGTGCGTTCGGAACGCTTTATGGAAGCGCTCGATGTGGACGATATTATTGCCGGGCTTCTGGTGTCCGAGGGCTTTTCTCGCATTGAAGAGCTTGCCTATGTTGAACTTGCAGAGATCGCCGTCATCGAAGGCTTCGATGAAGAGACAGCAGAAGAGCTTCAGGCCCGCGCCAACGAATTTCTCGACAAGGAAGCGCAGGAGCTGAACGAGAAGCGCCTTGCTCTGGGCGTTGATGATGAACTTTATCACATGGATGGCCTGAGTGCGAAAATGGTTATTGCCCTCGCAGAAGAAGGGGTCAAAACCATGGAAGATCTTGCTGGCTGTGCTGCGGATGATCTCACCGGCTGGACCGAGCATGTTAATGGCGAGAAGAAACACTACGAAGGTATCCTTGAGGAGTTTCGTATCAAGCCCGATGCCGCAGAAGAGTTGATCGATCAGGCGCGCCGCGCTGTCGGTTGGGAAACGCAAGCTGATCTTGAGGCGAGACTGGCAGAAGAGGAGGCCGCGACTGAAAACGCCTGAGCCAATCACATCCAGAGCCGCCAAGGGTCGGCATAATGATCGCAAGTGCATCGCTACGGGTGATGCTCTTGCCCCGGAAGCCGCCTCTATCAGGTTTGTTCGAGGTCCGGAGGGGCAGATTGTGCCGGATCTTGCGGGCAAACTGCCCGGTCGAGGTGCATGGACCAAGGCGAGCGAAGAGATTGTGCGCAAGGCCATCCGGCATGGCGCCTTTGCGCGCAGCTTCAGGGCGCCGGTCGAAGTTACAGGCGGGGCCGATGGTCTGGTTGCCGTGCTGCGCACTGAGTTGGAAAAACGTGCGCTGAATGCACTGGGCCTGGAGCGGCGGTCCGGCAATCTGGTGCTCGGTTTTGAAAAGGTAAGGGAAGGACTTAAAAAACAGGATTTTATGGCTTATATCCACGCTACTGACAGTGCTCTGGATGGTCGCGACAAGATCCTGAAACTAATCGCGGCAATGCCTGGGAAATGCAAAGTCATTGGCATTTTCTCGGGCGCACAGCTGGATCAGGCATTGGGCACCACTAATGCTGTCCACATTGGCCTCAAGCGGAAGAAAGCGCTGAGTACCTTCCTCAAGGAAGTTGATCGACTTGCCGGCTTTTCGTCGGCGCATGAAGAACATGGGGGCGACCCCGAATAAAACGGTGTTGTACTGTAGACCCTGCATGGCAGGGGCGCTATGTCCTTCACCTCTAATCTGGAAAGCCTGCTCCTGAACGTGCAGGTTGGAGACTTGATGAGCGAAGAAACTAAAGACGAAACGTCCAAGCCGAAGCGTAAGCCATTAACTCTGCGCAAAACGGAAACCGGTTCCGTAAAGCAGAGCTTTTCACATGGGCGCTCCAAAACGGTTGTTGTTGAGACCAAGAAAAGGCGCACAATCGCGCCTAAAGTTGGGGCTGCGCCATCTCCTAAAGAGGTCAAACCGGTTGCTGAAAAGCCGGCAGAAAAACCTGCGGCTCCCGAGCCGGAGGCAAAGAAAGACGGCAAAGTCCTGCGCACGCTTTCTGATACGGAGAAGAAGCGTATCGAAGTCGCTTTGAAGGCTGCAAAAGTTCAGGAACAAGAGAAGAAACAGCGCGAAGAAGCCGAGCGTGCAGCGCGCGAAAAGCGGGAAGCTGAAGAGCGGGAGAAGCTTGAGGCGGAGCGCAAACGCGTCGCGGAGGAAGAGGAAAAACGCAGCCGGGAAGCCGAAGCCAGAGCCAAGGCCGAAGAAGAGGCGCGTCAAGAACTGGAGCGAGAAGAAGAGGAGCGCAAGAAACGTAATGCTGCCAAGGCCGATGCACGCACTAAAGGGCGTGAAGAGTCTGGCGAAAAAGAAGGTCGCAGCTTTGAGAAGGACGCAGATAATCCGCTTGCCGAACTCGGTGGACGTATCAAGACCAAGCGCAATTTCGATAATGAAAGCCGTAACCAGTCCAAGCCGAAAGAAAATCGTCGTCGTACTGGCAAACTGACCATTGCTAATGCTCTGGATGATGAGGAGCGGCAACGCTCTCTGGCGTCTGTGCGCCGCGCCCGCGAGCGGGAGAAGCAGGCACGTCAGGCACGTGGCTCGGATTCCTCAAAGCAGGCCCGTGAAGTTGTCGTGCCAGAAACGATCACAGTGCAGGACCTTGCACAGCGTATGGCGATGAGAGCTGTAGATTTGGTCAAGGAATTGATGAAACAGGGTCAGATGGTCACTGCAAACGCAATCCTTGATGCGGATACTGCACAGTTGATCGTTGAGGATTTGGGGCACACCGTTAAGCGCGTTTCAGAGGCTGATGTAGAAGAGGGCCTTGAGGGGGATGAAGATCGAGATGAGGATCTTCAACCACGACCTCCTGTAGTCACGATCATGGGCCATGTCGACCACGGTAAAACGTCGTTGCTTGATGCGTTGCGTCAGACGGATGTTGTTGCCGGTGAAGCTGGCGGGATTACCCAGCATATTGGTGCCTATCAGATTGCCGTTGATAGCGGTCAGAAGATCACCTTCCTTGATACGCCTGGCCACGCAGCGTTCACTCAGATGCGGGCGCGGGGTGCGAAAGTGACGGATATTGTTATCATCGTCGTTGCTGCTGATGACTCCGTTATGCCTCAAACGGTCGAGGCAATCAGTCACGCTAAAGCTGCTGAAGTGCCGATCATCGTCGCAATTAACAAGATTGACCGCCCGCAGGCGGATGCCAACAAGGTGCGTACAGATCTTCTGCAGTATGAACTTCAGGTTGAAGGCATGGGCGGTGAAATCCAGGATGTAGAAGTGTCTGCCCTTGAGAAGCTGAACCTCGACGGACTTCAGGAAGCAATCCTTTTGCAATCAGAGTTGCTTGAGCTGAAAGCCAATCCGAACCGTCCTGCTGACGGTGCCGTCGTCGAGGCGCAACTGGATAAAGGTCGCGGCCCTGTTGCAACCCTGCTTGTGCGGCGCGGTACCTTGAAGCGTGGCGACATTCTTGTTTGTGGTGCTGAATGGGGCAAGGTTCGTGCCCTGATTAACGATAAGGGTCAGCAGATAAAGGCAGCCGAGCCTGCCATGCCGGTAGAAATTCTCGGCCTTAATGGCGTGCCGGAGCCAGGTGACCAGTTCGTTGTGGTTGAGTCGGAAGCGCGCGCCCGCGAAGTGGCAGAGTTCCGCCAGCGCCAGCGCCGTGAAAAGATGAATGCCAAGTCATCCGGGACATCTCTTGAATTGATGATGTCACAGTTGAAAGACGCAGAAATCAAGGAGTTGCCTGTTGTCATTAAGGCAGATGTTCAGGGGTCTGTTGAGGCAATTGTCAGTTCACTCGAGAAGATGTCGACAGATGAAGTGCGCGTCAAAGTCTTGCACACAGGCGTAGGTGGTATCTCTGAGAGTGATGTTATCCTGGCTGAGGCATCCAATGCGCCCGTCATAGGATTTAACGTAAGGGCCAACAAGCAGGCACGTGAAGAAGCAGAGAAGTCAAACGTCGAGATTCGGTATTACTCGATCATTTATGATCTGCTGGATGATCTTAAAGGTGCTCTGTCAGGTATGCTCGACCCTGAGATTTCCGAAACCTTCATCGGTAACGCAGAAATTCTTGAAGTCTTCAACATTTCCAAGTTTGGCAAGGTTGCCGGGTGTCGCGTCGTTGAGGGCATGGTGCGCCGAGGCGCGAAAGTGCGCTTGATCCGCGATGATGTTGTGATCCACGAAGGTGAATTGTCACAATTGAAGCGCTTTAAGGACGATGTTCAGGAAGTGCCAATGGGACAGGAATGCGGCATGAGCTTTGCCAATTATGATGACCTGAAATCAGGCGACATTATTGAGTGCTTCGCGGTCGAGAAAAAAGAACGCACGCTTTAGTCTTTAGAAGTCGATCACCCGACCATCCCGCTCCCAGTCACCATAGCGGGTTGGCTCGACACCTTTAGGTCCGTTCAGTTCGGCGGGTAGGTTTGCGTTTGTTGTCTTCGCCTCGTTCTTGCGATCACGTGCTTCCCGCAGGGCCTGAATGGCTGTGTCACTCAGGCGCTGACCGTTGACGACCATCGGAATGCCGTCCTGTGTATGGGGAATAGCCGCTTCAATGTCATTTTCGTTATTCGTCATGGCCAATATTGAAAATCGCTCTGCTCAAAATTATCTCATCCTCAGATAACTCTTACGGAGCAGAAAACAAATGAGTTCTGTTATCAAAACAGGCATTTTGATGGCCGCCCTGACGGCCTTATTCGGATTTATCGGTGCCATGATCGCCGGAAAAGGCGGCATGATGCTGGCCTTGCTTTTTGCTGGCGGCATGAACCTGTTCAGTTACTGGAATGCAGACAAAATCGTCTTGCGCATGTACAAGGCCAAAGAGGTGGACCCCGGAACCTCTACCGGGTCGATCCGTCGCTACGCAGCACTCACTTCTGCACTGGCTGAGCGCGCCAATATGCCGCAGCCGAAAATTTATGTGATCGAGAACGATCAACCCAACGCTTTTGCCACTGGGCGCAATCCGCAAAACGCAGCTGTCGCAGCGACAACGGGGCTGTTGCGCATTTTGAGCGAGGAAGAGATCGCCGGCGTCATGGCGCACGAACTGGCGCACGTGAAAAATCGCGACACGCTTACCATGACCATAACTGCGACAATCGCCGGTGCCATCACGGCACTTGCGAACTTTGCCATTTTCTTTGGCGGGAACCGTGACAATGGTGGTCTGATTGGCGCAATAGCCATTATGCTGCTGGCGCCTTTGGCAGCCAGTCTGGTGCAAATGGCGATCAGCCGTACACGTGAGTATGAAGCAGACAAGATGGGCGCAGAGATCTGTGGCCAACCCCTCTGGCTTGCGTCTGCGCTGGCAAAAATTTCCAACGTGGCTGCGAAGATCGTAAATGACACAGCCGAACGCCACCCGGCGACCGGGCAGATGATGATTATCAATCCGCTGCATGGCCAGCGTGCCGATAATCTGTTTTCGACACACCCGAGTACCCAGAACCGAATAGATCGGTTGAAGGAAATGGCCAGTCAGATGGGACAGACAGGTTACCAGCCGCAAGGTAGTCAACCACGTGGTCCGTGGGGGTAAGCCGCTTTTAGCTGCACGGCGCGTCTGATTGTTCTAAGGTCAGACGCATGTCGCAGTTTCGTTATACCCCCTATGACGGCAGTACCCGGCCATTCACAATGGGCCTGCATCGCTGTGACGTCGGAGAGTGGATCGAAATTGATGGCAATTTTGCAGACCAGTTGGCGCAAAAAAGCCGTTTGCTTATAGATGACCCAGACGCTGTTTATCAACGCATCCCCAGCGCTTTTGATGCTGAGCAAGAAGTCTTGGACATGTTGCGTCGGTATTTGCTGCAAAGATTTCCAGAAATTTATACGTATAAAAACGACTCAATATCCATAAAGCCGCAGGGTACAAGTTTTTCTGTTGCCGATTTTGAAAAGGTACCATTAAAACTTGCAGGACAACTCGTTCAGGAAGACCTTTGTATTATTCAACCTTTTGAGAAAGGCTATAGATTAGCCTCTGCTTGCTTGTGTTTTCCGTCCTCATGGAGATTGGCCGACAAGATCGGCAAACCACTCGAGCACATACACGCGCCAGTGCCAGGTTATGGGCAGACTCTTGCGAAAAAGGTCAATCGTGTTTTTGATCGCCTGTTACCGGATAAAATACTCTGGCGCCTGAACTGGTCACTGGATGAAGGCGAGCAACTCCACAGGCCGGAGCCACATAGTCATGATGAGTGGCTTCAGACAAATGATAGCCCATTCGACCATCTTTTCATCCGTGTAGAACGACAAACGCTTCGGCGCTTGCCTCTGAGTGGAGACATATTATTCACAATCCGTATCTATACCGATAGCCTTGCGAACTTATGGGATCACCCAAGAGCGAGACGAATGGCCGCCGGGCTATCTACTCAGTTGGCGGCTATGACGGCGGATGAACTGGCTTATAAAGGACTAGTCAAAGCGATCAGGCCGATACGTGAAGCGCTAAATGATATTGTTTCAGGTGGTTGATTTTTACCTGACTCTCTGTCACCAGCCGACTAATGGATTGGCAAAAAGTACTTGATGAAATAGCGCAAGAAATTCAGCCAGAGCTGGGTGTTGGGAAGGTTGCTGACTATATCCCGGCGTTATCCGCGGCTGACCCGAAAGCATTCGGTATGGCTGTTACGACGGTCAAGGGGGAATGCTACAGGACGGGTGATGCTGGCGTACCATTTTCCATTCAGTCAATCTCGAAAGTGTTGACTCTGACGATCGCACTTGGCTTTGAAAATGAGGATCTGTTTGACCGGGTTGGGCGAGAACCATCCGGCAGTGCGTTCAATTCCATCGTCCAACTCGAACAGGAGCAGGGGATACCACGTAACCCCTTTATAAATGCGGGGGCGATTATTGTAACTGACACCATCATAACCCATTGCCGTCAAAAAGCTGGCGCAGACCTGATCCTTGATCTTGCGCGCAAATTGTCCTGCTCACCTCGAGTTCGTATTGATGATGAGGTCGCAAGGTCAGAGGCTCTGTGGGGCAATCGCAATCGCAGTCTGGCTTATTTCATGAAGAGCTTTGGCGTGCTGCAGAATGATCCCGAAGAGGTTCTGCAGGCTTACTTTTGTCAATGTGCCTTGGAGATGACTTGTCAAGAGCTTGCACGTGCAGGCCTATACCTCGCCAATGACGGTGTCGACCCGGTCACGAACCAGCAGATTGCAACACATGCGCATGTCAATCGTATCAATGCATTGATGATGACATGCGGACACTACGATATGAGTGGCGACTTTGCCTTCCATGTCGGGCTTCCCGGTAAATCTGGCGTTGGCGGGGGTATTCTGGCTGTTGTGCCGGGCATTTGCTCGGTCGCGGTGTGGTCCCCAGCTCTGAACAAGGCGGGGAATTCGCATGCCGGCACGATGGCCCTTGAATTATTCAGTGAAAAGACGAGCCTGAACCTTTTCTGACGAGTTTAATGCGCTTCATCCCAATTTTGCCCAACGCCTGTCTCGACGACAAGCGGCACATCAATCTGCGCGGCAGGCGAAGCCGCCGCTTCCATAATCTCCTTGATAAGCGTACATGCCTTTTTAGCTTCCCCCTTGGGGCATTCAAAGATCAGCTCATCATGAACCTGCAAAAGCATTTTCGCTTTCAGGCCAGATTCGAGTAATGCTTGCGGCATACGGATCATGGCACGGCGTATCACATCAGCTGCGGAGCCTTGAATAGGGGCGTTGATCGCCTGGCGCTCGGCATATCCTCGCTGTGCCGGGATTTTGAAATTCGGGATATGTGTGCGGCGTCCAAAGACTGTCTCCACAAAGCCATGTTCTTTGGCAAAGGAAATTGTTTCATCCATATACTGCCGGATGCCCGGAAACTTCTCAAAATAGCTGTCGATATAATCCTTTGCTTCGCCGCGCGAGATGCCTAACTGATTGGCCAGGCCGAAGGCCGAGATGCCATAGATAATACCAAAGTTGATCGCCTTGGCGCGACGCCGAACCATCGGGTCCATCCCTTCGATTGGAACACCGAACATCTCCGATGCTGTCATGGCGTGGATATCCGTGCCATCCGCAAACGCTTGCTTAAGCGTGTCAAGATTGGCAATATGTGCCAGCAGGCGCAACTCGATCTGGCTATAGTCGGCGGATATTAAAACGTTACCTTTTTCAGGAATGAAGGCCGTGCGTATCTTCCGCCCATCTTCCGTACGTATAGGGATGTTTTGCAAATTTGGATCATTTGAAGACAGGCGCCCGGTAGGGGTGGCTGCCAGCGAATAAGAAGTATGGACGCGGCCTGTCTCGCGATTGATCGCTTCTGGCAATGTGTCTGTGTAAGTGCCTTTCAACTTGGAAAGCTGTCGCCAGTGATGAATTTCCTGTGCAATCTCAATCCCTTGTGCCGCAAGTGCGTCCAGCACATCGGCGCTGGTGGACCACGCGCCGGTTTTGGTTTTTTTCCCGCCTTCAAGGCCGAGTTTGCCGAACAGAATTTCTGATATCTGTTTCGGGCTGCCAAGATTAAATTTCTCCTCGGCCAGGTCATGCGCGCTTGCTTCATGCTGCGCCATGCGCTGCGCAAACTCACCGGACAGGCGTGACAGTACATCACGATCAACTTTCACGCCCTCACGCTCCATGCCGGCAATAATATGCACCATGGGTCGCTCCAGGGTTTCGTACATTGTCTTTTTTTGTGTAGATATCACCATAGGTGCCAGAATATGATGCAGGCGGAGCGTCACATCTGCATCCTCTGCAGCATATTTTGCTGCATCAGCGATTGGGATCTGATCAAAGGTTTTCTGCTTTTTGCCTGTGCCAGCGAGAGAGGTGAAGCTGATGCACTCGTGTCCAAGGTGTTTCTTGGACAACTCATCCATGCCATGCTTGTTCAGGCCACATTCCACCGCATAAGACATCAGCATGGTATCATCGACAGGTGCTACATTGATGCCGTGGCGCTGGAAAATCAGCAGGTCATATTTGAAGTTCTGTCCAACCTTCAGGACAGATGGATCTTCCAGCATGGGACGCAGAATGTTCAGAACATCGTCTGTATTCAGTTGTTTTGCTGCATCGGGATCACTCAGGCTCAAGTCACCTGCGCCATGAGTTAGCGGGATATAGCAGGCATCGCCCGGAGCGGTTGCGAGGCAGATACCAACAAGACGAACAGACATGGCATCAAGGCCGGTTGTTTCCGTATCAACAGCGATCAGGCCGCGCGCGTGCGCCTTGGCAACCCATGCTTTAACTTCCTGTAAGGAGTAGACAGTCTGATATGTATCAGTTTTGATCTCGCCAGCGTCACGTGTTGGCGCTACCGCCGTTGAAGGTGATGTGTCACCACTTGCGGCTCGAACACGTTTTGTCAGTGTGGTGAATTCCATCAACTCAAGAAATGAAATGAGCTGACCGTGCGGCAGTGGGGTCACGACAAACCCGCTCTCGGGGTCCACATCCGGGACGTCGGTTTTTAGCGTCACCAGTTCCTTGGATAGCCGCGCATCTTCTGCAAACTCAATGAGATTTTCCCGGCGTTTTTTCTGTTTGATGCCATCCGCCTGCTCAAGAAGATTTTCCAGCGTCTCATACTCATCGAGCAACTGGGCCGCCGTCTTGGGGCCGATGCCGGGAACACCCGGAATATTATCGACAGAGTCACCCGTCAGCGCCTGCAGGTCAATCATCTTCTCTGGCCCAACGCCGAACTTCTCCATCACTTCAGCACGGCCAATTCTGCGCGACTTCATGGTGTCATACATGGTCGTATTGTCAGTGATCAGCTGCATCAGGTCCTTGTCAGACGAGATGATGACGGTTTCAGCGCCTGCTTTGTCTGCTAAGTGAGCATATGTTGCAATCAGGTCGTCTGCCTCATAGCCCTCCATCTCTATGCAGGGCAATCCGAAGGCGCGGACAGCATCGCGGATCAGGCTGAATTGTGGGCGCAGGTCTTCTGGCGGTTCGTCACGGTTTGCTTTATACTCACTATAAAGATCATTTCGGAAAGAATAAGAGGAATGGTCAAAGATCACTGCGAAGTGGGTGGGTGTGCCCATCTCCTTTACGGCATCATCATTCACATCCGCCAGCAGCTTCCAGAGCATGTTACAGAAGCCGGAAACTGCCCCGACGGGCATACCATCGGATTTGCGCGTCAGAGGTGGCAGAGCGTGATAAGCGCGGAAAATGTAGGAAGAGCCGTCCACCAGATAGAGGCGGTCGCCTTTTTTGAGTTTCTTGGACATGTAAGACCCCGGGCAGGTTTTTTCCTACCCTAGGGCCAGCCGACGAAAGGGGCAATCAGTCGCTTTTGACGAGTTTCAGATGGCTCGCGGTTTGCTCTGACTGCACCTTCTTCTCATTTGCTGCGTTATGATGCTGCATGATGAAAGTGCGCAAGCGTGGCTGAATTTCCGTGCGCCAACGCGAGCCATTGAAAACACCATAATGCCCGACGCCTGGCTGGATGTAATCCAGTTTCATGTCGTCAGGAATGCCAGAGCAGATGGTGTGCGCTGCCTGTGTCTGGCCAATACCGGAAATATCATCCAGTTCACCTTCAACAGTCATCAGGCCAACTTTGGTGATGTTGCCGGGCTCCACCAGATTGCCGTGATGGCGGAAATTGCCTTGCGCCAGCGTGTATTCCTGAAAAACCTCGCGGATAGTCTGAAGGTAGAACTCGGCTGTCATGTCGCAGACAGACAGGTATTCATCATAAAACTTCCGGTGTTTCTCGGCACTGTCCCCGTCACCTTCAACCAGATGGTTGAAATAGTCATGATGCGCCTGCATATGGCGCTCGGAATTCATCGACATAAAGCTGAACAATTGCAGAAAGCCGGGATAAACGCGGCGGAAAATCCCTGCATAGGGCGCCGGTACGGTTTGAATCATGTTGCTTTCAAACCATTCGAAAGAACGTTGTTCCGCAAGCTGGTTGGTCACTGTAGGGGACTTGCGTGCATCAATCGGACTACCCATGAAAGTCATGGTCGCAGGCAGATCAGGATGGTCTTGCTCGCTCATCACAGCGATGGCTGCAAGCAATGCAGGTCCTGGCTGGCAGACAGCCATGGTGTGCGCGCCTGAGCCTATCTCGCTCAGGAAATCGATCAGATAATCGACGTAATTGTTGAGGTCGAATGTACCAGAAGTGATCGGTACGTTCCGCGCATCAGCCCAATCAGTGATATAAACTTCGTGCTCTGGCAGCATGGCTTCAACCGTGCCGCGTAGCAGCGTGGCAAAATGGCCAGACATGGGAGCAACGATAAGAACACGCGGATCCGGTGCCGCTCTGGCCCCCTTGGCTTTTTTGAGCGCTGCCGGCTCACGGCGGAAATGAAGCAAGGAGCCGAAATCCTTGGTGAGTACGGTTTCTACGGAAACAGGTACGCTTTTGCCTTTGATCTCCGTGAAATCGAGCCGCCAATCGGGCTTAGTATAGTGTCTGGTGATACTGTCAAAGACAGCGAGCGAGGCCGAGGCATTACGCCCTAGCCAGCTGTCTTTTGCCAGATTGTAGGGTGATTGCCAGAAATCTGCTCCGGCTTGTGCCGCTGCGCGCCAGGGGCGCAGTGCGTTTCGGCTCATTTCATAAGCTGTGTATAACATGGAACTCCGATAAGGCAGGTGACCTTGCCTCGATAACGCTACTACAAAGCTCAACTTATACTTTTATTCCTAAGGAAAACCTAGTGTGCAGTGCAAAAAAGTCGGCACCTAGTGCGTCCGGCAACTTTGAGTTGCGTTTTGCCCCAAAATCACCTTATCGCGAAAATGTCGCGTTAGTGAAAGCCACCATCCAGCTTCCCCCACCCCACCCACCCAGCGGATGGTCGGCACGGTAAAACCCGCGAAGCAACTACACTTAATCGCTTCGCGGGTTCACATTAAGACAGGTTCCAAAGCAAATCGTCAGCCAGCAAGCAGTGCGCTATCTGCTTTCTCCAGAATAATGTCCAGTGCTGGCCTGTTCTTGTAGCTGCGATTGTTATCCAGATAATCTTCTTCATAGAGCTTGGCTTTGATGGTCCCATCCGGGTGCACGAAAAAAACTGCCGGATGCGGTGCGCCATGCGCGAAGTGTTCTTCATCGTAATCCAGATTTCTCAAACCAAAGGCATCGATAATCCTGGATTGGGGGTCAGAGACAAAGTTGCCACGCAGGCCCCTGCTTTCCTTGAACTTGAGTTGCTCCTCGGCCGCATCGTAACTCACATAGATCAGGGACAAGCCGCGCTCTTCGAAGGCCTCCGCGTTTGAAGAGATATTGATAATCTGATTTTTGCAATATGGGCACCAGCTGATAGAGCGCACAAAGAAAATGACCGCGCCATTATCGCCAGCAAGATCAGCGTAAGGGACTTGCCCGTTCACAGTCAGGTTGTGTGGCAAGGCTGTGCCAACAGCAGGTCCGAGATCAGTAATCTCTTCGGCTGAAACAGCTAAAGCGCTGAAGAGCATAAAAGAGCTGGCGACAATTGAAAGGGCGAATTTTAGCGGCATGATGGACTCCAACAAATATTTTGCAGTCGTATATGCCAGCAGCCTGTCCCTTCCCACTCACAAACCCACAAGCCCGATCACAAAGTGATGAGAATGAAAAAGCCCCGGATTATTCAACCCAGGGCTTTTTCTTGAAATGTGCTGTGTGCTTGAGAAAGGGCCCTAGTTCAGGTTTGGATCAATCTTCTTGCAGGCTTCCACAAGGTCTTCAACGGCTGCAACAGAGTGATCGAACATTGCCTTTTCTTCTGCGTCAAATTCGACTTCCAGAATGCGCTCTGCGCCCTCTGAACCGATAACAATCGGCACACCAACATAACGATCTTTTACGCCGTATTGCCCGTCAAGATATGCTGCACACGGCACAACGACTTTCTTGTCATTCAGATAGCTCTCTGCCATCTGGATCGCGGAGGCCGCTGGCGCATAATAAGCAGAGCCAGTTTTCAGGAGAGCAACGATTTCGCCGCCGCCTTTGCGTGTGCGGTCAACAATCGCGTCAATCTTGTCTTGTGTTGTCCAGCCCATTTTGACCATATCCGGCAGAGGCACACCTGCGATGGTGGAATACCGCTCAAGCGGCACCATTGTGTCGCCATGGCCGCCCAGCACAAAGGCAGTCACGCTTTCCACAGAAACATTGAACTCCTCGGCGAGGAAATAGCGGAAGCGGGCAGAGTCAAGAATACCTGCCATGCCGACAACCTTGTTGTGTGGCAGACCGGAGAATTTCTGCAGGGCCCAGACCATTGCATCAAGCGGGTTGGTGATACAGATGACGAACGCGTCCGGTGCATGTTTCGCAATGCCTTCACCAACCGATTTCATGACTTTCAGGTTGATTTCAACCAGATCATCGCGGCTCATGCCGGGCTTGCGTGGCACACCGGCTGTGACGATACAAACATCCGCACCAGCGATGTCGGCATAGTCCTGTGTACCGGAAAGCGCACTGTCATAGCCATCAACGGGCGAGCTTTCAGCGATATCGAGAGCTTTGCCTTCAGGAATACCTTCGGCGATATCGAAAAGGACGACATCTCCCAGTTCTTTTTGAGCAGCGATGTGGGCTAGCGTGCCACCAATCATGCCTGAGCCGATAAGCGCGATCTTGTTACGGGCCATAATAATACCTCTCCTTGGTTTTCGGGCTGGCGCGAGAACGCATGATTGCGCCGCGCGGTAAGAATCCAGCACTCTCTAGCCCGCGATGGCTAGCGGGGCAATCTCGTCTTTCAGGTGTGCCACATCTGTGCGATTATGTGGCCGAGATTCTGATGAGGGGCGTGATGTCAGAAACTGATGTACTTGAAGATGGTGCTGTTGCCGAAACAGTGCTGGACCGCAAAAAAGGGCGAGACAGCAGCTTACCACCAAGCTGCTTTGCCTGTGGCGCAGAGGTTGTTGGCCCATTTTGCTATAATTGTGGCCAGAAAAATGACGACTGCCGCCGTAACATTCTGTCTCTCGCGGGCGAAACGCTGACCGGTGTTTTCTCGATTGACTCAAAGTTTTTTAGAACCCTGGGGACCATGCTGACGAAACCCGGTCGTTATGTTCGGGAATATGGAGATGGCAAGCGCTCTGTCTTTACGCCACCGATCCGGTTTTTTCTTGTCATCAGCTTTGTCTTCTTCTCGATCATGGCGCTGACCGATACCTATTTTCTGACTCTGAAACCACGTCTTGCCGAGGCTAATGAAGAAACCGGGCAGGTTGCAGCCATGTTTGAACTGCAATCCGGCGAGGTCCAGACTGTTACTTTTGATTTTCTCTTCCTGGCAAAAGCGTCAGAGGCAGAATACACCGAGGACGAGGCAGCGGCTTTCAAGCAATTCGTAAGTGAGCGTGTCCTATATGATATTGATGAAACGGATGAGGAAGACGTACTTGCCGCGCAGGAGTTTTCATCCGTGGCCGACAGGATCAATCAGGTTGCCCTGAACCCGCGGCCATTTAATACCGCGCTCAACAGCTGGCTGCCGCGATTGATGTTCATCATGGCCCCCTTGATGGCCTTTCTGGGGCTCTTCTTCGTTCGGGGAAAGGACGCGCTTGTTTATGACCATCTCATATTATCTCTGAATGTGCATGCCTTCATGTTCCTGGCACTGATTGCGGCTGTCTTTGCTGCCTCACTTGTGCCGGGTGGCGTGGCCACTTCCATCTTTCTGGTTACGCTCTTTGTCTATTATCTGCTCGCCTTGAAGGGCGCTTTCAGACGCGGCTGGATCAAGTCATTCTTTGCAACCTTGTTTGTGTTTTTCTTCTATTCGCTTTTCATGTTTTCATCTCTGTTGATCGTTTCCATCATCGCGATCAGGGATTCAACATGACGAAATATCACCTCGCCCAGATCAATATCGCCAGGCCAATGTTTTCCATGGAAGACGAGCGCATGGCAGGCTTCAGCAACGCGATAGAAGCTGTCAACGCTTTCGCCGAAGCGGTAGTGGGTCAGTTTGAAATTTGCTGACCCTTCTTTTTGTATGGTCCCCGTTTTTTGGGCTTATTGAACATATCATCTACCAGTTTCACGATGTCCTCAACTTCCCATGTTCTGTCAGTGATGCCAGCGGCCATTGCCGGGGTCAGCTTGTTGAGTGATTTATGGCTGCGGATGAAATTGTAATACATGAAGTGCAGGGCAACAGCGTTTGCATGGTTTTCGATTTTCTTGCTGAAGCCGTTTGTCAGTCTGGTGAAGCGGCGCATGTGCATACGCATGGTCAGATTTTGGCGCTCAACATAGGAAGTTGAAACATGCTCTTTGTCGGGATCGCCTTCGATCCGGCGCTTTTTGATGCCCGTGCATTCCGCTGGTGAATATTTCCGCTCTGCTGTTTTCCCGGCTGGCTCGCCATACATTTTGACCAGTTGTGCATAATCAACATCACCACCAAAAGCGCCTTCTACAGCTTCGAGATAGGCCTTGTGACCGTCAGTAGTAAGTTGGACCCGATTGGCCAAACGTGAGCGCAGATCATCCATGAAGGCGATGGCGTATTCACCGTCCCGGCCACCGACGAGATAGGAGATTGCCAGCTTGCTATCCGCATCAATGGCGGTCCAAGTCCATGTATCGCCAGCCTCAGCCGGTGCAGCTTTAGCTGTCTTCACGTTCTTCTGTTTTGCGTAGGTGAATGACCAGATTTCATCACACTGGACGCGGGACGCCTGCACGTTGCGAACATTTTCTTCATGGAAGGCATAACAGGCCGCACCAGCCTGATTGGCCAGCTTGGAAACTGTGTTTTTGGATACGTCAGCAATCTCCGCTGTTCCGCGAATAGACGTGCCTTGCAGGAGGCATTTCAGGATCGTGACGCGGGTATGCAGGGGCAGCTTGTTCATGCTCACAACATAGCACTTCCGGCACTTTTGTCAAGCATTTGGGTCAGTTTAACAAATTATGTAAAATGGTATTTGACACACTCCCCGGCAAGCGGCTATAAATAATTATGGAGGTCGAGTTTGCTGATTCTGAGCTTGCAAAGATCGAAACGGACAATGCGGGAGACACCCGGTTGCCCGTTGCAGTGATTCGAGGAGCAAGGCGAAAGCTGACCGTCTTGCGGGCGGCACCAGATGACCGAACCCTCCGGAATTGGAAAAGTCTGCATTACGAAAAGATGAAAGGAGATCGCAAAGGGCAGCGCTCAATTCGTATTAACAGCAAATATCGAATTGTGTTCACGCTGGACAGCGAGGCCGAACCACAAAAAGCAACAATACTGGCCATTGAGGATTATCACTGATGTCAAACGAAGCGACAATTACTGTTGAGCACCCTGGCGTGTTTATCCAAGATGAATTGGACGCACGCGGATGGGAGCAGTCTGACCTTGCTTACATCCTTGGCATGAGCGTGTCACAACTAAATCAGATCATTCACGGCAAAAGGTCTATATCTGTCGATCTTGCCGTAGCCCTCGGTGATGCGTTTGACGTTACCCCTGAGTTCTTTGCCAACCTTCAACGCATGTACGACTTGGCGTTGGCAAAAAAGCCAGACCCCGGCGTTAAAACTCGCGCTAATTGGGTTGGCTCATTTCCTGTTAGAGAAATGATCCGGCGTGGCTGGATTGAAGACACACAGGCCGATCTGTTGGATCTACAAATGATGAGATTTTTTGATACCAATAGTGTGTCAAATATCCCATATGTAGGTAGTGCACATATTGCTCCGCATGCAGCAAAAAAATCCAATTACGACGAGATCACGCCTGTGCAGTTAGTTTGGCTTCATCGCGTTAGGTCAATCGCCAAAACAATGGACTGCCCAGATTACGATAAGGGAAAGCTAATTGATATGCTGCCGGAGATTCGCGCTCACATGCATGATCGTGATGACTTTTGCAGAATACCATATCTTTTATGGGAATGCGGTGTCCGGACCGCTATTGTGGAGTCCCTTGCTGGCGGGAAAATGGACGGTGTGTGTACTTGGCTAGGGGATAATCCAGTTATCGGATTATCATTACGGCAAAACAGGCCGGATAATCTTTGCTTCGTAATAAGGCATGAGATTGAACACATTATCAATGAAGACGGAAAAGATGTTGCGTATTCACACGTAGATGTTTTTGATCCGGATCGGGACAGTAACTCACTGCCATTAGAAGAACAGCGTGCAGATGATGAGGCGGCAGAATTTTTGTTACCTCAAGACAAACTTCTCTCTTTCATGTCTCGCAAAGGGAAGTTTATTTCTGAGCGTGATGTGCTGGCCTTTTCTGCGCGGCATCACATTCATCCCAGCGTGGTCGTCGGGCAAATTCAGTTTCGCCGACATCAAGCGGGTGTACCAAATGCCTATGCCTTTTTGAGAAAGTACCAAAAAAGCATTGAAGACTGTTTTATGGATTGGGAATTTCGTGACGGCTGGGGACGTGTAGCTCCAGTTGGTCTGTAGGAGAATTATAATGGCTAATTATAACGAGCAACTACTCAACGCTTGGGAGGAGTGGGAACTCACAACAGGTGAGGACGCGAACGACCCAAACGATTTTATTGACTGGGCTGTTGAGAACGGAAAGCTGCGTCCTCGCCCGGAGGATATTCGCAAAATCTATCGCCGGGACGTTTCGAAGGTGCTTCGCCAAGCAATGCGAATTGATGAGAATGGAACGATGTATCGCGCCAAACAATGCGTGACTAAAATCGAAAATGGCCACCAGATGAATCTATGGTTTGACGTGGATTTCGGTGGCACACCACGCCTCAGGCAGAAGGCAGTGAAACAGCGACGGGATGCGATTTCCAATGATATTTACAAAGCCATGTCAGATGTTGAGCACATGAACCATGCCTATCCTCATGATGATCGCATTCAGTTTGAGTTAGATTTCACAGAAGATTATGAGGAAAGAAAAGCCCTTGAAGCGCTTGAACGAGAGAAGCAGAAAGCGGCCTAGGACTTTTTCCATCGCGCTGCTGCTGCTGCGCTAGCAATCTCTGATCTTTCCTCTGGTGTCAGGGCGCGCAAGCGTGATTTTGCGCCCTTTTTACCAGCCTTGCTCCGCGCCTCATTTACTTCTTCTTCCTGCTTTTCGCCGGTAGCCAGATCGACTATGCGCTTTGCAAGTTGGTTGGTGTCGCGGGGTCGTTTAGGTTTACTCATCATGATTTTGTGGGGCAGGTCCCAATCAACTTGAACGCTGGATAGCTTGTGGCGTTCCACTTGGCCATGACCTCATTGCAACATACACATTTTTCGCAATCTTCATCGCGCGCAGGAGTGGTTCCTCCATGGGAGACCTCATAATGCGCTCCGCAATTCGGACATTTATGGCTGCCGTCTGCCTCTGATGGTTTAAATCTCATGTATTAAATATGGCATGTTAACACGGCGATTCCAAGGCGGGGAGAAATCGTGTCATTTGGGCGGATTTTCAAACTGACCCACTACCGCCGAAGCAAGTCCGGGGTTCGTCTGGCGCCTGAAGGATGAAGACGGTCCTGGCGCCGTCGGCTATGATCCTTATGGTGATGGTACGCTTATCAACATGAGCGTCTGGGAAGACATTGAGAGTTTGAAAAGTTTTGTCTATCGTACCGGCCATGCCACATTTGTCCGGCGCAAAGCGGAGTGGTTTCCAAGGCCCGAAAAAGCACACATGGCACTCTGGTGGGTGCCGCAGGGGCATCAGCCATCAGTTGAGGAAGGTATGCTGAAGCTGGATCTGATTGACCGAACAGGCACCGGAACAGAGGCATTCACATTCGCCAGTATCTTCCCTGCACCGTCAACCTGAACGAGATTGCCTATTCCATGTTGCCAAAGGCACCAGCTACAGGCGTCTGCGTATTACTGGTTATTCCGCGGACCATACCTTCAGAAGAAAATGGCATGGCAAAATTGCCTTCTGCATCAATCGCAATCAGTCCGCCGCGGCCATCACCATCGCTTCCCGCAGCAGCCATCTCGTCAATGGCTGCCTGAGCTGCATCTCCAACTGATAGTCCGCCATATTCCATCCGTGCCGCAATGGACCTGGTTGCCGTAAACCGGATGAAGAACTCGCCATGGCCGGTTGCGGACGCAGCCATGACGCCATTTTTGGCGTAGGTGCCAGCGCCAATCACCGGGCTGTCGCCGACCCGGCCGGGAATCTTTGCATCATAGCCACCAGTGGACGTGCCCGCCGCCAGATTGCCGCAGCGATCCAGAACAGCGGCACCAACAGTGCCGTGTTTTTCCGGCTCATCATGGTGCTTGTTATTGACAAAATACTCAGCCTCCACAGTTTCTGCACCCAGGCTCGTGACAGCAGTTTCGCCACGATCACCAACCATCATCACATGACGCGTCTCATCCATCACAAGACGCGCAGCTTTAATCGGATTACGCACCAGTTTCATGGAAGCAACTGAACCGGCTTCCATCGTCTTGCCATCCATGATGGAGGCGTCCGTTTCGACAAAGCCGCCTGCATTGTTGATCGCGGCCTTTCCGGCATTGAACAGGCCGGAATCTTCCATATTCGCGACCAGCATTTCCACGACATCCAGTGCCTCTGCGCCGCGATCAAGGTCAGCGCGCGCATCGGTCAAAATCTCGCGCATGAAAGAAAGACGTTCTTCAGGTACGTTACCGGCTCTTGCGGTACCGCCATGGATGATAACCCCGAAAGTTTCCTGGGTAGTGCAGGTTTCCGCGCTGGCTATCGTGGGCGCAATAATGGTCAGTGCTACGAGAGCAGTAGTCAGTACTTTCATGATGTCCTCAGGATTTTGGCCCGGTCGTGCCGCTGCGAAGTGGTTTCAGATTTGGGCGTGGTATGGCACAGCCATGCTCTGCCGCCCAGCCCTTGAGATAGGCGCGACGCAACTGGCCCTTGAAATAGGCCTGGGCGATTTTCTTCTCGTGACTGTTGGCCCCGGATATGTGGCGGATGATATCCTGAAACGGAATGAAGGAGGTGACAGCAGACTCAATAGCGCCACTGGGGTCCAGCGTAAGGATGTTCTCTTCTTCGCCGTCTTCATTGATGATTGTGTCAGGTCCCAGCACGGCAGAAAGCAGTGCTACCTCCGCCTTCATGTTAAGGCAGGCTGGCTCCGCCGGAGGACTGTAGACATTCTCAATGCTTGCAAGCGGCTTGGGAATTTCATCACGCTTAATGTTGAAATCATAGAGAGGGGCTTCCGCTGCCCGGCGCATATCCCGCCGGTCCATGGAAACCTTGACCTTGTCCGGTGTCAGTTCCTTCACCCGCTCACGGCTTTTGTCCATCGAACCGGACCCCGGCATAGAGCTGCACCCGGCACTGGTCAGCATGACCAGCCCAATCCCGCCCAGGAATAAAGACCGCAGTTTCATAACAGCCTAACCCGGTATGAACATACCGGTTGCATGACTTCTCATTATTTCGAATCTACCAGTGAAGTCAGGCCGAAAACAGCCCCTAAATGAGGCTGTTTCGTGGCGTTACTATTTCTGTTTCTCGAAATATTCCTTGGTCAGGCGGAACACCAGCGGTGAGAGCAGGAGAAGCGCAATCAGGTTTGGCGCTGCCATCAGGCCCGTCAGCGTGTCTGCGGCCAACCAGGCTAGGTTCACGATATTTGTCACCTCGCCTTCCAGCATCAGTACGGCGGAGCCCAGCATTACCATGATGATCCAGCTCAGCTTGAACGGGAAGATGATCTTTTCGCCAAACAGATAAGCTGCACAGCGCTCACCGTAATAACTCCAGCCGAGAATTGTCGTGAAGGCAAAAACCACCAAACCGATAGAGACAATATGTGCGCCGATGCCCGTAAGCACGGCATCAAAAGCTGCTGCTGTTAGAGGCGCGCTGGTGTCGCAGCCTGCAGCCTGCGTGCCGGCCAGCAACTGTTCGACCGTTTCCGGTGTTGGGAGGCATTGCGGCGCGACGGCGCCGGAGGTGAGGATTACAAGCGCAGTAATCGTACAGACAATCAACGTATCGATCACCGTGCCGAGCATTGCCACGATGCCCTGGTTTACCGGGTCCTTGTTCTTGGCTGCCGCATGGGCGATGGGGGCAGAGCCCTGCCCGGCCTCGTTAGAGAAAATCCCGCGTGCTACACCTTTCTGCATCGCCAGCATCAAAAGGCCGATGGAGATGCCGGTGGTTGCCTCCGTCATGCCGAACGCACCGGAAAAAATCATGCCGAAAGCGGCGGGGATCGCGTCAACTTTCAGTACCAGAACAACAAGTCCCGCAGAAATATAGGCCAGGGCCATGAATGGCACGAGCTTGGAGGCAACACTGGCAATGCGTTTGATGCCACCGAGAATAACAGCCGCTGCCCCTGCAGCCAGAACAAAGCCGGTCAAAAGATGTGGCACATTGTAGGTGCTGTTCAACGTATCGGCCACGGCATTTGACTGGATATAGGCACCAGTGCCCCATGACGCGAGCACACCAAATGTCGCAAACACGCCGCCAAGCCAGACCCATTTCGACCCAAGGCCATTCTTTATGTAATACATTGGCCCGCCAACGTGATTGCCATTGGCATCCGTTTCGCGAAACTTCACCGCCAGTACGCCTTCGGAATATTTGGTCGCGGTGCCCAGCACAGCCGTCATCCACATCCAGAAGACAGCGCCTGGGCCGCCAATAGCAATCGCGGCAGCGACACCGCCGATATTACCGGTGCCGATCGTAGAAGAGAGGGCCGTCATCAGGGCGCCAAAGGGGGACACATCGCCTTCTGCAGAGCCGGAGCGTTTGCGGAATAGCTGCCCAAATGCATAAGGAATCCGAATGATGGACATGAAGCGCAGGCCAATGGTGAGATAGAGGCCAGTCAACAGAAGCAGGCTGAGCATCGGAATGCCCCAGACTTGTGCATTCACCCAGCCAATAAAAGCTTCAATATCCATGATGTCGCCCTCGTATTTGCAAACAAGTGAACGACTCTATGCGGGGCAGAGGCACGTGTCCAGTTTGAAGCGGTTGCATAGCGCGCAGGTGCGCTCAAAAAAATCGATGATGTTGTTTCTCGACCCGATAAAAATCTATCTGCCCCCCTTGGCCATGGCGTATAGTGATCAGCGAAAATGAATAACAGGAACACCCATGGCCGAACCGCACCCGACTTTCACCGCTGACTACGCCCCGGATGAAACGCAATTGGTAGAAGCGCTGCTGGAGCGTAATCAGTTCAGCGAAGAGCTGGAAGCGCGCATCAAGAAGCGCGCTGAGCGATTTGTGGCGGGCATTCGCGACAAGTCAGTTGCTGGCGGCGGCGGTGGCCTTGAGGAGTTCATGCAGGAGTATTCTCTCTCCACCAAAGAGGGTCTCGCTCTTATGGTTCTGGCTGAGGCGCTGCTGCGTGTGCCGGATGCGGGCACCCAGAACCGTCTTATCGAAGAAAAACTCTCGGACGGTGACTGGGATGAACTGGATGGCGATGAAAGTTGGCTCATTCAGGCGGCCAGCTGGGGCATTGGCATGTCGTCCTGGGTCATGCAGCCAGGGGAGACGCCCGCGGCAATTCTGAAAAAGATGACCAAGCGGCTTGGTATGCCGGTCATCCGCACCGGGACGCGTCAGGCGATGCAGTTTCTGGGGCATCATTTTGTTCTGGGTCAGACCATCGGTGAGGGCTTGCGCCGGGCACATAAAGAACGGGCCAAGGGCTTTCGCTTCTCTTTCGATATGCTGGGGGAGGGCGCCCGCACCAGCGCCGACGCCGACAAATATTACAAAGCGTATGAAGAGGCGCTGGCCGCGATCGGGGAAGATGCGCGTTCTCGCAACACTTCCCTGCCGGACCGTCCCGGCCTCTCGGTCAAGCTATCCGCGATCCATCCGCGCTATGAATTGCGCAAGCAGGAGCGGGTCATGGCAGAGTTGGTGCCGAAGCTCCTGAAGCTGGCGCGACAGGCTAAAGAATATGACCTCAATTTTACGGTAGATGCGGAGGAAGCAGACCGGCTCGAACTATCCCTTCTGGTGTTTGAGGCTGTCTCCAGCGATAAATCCCTCGCAGGCTGGGACGGTTTCGGCCTGGCTATTCAGGCCTATCAGAAGCGGGCCCCTCAGGTGATTGAATGGGTTGATGCCCTGTCCCAGAAACTGCGCCGGCGCTTCATGGTCCGCCTGGTGAAGGGCGCTTACTGGGATACCGAGATAAAAAGAGCCCAGGAGCGCGGCCTGGAAGGCTTCCCGGTCTTCACCAAAAAAGCGGCGACGGACCTTTGCTATCTGGATTGTGCCCGCAAGCTGCTGGATGCACGCCCCCGACTTTTCCCGCAATTTGCCACCCACAATGCCCATACGCTGGCCAGTATTCTGGAAATGGCAGGTGACACAGAAGGCTACGAGTTCCAGCGCCTGCATGGCATGGGCGAGGCACTCTATAATCTTGAAATGACGATTGAGGGCGTACCCGCCCGAATTTATGCCCCTGTCGGGGGGTACAAGGATTTGCTGGCCTACCTCGTGCGGCGCTTGCTGGAGAACTCGGCCAACTCTTCTTTTGTTGCGCAGGTGGCAGACGAAAAAGTGTCCATGGATGAGTTGTTGCGCTCCCCACAGGATGAATTGAGTGAGTTGATCTATCGCGAAGGCACCGCCCGGCAAAAACTGATCCGATTACCAGCTGAAATGTTTGATGACAGGGCAAACTCCCAGGGCGCAGAGTTTGGGTATACGCCACATCTTGAAGCACTCTCCTCTGCAGCCGGCCAGTCTGTTGCTGGCCTGTCCGTTGCCTCAATCGTCAAAGGCACGCCGCTTTTCAGTGCTGATGCTGAAAGCCATGAGATCAGCAATCCGGCAACCGGGATGAGTCTTGGTTCGGCGGCAAGTCTTGGTGCGGAGCAGGTGGACAAGGTGTTTGAGGCAGCGCGTACTGAGTTTCCGGGCTGGGCTGCTACATCTGTGCAGGAGCGTGCCGACATTTTACGGCGCCTGGCTGATTTGCTAGAGCAAAACCGGGACAGGTTTTTGTCATTGCTTGCAGCAGAAGCAGGCAAGACCATGGATGATGGCCTCGCGGAAATACGCGAAGCGGTTGATTTTTGTCATTACTATGCAGTCGAGGCAGAAAAACTTTTCAACTCCAATCCTGTCCTGCCTGGCCCGGTGGGGGAAGCAAACAGGCGCTATGTGACGCCGCGCGGCCCGTTCGTTTGTATCTCGCCGTGGAATTTTCCATTAGCGATTTTTCTGGGGCAGATCACGGCGGCACTTGCCTGCGGCAATACAGTGGTCGCCAAGCCCGCAGAGCAAACCCCGCTTGTTGCCCATGCGGCCATCAGCCTGCTGAAAGAAGCGGGCCTGCCCGATGGTGTCTGCAATCTCGCTATCGGTGACGGTGCTGTGGGGCGCAAACTTGTTGAACACCCCTCGGTCGCTGGAGTGGTGTTCACGGGTTCAACAGCAACCGCGCGTCACATCAACCGATCACTGGCGGAAAAGAATGGCCCCATTGTACCGCTCATCGCCGAGACTGGTGGCATCAACGCCATGATTGTCGATTCAACGGCCCTGCCGGAACAGGTGGCAGATGATGTTGTCATGTCCGCATTCCGCTCAGCCGGACAGCGCTGTTCGGCCTTGCGTCTTCTGTTCCTGCAAGAGGATGTGGCCGATCATATGCTTGAGATGATCATCGGCGCAGCGAAGGAGCTGCGTCTGGGTGATCCAGCCTTCATGGGTACAGATGTTGGCCCTGTGATAGATGCAGAAGCGCAGGCAAATTTGAATACACATATTGCAGAGATGAAAGACAGGGCACGTCTCGTATGGTCAGGCGAAGTGCCAGCTGGTGCAGCAGGGTCATTCGTACCACCACATATTTTTGAACTCTCCTCCTTCACTGACCTGCGAACGGAGGCGTTCGGACCGATACTGCATGTCTGCCGTTGGCGGGCGGGCGACCTGGATAAGGTGATAAGCGCAATTAATAGTACAGGCTATGGATTGACATTCGGCCTGCATTCCAGACTTGAGACGCTGGCAGATTATATTGTGCCGCGTATTCAAGCAGGCAATATCTATATCAACCGTAATACGATTGGCGCCATTGTCGGCGTGCAACCCTTTGGCGGTATGGGTCTCTCTGGCACAGGCCCCAAGGCTGGTGGTCCTTTATATCTGACTCGCTTTGTGGAAGAAAAAACTGTTTCAAATAACACAACCGCAGCAGGCGGAAACGCCAGCCTTATCGCCATGGCAGATTAGGGAGAATTTTTACGGGGTATCCATGGCCAGAATAATCTGGCTGTAGCCTTTGACCAATTGGCCCATGTTCTCGACAGAGATGCGTTCATTGGTGCCATGAAAGCCAGCGAGATCTTCGGCTTTCATCACCATCGGGGCAAACCGATAGACATTATCGGTGATGGCAGTGGCATAACGGGCATCCGTTGCACCGAGCACAAGAAAGGGTGCCACAGGTGCGCCATCGGAGATGTCACTGGCGACGCTGGCAAGTACGGCATACTGCCGATTATCAGTAGGGGATACTTTTGGCGCGCTGGCGCTATCAATCCCATCTGTCAATGGCCTGATTTCGATGCCGGGGATGTCCCTCGTAACAGACTCGATATGGGCGAGGACGCTTTCTGCGGTATCATTCGGGTGGATACGGAAATTGACAACCGCCGTCGCGCGTTGAGCAAGCACATTCTCCTTGGCGGAGCCTTGCAGCATTGTCGGAGCCGTTGTGGTGCGGATCATGGCATTGGCGCTGGGCGAGGATGCCATCTGCTTTTCAACCTGCCCGCCAAAGAGCCATAGATTAGCCAGTGCCATGCGTGTCTGGAAAGGCAGGTCCGGCGCAGCCGTTTGAAAAAGGTCAGACACAGGTGGCTTGGAAAAATCTGTAGGTAACTGGTTCTCGTCCAGCGCGACGACGGCCCTGGAAAGACGAACTGCCGCACTGTCACGCGGCGGGGTTGAGGAATGCCCACCGAGGCCGAGAGCGGTCACCTCGACACTCATATATCCCTTCTCGGCAATACCGATAAATGCCATCGGTTTACTCGTGAGGGGTGATTTGTCGATAATCAAGGCACCTTCATCAAGGGCCATGACCGGGCGAACGCCTCGCGATGCCAGGAGTGCGACTGCTGCTTCGGCACCACTGCCGGACACTTCTTCGTCGTGCCCGAACAGAAGATGGATTGTTCGTTGAGGTGTGAAATCATTCCTGGCTAACGCTTCAAGGGCTTCCATGATGGCGACGAGTGAACCCTTGTCATCAATCGCACCGCGCCCATAAATATAGCCATCAATAATCTCGCCACTGAAAGGTTTTCCGGTCCAGTCTTTTTCGGTGCCGATATTAACCGGCACAACATCCTGATGTGCCATGAGCAATAATGGATCGAGGTCAGGGTCGCTGCCCTGCCACGTATATAGCAATGTCAGCCCACCCGGTACGACTTCACGGGTCATCACTTCATGTGCTGCCGGATATGTCTGCACAAGCCAGTCATGCAAGTCCAGCCAGGGCCCCTCCTGTCCCGGCCTCGGGTCACCGGCCAGGAGCGTGATTGTCTTGAATTGCATGGCTTCAGCCAGGTGTTGCGCGGCTCGGTCAACATCAATGGCGGGTGCTTCAGGCAGCGGAACCTTTGCGATATTGTCACTACCATCGGGACCGTACGTGAACGTACGCACAAGAATGACACTGATGATGAGGAGTGCAAAGACTAAGAGAGCGCCAGCTCCAATTAAAAAATTCCGCATAACGCCCTTTATTTTCTGTAGTCTATCTAAGTTTAGGCTTTAATTCATCGCAGGCCAGTTGATAGTTCTGCTCGCAAGCCTGAATGAAATAATCGAGTGCGATGCCTTCATCTTTAGCGGTGCCCTCGCCAATACGGTGTAGATACCCCGTCAGGAAACAGCCTTCTGCGTCCCCAAGTGTGCAGGCGCGCCCAAGGTAATAAACGGCAAGTTCGGGATCTTTCGGATCGTTCTCTCGCAGGCGTGCGCCAAGATATCTGCACCCGGACGGAATCTCGCCGTCACAGGCCAGCCGATAGAATGTGCGGGCGCGCAAGGAATCTGGGCTTGTTGCGATGCCATAGTCAACCATCAAGCCAAAATTGAAACACCCCCCTGGTTGGCCACCATTGCAGGCTTCTTCGAACAGGCGATGCGCTTCAGGGTACCGCTCTTCATCAAATGCCTTTCGCCCTGCAGCGAATGCCGCAGCAGGATAGTCGCTACTGTTTTGCGCCAGAGCAGGGTGTGCAAAGGTTTGGGTCATCAAAACCATCAGTGCAGAGACAGATAAAATATTCCGAATTGTAAGCATCGCTGATGTTCCAGACATAAATGACTTGGCTATTCATTTTCAGTTTTGGGCCGGAGCGCTTCGAAAGCGAGGCCGCCTAACCCGCCAGCGAATACCTGAAAGAGAAAACCCAGATCAGAGCGCGCGCCGCCAATTGGCACAGTACCAAACTGCGCTTCCATGAGACTCAGAGCGGTATAAATAGCTGCCGCGCCAGCAACAGGATAAGCAATGCGCGCCAAAAACGGAATGACCGCCTTAACCAGTGAGGCAACGAAAAACGCTAAAGCGAATGCGGCCGATATAACAATCCCGTACTGCCATGTGCCCAGAATATCAGCCCAACTTGTCGAAACACGTTGTTCGAGGGTGATTGGTGCGCCAAGGGCAGCCAGATCCTGCAACACGAAATGGGTCGAAAAGGTGCTGGCGAAGATGTACCCTAGCAGTGCAGCCATCAGCCAGGCAAAAACGTTTCCAAAAAATCTCATGACATTACACCCATCCACATACGACAACTAATATCGCTTTTCCCATTAGGCATGCTAAGTCAACAACAGTGTCAAACCAATAGTGTAATGCAAATGACCACAAAGGCAGGACGTCATGATCAAATTCCGTAACACCGCATCTCTCGCAGTTGTAGCCAGTTTGGCTGCGTTTTCAGCCGGTTCCGCAGCTCTTGCTGATGCCGAGCGACTGAGTACTGAAATTGGTGATGCGCCTGCTGCGCCCGTCACTTATGAGATTACAGAAATTGCCACTGGTCTCGAGACCGCCGCTTCTATTGCTTTTCTGCCTTCGGGAGACATGCTGGTGGCTGAAAAGGCCGGCCGGTTGCGCGTGATCCGGGATGGCGAACTGCTCTCTGACCCAGTTGCAGGCGTTCCGGAAGTGCACTTCCGGAGTCAAGCGGGTCTTTTTGATGTGGTTTTGCACCCTGAATTTGAGGAAAACAGCATCGTTTATCTCTCTTATGCGCACCCGGAAGGGCGCCGCAATACGCTAAGGCTCGCCAGGGCGCGGTTTGAGCCAACTTATGGCAGCGGGTCATTACAGGACCTTGAGGTAATTTTTACAGGTGAGTCATGGCGTACCACTTCTGCTCACTACGGTGGTCGGATCGCTTTTCTTAGTGACGGTACTCTTTTGCTGACGACGGGCGATGGCTATCGCCATCGAGAGGAAGCGCAAAAGCTGGATAACCACTTTGGCAAGATTATTCGACTGAACGATGACGGCACTGTGCCTGCAGATAATCCTTTCGTCGATACGCAAGACGCCCTGCCGGAAATCTGGTCCTATGGCCATCGTAATCCGCAAGGGATTGTTTTTGATGATAAAAATAGCATCGTTTACGCGCACGAGCATGGGCCCCGCGGTGGTGATGAGGTCAACATTATCGAGAAGGGCAATAATTACGGCTGGCCGGTCATCTGCTACTGCATCGATTATTCTGGCGCGCAGATTACACCATTCTCACAGATGGATGGCATGGAGCAGTCCATAGTCCATTATGAACCATCTATCGCCCCGTCCGGCTTTGCCATTTATGATGGAGATCAGTTCCCTGACTGGCAGGGTGATCTTTTTATTGGTGCGTTGGCCCACGAGCATGTGCGCCATCTCGAGCTCGAAAGCGGCCAGTTCGGAGCCCAGCAGGAACACTTTGGTGATCTTGGTTCAAGGATCAGGGACGTAAGAGTCGGGCCAGACGGCTTCATGTATGTCTTGACCGATAAATCTGATGCCAGTGTGTTTCGGGTTTCCCCAAGATAAGCTGCGTTAACCAGGCCTTATAGTTCGGTAAGGTGGAATTTAACCCACCGTTAACCACTTGCAAAGTCAGGCTTTCTGGGCGAGACAGTCCAGACGCGAATTTGCGGTGTATTGATGGTGGGGTTTGAAGGGGCTCGAGTGCGAGGCTCGTCACGCTGACTGGCTCTGCCAGCGGCATCTCCAGAGCATAACGGGAGTATCTGATGGCTAAAGTTTGTCACCAGTCAGCAGGCAATAACATGAAAAAAAATTACACAGGCCGGGCTTTTCGTATGGCTCTTTTACTCGGTGCCAGCTTTGCCGCTCCGGGTCTGTTCACGGCGGCCCATGCGCAGGTGACAGAAAGTGGTGACATAACGACCCCTATCAATACCTCAACGGCTGATAATGGCAGTGCCGCAGACGTCATCCTTGACGGCACTATAACGGTAGAAGAGGGCACAGCCGTATCTGTCGACTCCGACAACACGTTCACGAACAATGGAACGATCACCGTTAATGCATCCGATGATAGTGTTGGTGTGCTGCTAGGCGCTGGTTTTACAGGTGGGTTCACAAATTCAGGAACAATCACGATGGAGCAAAGTGACGCTCAGCGTGACGAGGATGCAGAAGGTGACTCGCCCCCGGATTATAACGATAATCGCGCTGCCATTCTTGTAGGCTCAGGCGGAACCTTTACGGGAGATATTCTGCTTGATGCTTCAAGCCGTGTTAGTGTTTTCGGCGACTTGTCGGCGGGTTTCCGCGTTTCTGGCGATCTTGTCGGTGATACACAAATTGACGGTGATTTCAGTATTACCGGCGCAAATTCCCAAGCTGTTGATATTTCAGGTAATATATTGGGAGATGTTATATTTGGTGCTGGTAGTTCCATAGCGGTCGGGGGAGCTGGTAGTACAGGAGTCCTCGTTGACGGTAACATTGATGGCGCTTTTGTGTTTGGTGGCGTTATGCAAGTTACTGGCTATACGGACCTTTCTCCCGACGATGAAGGTGATGAAGAGCAGTTGGCATTGCAAGGAGGTGCCGGTGTTGAGGTTAATGGCGATGTGACAGGCGGTGTTTTGATTAACGGTGCCGTCCCGAACGGGCAGTTGCCAGAGGCCGAAGAGGGCGAGGATCCGATGCTCAATCCTGCAAATGCGTCTATCACTTCTCTTGGAGGGGCTCCGGCGATAAAAATTTCTGGCTCAACGATTGGCCTTGTTGATAATTCTGGCCTTGCAGATCCAGATACATACGGCGATTTTGGGTTCATAAATCGTGGCGTAATTTCCTCTCAAGGTATCTACGAAGGAATCGATACATTTGGTATACTCTTTGATAATGCAACCGTAGAAGGTGGAATAAGAAATGACGGGACTTTGCGAAGCTTGTCAGTTATTGCTGACGCAACGTCTGTTTTAATAAACAATACAATATCGCCTACGGTTTTTACTGGCGGTGTGATTGAAACTCAAGCATTTGGCACGGCAGAGGTGCCGATTTCAGCTGTCGGCGTCCTTATACAAGGCTCGTCACAAGTAAACGAGTTTACTAATTCTGGCATTATTAACACCATTTTAACGAGTGATTTAGGGGAGTCTGTCGGTGTAAGAGATGAATCCGGTAGCATAGCAGCGGTAACCAATTCTGGTGTTATAGCCGCCAGATCGTTAGATGATCTCGGAACAGATAATGTGTTGGATGATCCAGAGACAGATGATAATGAGGCGACACCTCGTGTCGCCAATATAGCAATGGATTTCTCTGCTAACACATCCGGCATTACTATTACCAACACTGTATCTGATACTTTCAGTGGTAATCTTGCTGACCGGGCAAACTTTGGTAACGTTATTGGCGATGTGCTTACGGGCTCAGGTGATGATTCGTACATTGCCGATGCGGGTTCAACAGTTGGAAACATCTCGCTGGGGCTCGGTAATGATCTAATGGACCTGTCAATGACGGCTTCGATTGAAGGTAGCGTGGAATTCGGAGACGGTGATGACACCTTCAATCTCTCAAATGCTTCCATTTTAGGCGATGTTTTCTTCGGCGTTGGTAATGACGTTTTGAACCTCAGTGATGAGTCCACGTTCGATGGCGCGCTCAATGACTCCGATGGTTTACTCAGCATCAGTCTTGCAACTGACTCAGTGATGAATATCCGAAATGCGGACACAATTGGGTTGTCTTCACTTTCAGTCGATGGCACATCAACTCTCGGGATTGCGATCGCGGACCAAGGGGCGGGTTCGACAATGCTGGATATCTCCGGGCTGGCAAGTTTTGATGCAGGCGCAACAATCAAGCCAATCTTCTTGGGCGGCGTGCCTTCGGCTAATGTAAACACGTTTGATATCATTTCTGCCGGAACGCTGAATGCTGATATTGCCGATCTGAATGCTAATCTGCAAAATAGTTCCGATACGCCGTTCTTGTTTAACTTCAGTCTGGACAATCCCGACGGAACAAATGATATCGTTCTTTCGGTTAATCGAAAGACTACAGAAGAGCTTGGCATTGCAGCTGCTTTGGCGCCTGCGCTTGATCCTACGATTGAAGCCCTTAATCGTGACCTGGATCTTGGTGTACTGATCTTTAATCTTTCAAGTCAGGAAGAATTTCAGGAAGCATTTGGCCAGTTGGTTGCTGGCCCTCTTGATGCGCCATTAGCTTATGCGCGTGCTCAGACTAACTCTGTTACCAGTATCATTACCCAACGCTTGGATATGGCCCGCAATAGCGGTGACTACGGACGGACTTTCTGGCTTCAGGAAGAAACTTACTTCGTGAACCGTGATGAAGATGAGGCATCAAACGGTTTTGATGGTGGTGGCTTTGCTGTTGCTGCCGGTGTTGACATGAGTGTGAACGACACGATTGATGCAATCGGCCTTAGTGCGTCTTTCTCATCAGCCAGATATGACGAGCAGACAGGTGAGGATTTCCCTTTCAACCGGGTGACTTATGGTCTTGGGGCTTATGGCGCGGCATCTATGGGTAAAGTGCAGATAGATGCGCGTGCAGAGTATTCTTGGGCAGACAGTGATTCGGAGCGGAACGTAATTATTGGCGGACAGCGTCGCAGAGCCGATGGTGAATGGGAAGGTACGCAAGTTGCTGCCAGTGGTCGTGTATCATACGAGGCTGACGTGCGAGGTTACGCGGTAGAACCATTTGCCAGCCTGGACTACCTCTCCCTTGAGGAAGATGCTTACACTGAAACCGGCGGTCAGGGCATAAACCTGATCGTAGCTGACCGTGAGGCGGACAGTCTTCGGACGAATATAGGCGTCAAGGCAGGCAAAGTATTTGAGATTGAGCCAAATGCTTACGATACCGGTATTCCAGGTACGATCCACCCGCAATTTACGCTTGCATGGTCTCAAGAGCTAATCGACGAGGATATCGAAGCTACCTATACTTATGAAAGCGGTGGTGAGAGCTTCACATTGTTCTCGGAGCCTGAGGATGGAGCGGCTATTATTGGTGCTGACGTGGCTTATGAGAACGAATACGCAAAGGTTCACATTGGTGCTTCTGGAACGTTCGGCGACACGACAGATGTGTTCATTCTGCGCGCGGGCGTTGGGTTGAAGTGGTAAGCTGATTTTTTTCAGTTCTATAGCATGTCTGCACTATCGGTATGCAGATTTCTCAGGTGCGAATTTATATGAGTTCACATCAGTCTGCTGAAGTTCCTGAGGCAAAAAAAGTTGATACTGAGATAATTCAGCATGGGCAGAAGCGCTTGGACCCCTATAGCTGGATGAAAGACGAGAACTGGCAGCAGGTTTTGCGAGAACCTGATCATTTGCGTGAAGACATTCGACAACACCTTGAACGTGAGGCCAAATATTATGAGGCGCTGACAGCGGGGCTGGAGCCATTACGACAAACTCTCGTTCGCGAAATGAGGGGAAGAATCCAGGAAGAGGATAGCACGGTTCCAGTTCCGGATGGGCCCTACGCATATTACTCCAGGTTTCGCGAAGGGGGTAATTACAGGGTTTTTTGCAGAATGCCGCGGGATGGCGGTGAAGAGACCATTCTCTATGATGGCGATGATGAGGCGGGGGATAGTGAGTTTTTTTCGGTAGGCTCCGTTGTCACTTCGCCCGACCATAATTTTCTAATATGCAGCACAGATCGCGTCGGCTCAGAGTATTACAATATACAAGTAAGAGACTTGACGACCGGGAGTGACATCGGGACCCCGATCAAAAATACATCTGGTGAAGCTGTTTGGGCGTCAGACTCGAAAAGCTTCTTTTATATCGAACGTGATGCCAGTCAGCGCCCTAAAAGGGTCAGGCACCATGTTATTGGTGATAATCCAGATGCAGATCGTATCGTTTACGAAGAAGCAGACGATGGCATGTTTCTAAGTATTGGAAAAACCACTAGCGGTAAATTCATTATTATTCACATCGGAGATCAGGTTACAACGGAATCATGGTTCATCCCTGCTAACGAGCCCTTTTCTGATCCGGTGATTTTCGCCCCCCGTATTATACAGCAAGAGTATTATGTCGATCACGTTGAGGACTGGTTTTTCATAAGAACAAATCAGGGCGGTGCAATAGATTTCAAGATTGTGCGTGCATCCGTTGTTAACCCGTCGCGAGAAAACTGGCAGACAGTCATCCCTCACAGAGAGGGTACGCTTATTAGTGAATTCACTACATTCAAAGAGTATTTAGTGCGTGCTGAGCGTAAAGATGCGCGCCCGTGCATAGTTGTTAGTGACTATGAGGGAAATGAGAGTGAGATAGATTTTGAGGAAGCGGCCTATAGCGTCTGGTATGAAGACGGCCGGGAATATGAAACAGATATTCTGCGTTTTCATTATGAGAGTATGTCGAGGTCGACCGAAATTATTGATTACAATATGCGCACGGGTCGGCGGGAGCTACGAAAACAGCGCAGCATACCTAGCGGGCACAACCCTGAGCTTTATATTGTTGAGCGTCTTGATGCTATTGCATCAGATGGCGCAAAAGTTCCAGTTGTTGTCTTGAGGCTAAAAGATACAGCCCTGGATGGCTCGGCACCGCTTCTGCTTTATGGATACGGATCTTATGGCGCCTACATTGATGATGGCTTTTCTTCAAACATCCTGTCTCTGGTGGATAGGGGAGTCGTCTATGCCCTTGCTCATATCCGTGGTGGCTCAGCAAAGGGACAGAGGTGGTACCTTGATGGCAAGCTCGGCAAGAAAATGAACAGTTTCACTGATTTTATCGCCGCCGCGGAGTTGCTTATTGATAATGGGTACACGTCAAAGGGACGAATTGTGAGTTATGGTGGTTCAGCTGGCGGTCTTTTGGTCGGTGCGTCAGTCAACTTGCGCCCGGACTTGTTCGGTGGTGTGCTGGCAGCGGTGCCTTTCGTTGATGTTCTGAATACGATCTCTGATGATACACTGCCTTTGACGCCGCCGGAATGGCCAGAATGGGGAGATCCAATTCACGATATTGAAGGGTACAACTGGATTTCTCAGTACTCACCTTATGATAATATAAAGGCTGGCGAAGTTTACCCGCCCATATTAGCCACAGGAGGGCTGACAGATTACAGGGTTACCTATTGGGAAATGGCAAAATGGATTGCCCGGATGCGTGATGAAACAACGGGTGGCCCGTTCCTGTTACGGATGAACATGAAGGCAGGTCATGGTGGCTCTGCGGCACGATTTGAACAGTTGGAAGAGCGAGCTCATCTTTTTGCGTTCGCTCTTGATCTGTGGGGGTTGCGCGACAAACAGCCTGTAAAGCATCACTAAAACTCAGGTGCATGCGAAGTCAGTTTCGCTGATGCGCTGACAGTGATCAACCCAGCCATAGGTATCCCAATAATCGACAAGACCGATATCTCTTGCAAAATTCTTAAAGGCAGGTTGTTGGCGTGCTTCTTTGCCATAAGGAGACCAGATGTTACCAAGGGATATTTCGTTCCAGGGAGAACTGATCTCCTTAAAAACTTCAAATGCTTTCTCGGGTTCGCCAAGCCTAACCAGAAAGTATGGAATCAACCCCTCTTTTAGAGGTTCACCATTATTGAGGTGCTGATCAATAATTGACAGTGCTTCATCACGTTTGATCTGATCGTTGCTTAGTGATCCTGCTATGAGAACATCAATTTCTTCTCCTGAAAATTCGGTGATAACCCCCAATTTGAAGATAGGGCCAATTAGCCGCTGTGCGCGTTCAGGCTCGCCGCGCACAGCTGCAGCCTCGCCAAGCAGCCAGTTAGCCGGCAGGAACCCCAGCATCAGTGCCTGCCGTGCTAGACTTTCTCCCTTGTCGACATTGTCTTGCATGATATGAAAATAGGCAAGGCCATTTAATCCGTATGGAAACTTGGGGTCAAGTTCAACAACACGTTCGAAATATGTTTGTCCCTCACGCAGGCGCCCAACCTGAAGCAGGGCAAGGCCATAGTAATGCAAGATTTCTACGTTACGTGGATCCAGCTCCAGAGCGCGGTCCAGTGACTTCTGCATTTGTACATATTTGCGTTGCTGCATATAGGTTGCGCCAAGAATCGCATGGCCGTCTGCGAGATTAGGATCAATGCTGATTGAACGCAAAGCATTCGTTTCGGCTTTTATCCAATGCTCTTCCAGATCAACATCAGCATAGGTTGGCATTTGCATGTAGGCTTCAGCAAGTGCTGCCCAGGCGCGGGCGAACTTGGGGTCCTCTTCCAGAGCTGCTTCATAGAAGGCAATAGCTCTTGGCAGCGCATCGCCCACACGTGGGATGCTGGCTTCGTGTCCCTGAAGAAAAAAGGCATAAGCTTCAGGGCTGGTAGTAGCTTTCTCAACCAGACGTTCACCCTCATTGACGTTAAGGACGATCTCCAGTTCTTCAGATACCGCTCGTGCGATTTTTTCCTGAACGTCAAAAATATCTGCAACGGCGTCATTGTAGCTTTCGGACCAGATGACGTAGCCGTCAGCAATCTCGACAAGCTGAACGGATATTCGAAAACGGCCGTCCTGTTCCCTGATGGAACCGGTGAGAACATGGTCAACATTTAAGGAGGCACCGATGAGTTCGAGATTCCCGGCGGACTGCTTCATGGCAAAAGATGACGTTCGTCCGGCAACGCGCAAATCTTCAAGGCGGAATAAAGCGTTCAGCAACTCCTCAGCAATGCCATCAGCAAAATATCCTTGATCCTGATTAGCGCTGAGATCTGTAAAGGGCAGAACAGCAATGGAAATTTTTTCTTCGCCATGGAAGTGGTTCTCATCGGCAAGTCCCATGGGCGCTTGCCCGACTACTTCGACCGGTGCTGTCTCTGCAGGCACGTCAGCTCGCTGGATACTTGGTTTGTCTGGCGTTATGAAGTCCGCCCCAATTAAAACGAGCACGATTGTTGCGGCACCATAAATTGCATAGTCAAATTTGAAGCCGGATTTTGCCTGTGCGTTGTCGCCAGCTGCCTTGGCGGACCGTTTGGACCAGAAGCCCCAGTTGATAAGCATGACGACCGGGAAAAGAATGATCAACAGCAGGACCATTGCTGAGTTTACCCAGTCCGGCAGATTCAATGCCGGTACCATAATTTCTGCGATTTGCATGATGATCCAGCCGACCATCAGATAAATGACGACAACGCGGGTGATCGGTCGATCAGAAAGGGCAGCAAGTAATTTTTCCATGATGTTATGTTATCCCGTATGCTGGTCTGTGGGCAAGGCTTTGCTTGTCAGGGTTTGCTTTTTGCAGAAGGCCTGCTAGCCTTCATTGAGGGAAAACTGTCGTGAGGGAGTGACATGACCAGAATTTATTCTGCTTTATTTGCAATTACTTCAATTTTCTTAGGTGGAGCATATGCGCTGCCACCGATAGAGGCATATGGCGAATTACCATTTATCAGTGATATGTCGATCTCCCCGGATGGTGAAAAGCTTGCTTATCTTGCCAATATAGATGGTCGGGACGTGATGACGGTTTATCGACTTGGAGAAGGCCCAATAATGGCGGTAGGTACGGACGAGATCAACGCCCGTTATGTCCGCTTCGCGAACGATAAGTACGCCATACTTGGAGCCTCCGAGGCAACCAGAGTGGCGGGCTATACAGGGAGATTTGATTTCACTGCGGCCTTTTCCATAAATCTTGAAAACCGAGACTTTGTCCAATTGTTACGTCGAAACGACGATCTCTATCCGGCGCAATCCGGGCTTGGTAGAATTGTAGGGCATGTAGCTGGTGAGGATCGCGTTTTCATGCCGGCTTATATGGGAGGTGGCGGTGATCCCATTTATAGCCTTCTCAAAGTCGATCTGGATAATGGACGTGGCCGAAGCTTTGTTCGTGGGCGTGAGGCGACAATTGACTGGTTTGTGGATCAGAATGGCGATGTGCTGGCACGTGAAGACTATAATAATCGCCGTAATGAGTATAAACTTTGGACACGTGAAGGCCGGGATTGGATTCTTTTTTACGAGGAAGAAAGTGATCTCATTCCCTTTTCAGTAGTTGGCGTCAAGCAGGATAAAACAGCTCTTATTGTCATTGATCAAAGTCGAAGTGGCTATGAGGCTATCTATGAGCTCGATTTTGAGGGTAACTTTTCATCAGAGGTCTTCGCCAAGCCGGACGCAAGCGTTGAGCGTGTCCTGACTGATCCGAACCGTATTGTTTATGGTGTTCAGTATGGCGGTTTGCGCCCCTCTTATGAGTTTTATGATGATGATCTTACGTTGGCTATGAGACGTATCCAGAGTACTTTCGCAGACAGTTCCGTCTTCTTCGAAGGTGCAGACAAGTCGTTTCAGGTTTTACTTGTTTTTGTCACGGGTGGTGGTTCATCCGGTGAATACTATATGTATGACCGACAAAAGGATGAGTTGAACCGTGCCTTGAGTGCGCGTCCCCAGATCGGATCGGAGTTTGTCGCTCCGGCGGATGTCATAGAGTATAAAGCGAGAGATGGATTGACTATCCCGTCAATTTTGACATGGCCGTTGAACCGTACGCCTGAAGAGCGTCAGAATATGCCATTGATAGTTATACCGCATGGCGGGCCTGAATCTTATGACGGGGTAGGTTTCGACTGGTTAGCCCAATATTTTGCCAGCCGGGGCTATCTGGTGTTGCAGCCCAATTTTCGGGGGTCGGATGGTTTTGGCCGTGAGTTTCTGCTGGCAGGTCGTGGCGAATGGGGCGGCAAAATGCAGGACGATGTCACCGATGGTGTGCAGGCTTTGATACGCGGCGGATATGTCGATCCGGAACGAGTTTGTATTATCGGAGCCAGCTATGGCGGGTACTCAGCGCTGGCTGGTGGCGCCTTTACGCCCGATCTCTATAAATGCGTAGCCGCTATCGCGCCCGTAAGCGACTTGCCACGTATGCTTGATGACGAGCGCCGCGACCGGGGGCGCGATCACTGGGTCTACTCTTACTGGCAGGCTGTCATCGGTGACAGGTCAGAAGAGCGCGCCAAGCTGGATCAGATTTCACCGGCCAATCACGCTGCATCGTTCCAGGCACCTGTGCTGCTTATCCATGGACGCGACGATACAGTTGTGCCGATCCGGCAAAGCGAGATCATGGAACGTGCATTGCGTCGGGCAGACAAACAGGTAGAGTTGGTGCGCTTGCGTGGCGAGGACCATTATCTCTCGTCAAGTGAAACGCGCCTTGAGGCATTGAAGCTGCTGGATGCTTTCGTACGGGAGCATTTAGGCCCAGCTCTTTAGTGATCTGTCCTCAAAATCATGTGGTCAGGGCTGCTTCGGTTTCGCGGGCCTGGTCGAATTGGAGACGGGCGAGGCGCGCATAAAGTCCGTCCTGGGCGACGAGTTCTGTATGCGTCCCTTCCTCGACGATCCGGCCTTCGTCCATCACGATGATCCGGTCAGCAGAGAGAACTGTCGCCAATCGGTGCGCGATCACCAGTGTTGTGCGATCTCGGGAAATTTCGGCAAAGGCGCGCTGGACCGCCTGCTCGCTTTCTGCATCAAGGGCGCTGGTGGCCTCGTCCAGCAAAAGCACAGGCGCATCACGCAATATCGCCCGGGCAATGGCGATGCGCTGACGCTGGCCACCCGATAGTGTTGTGGCGCGCTCGCCAAGGTCAGTATCGTAGCCTTGTGGCAACCGTTTGATAAAATCATCTGCGTAAGCGGCTTTTGCTGCCGCAATGACTTCGTCATCGCTTGCATCAATCCGACCATAGCGGATGTTGTCCATGGCTGAGCCGGAGAATAACGGGGTTGCTTGTTGAACAATTGCGAACTGACGTCTCAGATCTGAGGGGGACAAATCGAGATAGGGTTTAGTGTCGATACTGAGTGTGCCTGTCTGTGGATCATAAAAGCGTAACAGCAACTGGAATATCGTACTCTTTCCGGCACCCGAAGGGCCGACCAGCGCTACTGTCTCGCCCGGCGAGACCGTGAATGATACTTCTTTTAGAACCTGGTCCTGCAACCGGCTTGGGTACGCAAAACTGATACTATCAAAACGTACCTCGCCCAGCGCACGATCCAGGCGTTTTGCGCTGACAGGTGCCTTGATATCCGGCACTTCATCAAGCAATTCCATCAGGCGTTCGGTTGCACCGGCAGCGCGCAAGAACTCCGCCCAGGTCTCTGTCAGAAAACCTGCACCCGAGACGGCGAAAAAGGCGAGCATTGAAAATTGCAGGATCTCGCCGGCGCTGATATTGCCGCGCGTCACTTCGCTGGCCCCGTACCAGAAGATAAAGATCATTGCGACAAGACCACCAGAGAAAATAACTGCTGTCATGAAGCTGCGGGCGAGCAGACGGGAGCGGTTTGCTGAAAAAGTGTTTTCGGCTGTTGCACCGAAAGCAGCCCGCTCTTCTTCTTCGCGGGTGAACGCCTGAACTGTTTGAATGGCGCCAAGGCTTTCGCCAGCCCGTGCCGAGGCATCGGCCAAGCGGTCCTGACTGTCTCGCGAGAGCCGCTGGATTCGACGCCCCAGGAAGATTGCTGGCAGCACAACAAGCGGCCCGATGGCAATAACCATCAGCGTCAACTTCCAGCTGACCAGTAGCATCAGAATGAGGGCACCGATTGTGGTCGCAATGGAACGCAGCGCAAATGAGATAGAGGACCCGATCACTGTTTCGATCAGCGTCGTATCTGTCGTGAGGCGCGACAGAACCTCGCCTGTACGGATGCGCTCATAGAATGTCGGGCTGAGCGAAAGCAGGTGGTCGTAGACGGCACGGCGCAGGTCCGTGATGACGCGCTGCCCGAGTACACTAACATGATAGAAACGCAGGGCGCTGGTAATCCCTACCAGTACAGCAAGAATCACGGCCAGCCTGAAATAGGAACTGATAGATGCGGGATCACCGAGCGCAAAATTATCGCAATAGGCAAGGGCCGCAGCATTGTCGCCAAACCCGCAATCAACCAGCAAGCGCGCTGCTGACGGGAGGGCTAGACTCAAAAAGGCAGCAACAACAAGAAAAAACAAAAATATGGCAATTCTGCCGGGATAACGCGCAACAAAGGGCCATAACCGACTTAGTGGCTTGAGCGAGTTGGATTTGTCGCGATGCTCCTTGTCGCGGTTCAGCTCTGCCATGAAACCCTCACCAGCGCCGCGCGCGGATGTTACCTGTGCTGTATCTGTCATCTGTCACGTCTCCTCTTGCGCGCTTACACCGGAAACAGTGCGGAGGCATAGTCTGCATTGGCAGGTGGCCGATGGGACGTAGCAGGATCTGCTAGGTTTCGGATAAAGTTTCATCCCCCCTTCCCCGGGAAGATGAGAAATCATTGTCGTCATCTGTCAGCAGCGCCCAAGTTTTCAGAGGGTTATTCGCGCGCCATACAGAGAACAGGTACCAGAATGTCAAAGAGCCGTCATTTTGAACCAAAACGACAACCTGAAACCGGAAGGCTTCAGGCAAGACAAACATAGATCAAAAAATGAACAATGTCAATTGTAAATTTGCCTGTTTCCGCACTAAGCTCCGGTTTTTGAACTGTTTTAGCTAGCTGCCAGGTTCCTTACTAATCCGTCATGGGCACCAAATTTTCTTGCCACTTTTTGTCCGTGCCTGCATTGTCAGGCAATAATGGGTAAAAACCAGGGGTACTTACATGCGCATTTTACGCCTTGAGCAGCTTTCGCTGTCTTCTAACCATGCCTGGATGCTGGGCATTCTGGGATCATTCTCACTTCTTCTCGTGACAACTGCGCCAGCTCTGGCGCAGGACGATGATGAGGAAGAGGATGATACTGAAACGATTGAGGAGTTTACGGAAGATTTCGACCGGATTGACGGTATTTTTCCGCTTTATCAGGACCCGGAAGACGGGGCCTTGTATATGGAAATTTCTGATGATCAGTTGGGTCAGGAGTTCATCGTCTATTCCCATACAGAGAATGGTGTTCTTTCGGCTGGCACCTTCAAGGGCGCCTATCGCGATCAACGCATCATCAGTTTTGAGAAGCACTACAATTCGATTGAAGTTGTAGAGCGGAACACGTCTTTCTATTTCGACCCTGAAAATGAATTGTCGCGGGCTGCAGATGCAAACATCTCGGACGCGATCCTGTCGGTCGTGGATGTTGATGCTGAAAATGAAGCGACAGAAGGCGACGATGGCACAGAGGCTCGTTATCTGGTCAAGGCTGACGGTCTCTTCCTTTCTGAAGACCTGCATCAGGTAAAGCCTTCTCCAAACCCTGAAGCGCCGCCATTCAATTTCTCTTTGGGCAGCCTGGCCAGCGACAGGACAAAGTATGACGACATTCGCAACTATCCTGAAAATATGGATGTGGTTGTGGACTACGTATACACAAATCCGGCGCCAATAGCCTTTGGCAGCGAGGCCGTCACAGATGCGCGCTCTGTTACAATCAAGGTGCAGCATTCAATTCTGGCAATGCCCGAAGAAGGCTTTGTGCCAAGATTTGATGATTATCGCGTCGGCTATTTCCTGGATCGTGTGACGGACCTGACAGATCCTTCGTCGACGCCTTATCGCGACCTGATCAATCGCTGGCGTCTTGAAAAGCAGGATCCTGAAGCAGAGATTTCTGATCCGGTGAAGCCGATTACGTGGTGGATCGAGAATACGACGCCTGAGGAGTATCGTGATACGATCCGTGATGCGACTCTGGCCTGGAACGAGTCTTTTGAAAAAGCCGGTTTCTCGAATGCGATTGAGGTCAAGGTTCAGCCGGATGATGCGGACTGGGACGCTGGCGACATTCGCTATAATGTCCTGCGCTGGACATCTTCCCCCATACCTCCTTTTGGCGGCTATGGACCGAGCTTCACCAATCCGCGTACAGGCGAAATTCTGGCGGCAGACATCATGCTGGAGTACGTGTTCCTGACAAATCGCATGTTCTTTACAGATTTGTTTGAAACAACTGCTTCTGCCTCCATGTTCCCATCTCATAGCCATGACCATGAGAACTGTGAGTTCGGTCACATGCTGCAGCAAAACCTCATGTTTGCCAGCATGGCGGCCATGCGCGGTGGTTTGACCGCGACGGAGCAGAGCGAACTGGTCGATCAGGGTATTTACTATCTGATCCTGCATGAGGTCGGTCATACGCTGGGCCTCAATCATAATATGAAGGCCAGCATCATGTACGGACCAAAGGAAGTGCACGATGCGTCCATCACGAATGGCATCGTTGCGGGCTCTGTCATGGACTACCCGTCACTTAATGTAGCGCCGCTCGGCATGGAGCAGGGTGACTATACGAACACCCGCCCGGGTCCTTATGATGACTGGGCTATCATCTTCGGCTATTCACCTGAGATGGATGACCCTGCTACACGCAAGGCGCATCTTGAAAGGTCTCTTGAGCCGGGCCTTGCGTTTGGTAACGATGCTGATGATATGCGGGCATCCGGCGGTTGGGGTATCGACCCTCGCGTCATGATCGGTGACATGTCGGATGACATGATCGTCTATGGTCGTGATCGTGCGGAACTGACCCGTGACCTGATGGGGCGTCTTCTCGACAAGTTTGATGAAGAAGGCAGCAGCTATCAGGATGTCGTTTCCGGCTATCTAGTGTTGACCGGGCAGCAGTCTGCCATGGCGCGTTCTGTGTCCCGTCTGATTGGCGGCATTTATGTGGAGCGGGCAGCACGAGGTCAGGAAGGTGCCACGCAAGCCTTTACACCTGTGCCGCGTTCACGTCAGGAGGCGGCTATGGCTTATCTGGCGGACGAAGTGTTTGCGCCAGAGGCTTTCGCTGTGCCGGAAGATCTCGCTGCCATGTTGCAAAGCCAGCGTCGCGGTTTTGACTTTTTCGGAGTTACAGAAGATCCGAAAATTCACGAGCGGGCATTGGGTATCCAGCGGGATATTCTAACGCATTTGACCAGTGCGTCTGTGCTTGACCGGATGACGAACTACCAGATCTATGGTGGCGAGTATTCTGCGGCTGAAATGCTTCTCGACCTGAATGAGGCGATTTTCGGGGGCGATCTGACGGGCAATCCGAATACTTTCCGTCAGAACCTGCAGGTGCTTTACACCGGGCAACTTCTGGCGGTGCTCGAGGCTGGCGAGCACAGCAATGTCTCTCGTTCGGCTGCATTGGGTGCGATCATGGACATTAACAGTCGCCTCGGCCTGATTGCCTTCGGGCAAAGCGCTGATGCCAAAGCACACCGCGCGCATATCCGGGCATTGGTAAACAGCGTTCTGGAGGACTAACAGGTAAGCCTGCCTTGTTGCAGCAGGGCAGGGTTCATTTCGCATTGACGGCGTCATAATTTGTCATTATGACGCCGCTTCTTTTCAAAACCTGAGCAAAAGACCCGGGAATAAAAAGGATCCGTTGAGGCGAACCAGCCTCGTAGAAAAGGAAGTCGAATATGTATGCAGTCGTGAAGACTGGCGGCAAGCAATATAAAGTTGCCGCTAATGATGTTATCAAAGTTGAAAAGCTGACAGGCGAGCCAGGCGACGTTGTCACACTTGAAGACGTTCTGATGGTTTCTGGGGACAGCGGTGTGACCGTTGGCAGCCCGCGCGTGGATGGTGCTTCTGTTGCAGCAGAGATACTTGAGCAGGCACGTGCCAAGAAGATTGTTGTTTTCAAGAAACGCCGTCGCCAGACATATCGTCGCAAGGCCGGGCATCGCCAGCACCTGACCGTGCTGCGCGTCACTGACATTCTGACAGGCGGTGCCAAACCTGCTGCCAAGAAGAAAGCTGCGCCGAAAAAGGAGGCAGCCCCGGCTCCGGAAAAATCCGAGATCAAGGATGATGTCTCGTTGATCGGCGGCGTCGGGCCCAAGCTGAAAGAGAAGCTCGAAGGCTATGGTGTCACATCTCTCAAGCAGATTGCCGAGATGGATGCTGCCGCCATCACCAAGATGGATGAAGAGCTGGAATTGCGTGGTCGCGCCGAGCGCGAGGAATGGGTTGAGCAGGCCAAGGAATTGCTGGCTGGCAAACCGCCACGGGCAAAAGTAGATCAGGCCGCTGCGGCGAAATCTGAAGAGGAGTAAAGGCAATGGCACACAAGAAAGCAGGCGGCTCGTCCCGTAACGGTCGCGATTCAGAAGGTCGGCGCCTGGGCGTCAAGAAATATGGTGGTGAGCTGGTTATCCCGGGCAACATTATCATTCGCCAGCGTGGCACGAAGTTCCATCCGGGTGATAATGTCGGGATGGGCAAGGACCACACGATCTTTTCCAAGGTTACCGGCAATGTCTCATTCCGTCGCACACGCGATGACAAAAGCATTGTCAGCGTAGACCCGATTGAGGCGGAATAACCTCCGTACACTTCCTTAGAGGTATTCAAGGAGGGCTGCGGCCCTCCTTTTTTGTGTCAGATATGAGCCGGCAATGACAGATATTATTGAAACAGACAGGCTGAGCTTGCGTCCGTTGACGCCGGAAGATGCGAGTGCCTATTTTCAGGTTGTGAATGATTATGATGTCGTGAAGATGACGGCAACCTGGCCCTGGCCAGTGACCGAGAAATATGTGCAGCAGCGGCTGCTGGAAAGTCAGGATAGGGACCAGGCCCGCAATACAGGTCTTGGGATATACCGGGGTGGCGTACTGATTGGTAATATGGGCGGCCATCTGGAGGCGCATGATGTAACTGGCAAAGAGGTCATCTGGATCGGTTACATGTTGGGTCGGAGTGTCTGGGGGCAGGGCTTCATGACAGAGGCATTGAACGCTTTGTGCCCTTATCTATGGCGAAAGCTCGGCGCGGTGGATATGTATGGGGAGCATTTTTTTGATAACCCGGCCTCTGGGCGCGTCATGGAAAAGGCTGGCTTTGCTCATGTGGGTGCTGCTTCCGAAGTCTGGTGTAAGGCCCGGCAAAAGCATTTGTCGGGTGAACAATACTGCCTGAAGGTGAAAGGGCGACAGATATGAAGTTTCTTGACCGCACGAAGATCTTTGTCCGAAGTGGTAATGGCGGGGCCGGGTGCGTGTCTTTTCGCCGGGAGAAATTTGTTGAGTTCGGCGGGCCCGATGGCGGCGATGGTGGCCGCGGCGGGCACGTCTTTGCGGAAGCTGTTGATAACCTCAATACACTGATTGACTATCGCTATCAGCAACATTTCAAGGCGCAGACTGGCATTCATGGCATGGGGCGCAACCGCACCGGCGCTGATGGCGGCGATGTCACCATAAAAGTGCCGGTTGGCACGGAAATTTATGAAGAAGATGAAGAAACGCTGATTGCGGATCTGACCGAGCCGGGACAGCAGGCCCTTCTTGCCAAAGGCGGTAATGGTGGCTTTGGGAATGCGCGCTTCAAATCTTCCACCTCTCAAGCCCCGCGCCGTGCAAATCCGGGTCAGGAGGGCGAAGAGCGCACTATCTGGCTACGCCTCAAACTGATTGCCGATATCGGGATTGTCGGTCTTCCGAATGCCGGGAAATCTACTTTTCTGTCCGTGGTATCGGCTGCGAAACCAAAGATCGCTGATTATCCGTTTACGACGCTTCACCCTAACCTTGGTGTTGTCCGCCTCGGGCCAGGGCAGAGTTTTGTCATGGCCGACATTCCGGGGCTGATTGAAGGCGCGCATGAAGGGCAGGGCATAGGTGACAGATTTCTGGGGCATGTTGAGCGCTGTGCCGCCTTGCTACATGTTGTTGATGGCACGCAGGAGGATGTGGCCGAGGCCTACAGAGTTATTCGGCGTGAACTTGAAGCATACAGCCCATTGCTGGCCGCCAAGGATGAGCTGGTTATCCTCAACAAGATTGATGCCATACCGGCGGAGGAGTTGAACCAGCGACGTGAAGAGCTATCGGCAGTTTCAGGGCAGCAGGTACACCTTGTATCCGGTGTTACGCAATCCGGTGTGCGCGATGTGCTGGGGCTCTTGATGCTGCAGGTAAGTGCTGTGCGGGCAGAAAGTGCCAGCCCCTCCTCAGATGATACCAGTCCGGATTGGCAGCCTTAGGCAAGGTGTAATGCCTCGTATCATTATTCATCTTTCGCCAAGCTCGGGATGAAGCGCCTTAGAGGCAGCGTTTAGCTTACACAGTCTCCGGTGAGAACTGACCATACTTCCGGAAACGTACCAGATAGACCGGCAGGATGGATTCTAGCGTCTGTGGCGTAATGCCCAGATCTTCGATGGTCCCAATTTTATCCTCGCCGGAGATGCCAACGATATTGTCAGATTTCAGCAACTCAACCTGATCGGCCGTAAGCGGCGGTGATACGAATGGCAACTTACCGATAAGCCCGCCAACATTGCCCATACCGGTGGCGACGGGGAAGGGCACAGGCACCAGCAGACGGCGACGGCCAATCACTTTCAGCATATACTGCATCAGTTCCTTGAAGCTGTAGACGCCGGGACCGCCAAGCTCATAAGTGCGGCCGTCTGTTTTATTATCTCCGAGCGCGGCGCACACGCTATCTGCCACATCATCAACATAAACAGGCTGGAAGCGGGTCTTGCCACCACCAATCAGCGGCAGCGCCGGAGAAAGTCGGGCCATGTCTGCGAAACGGTTGAAGAAATCATCACGCGGCCCGAAAATGATGGACGGGCGCAGGATCGTGGCGGAGGGAAGATGCTCGCGCATGGCGGCCTCGCCCTCTGCCTTGGTCCGGGCGTATTCGCTGTTGCTTGAGGCCAAGGCCCCGATGGCTGATACATGAACAACGTTGGTGATCCCTTGCGCGGCAGCAAGAGAGGCGATCGTGCGTGCGCCCTCTGCCTGTATGGCCGGAAAGTCCTGCTTGCCATCTTCGGCAAGGATTCCAACCAGATTGACGACAGCGTCCGCGCCTTGAAGCGCATCGGCAACGGATGATGCCGTGCGCACATTCGCCTGAAACAGCTGCACCTGGCCAACCGCGCCCATGGGCCGCAGGAATTGTGCCAGATGCGGGCGGCGTACAGCAGCGCGGACGCGCCAGCCACGACTTGCCAGTTCGCGCACGACATTACGGCCAACAAAGCCGGAACCGCCAAAAACAACTGCCAGTTTACCCGTCACATTGCATCTCCCTGAAAAACACTATCGCCCTAGCTGAATTACCGGCCGGATTCAATCCGCTTGCTGCCCTGCGGCGTACAAATAGGCATGAGACTTGCAGGGCTTCCAGCAGATCTACATGACAGACTCCAGGCTTCTTGCACGGCCATCCGGTCATTTCCAAAACCCTTCACTGCGTTGCCAGTGGAGGGTTTTCTTCTTCTGGGGCGTGTTTCCCGTTTGACAACCTCGCTGGCGCCGCCTAGATACGCGATCTTTCCGAAGCCTGCCCAGGTGGCGGAATTGGTAGACGCGCTAGCTTCAGGTGCTAGTGCCCGTATGGGCGTGGAAGTTCGAGTCTTCTCCTGGGCACCATCCGCTTTCGCTGATTTTGGCAAAGCCAAAATCTAGCTTCAGCGTGACAAGCTGAAGCGTTCGAAACGGATGCAACGCCGTAACGAAGTGAAGGCGGGCGGTTTAACTTTTGTCTCTCTGGGGGCACTATCCGCTTACAAAAAATTTGTCCAGCGGACTGACTTTAGGAAATTGCTGCCCCGGCAGGGGCTATGGATCAATATCAAGATTGCTTTTCAATCTTTGGGACTGATTTTCACTCAGCGACTTTTCTGTAGATTTCTGTGCGGACTTCTTCTTCCGGTTTTGTTGTCGGGTCGTCCACATAAACTTCCCAGACGGGCATGGCGGCGGGAATGGCGTTGGCTTCCATATGTTGCCACAGGGCCTGATGGCTCTGGTTCATGGTGGCGTAAGAGCCGGTGTGTGTGGTTGTCATTGCGTCCCCGGCGGGCATTGTTGCGGCCTTGATATTTCCTGTGGCGCGTGCCGCATCTTCCGCGCAGACAAAGATTGCGGTACGGAAGGTCATTTTATCGCCTGCGGGCATATCCATATAGATCGCAGCAGGCATGGAAAGTCGCTCGATACCGCTCTGCTCCGTAAACATGAATACTTCCCCGAAGCCTGAGCCCATCGCTTCAGCAATCTCGGCACCATCATAAGATGCTTGCCGCTCGACATAGATATAATGCTGTTCTGGCAGGGTGGTGCGCTGAATTGACATGAAGTTCCTCCTTATTGTTACGGAGAAGGATGCCACAAAAGGCAGCGAAATGCACGTCGCCAAGTTCTGCGCATTGCCAAGCTGAGATTAATGGGCCCTGACCCTAGCTGTTCTCGCGCAGTATTTCACCGGCAAGATAGAGCGAGCCACAGATGAGAAGCCTTGGGGCGCCCTCATTAGAGCGGAAAGAGGTTTCCAGTGCGGCACTGACCGCTTGTGAAACGGAGGCGGCGGTGCTGGCGGGCAGTCCGGCTTTTTGCGCTTTTGCGGCCAGCAGATCCGCATCTGTTGCAGCAGCATGGTCCGCCTGGACAGTCAGTACGGTAGAGACCAAGTCTGCGAAGCAAGTGAAATACCCCTCTGCGTCCTTATTGTTCTGCATACCGCAGATCATGATAAGGGGACGGGGTTGGCGCTCTTCAAGGTCTGCCATGCCACGCGCCAGCGCACGCGCTGCGTGGGGGTTGTGTCCCCCGTCCAGCCAGATTTCGACATCCTCATGGGCTCGCTCGCGCGCAAGCTCAACCAGAGGTCCAGCGGTGAGGCGTTGCAGGCGCGCTGGCCAGAAAACGTTCTCAAGGCCTTCGGAAATTTTCTCGTCCTCTGGTGCAAGGCCTGCAACTTTCAGAGTTGCTATGGCGAGTCCGGCGTTTTCAATCTGGTGCGCACCGAATAATCTGGGTAGGGACAGATCAGACAAACTGGTTTCGTCCTGAAAAATGAACCGCCCCTGCTCTACAAAAGCGTGCCATTCCTCACTGGCACTGTGTGTGTCCGCGCCAAGCAGCAGGGCACGATTGATGATTGCCTCATGAGCCTCGTTGCGCTGTGGGCCGATTATGACAGGTCGGTCCTTTTTGATAATGCCTGCTTTCTCCCCGGCAATGTCGGCGAGTGTATCCCCGAGATATTCCTGATGGTCATAGCCAACAGGCGTGATGACGGTAGCAAGTGGTTCCTCGATTACGTTTGTTGCATCCAGACGCCCACCAAGCCCCACCTCGAGTAACAATACATCGCCTGATGTCTCGGCAAAGGCCAGAAATGCAGCACACGTCACGGCTTCAAAGTAGGTAAGTTCCAGATCGCCGGCCGCTGCTTCGCACTTGCCAAGTACGCGCGCGAGTTCCGTATCGCTGATCTCGTCGCCAGCAAGCACGATGCGTTCGTTGAAACGGACAAGGTCAGGGGAGGTATAGACATGCACTTTCAACCCGGCAGCAGTCAGTATCGCCCGCATGAAAGCGATTGTCGAGCCTTTGCCATTCGTGCCGGCCACATGAAAGACCGGTGGCAGGCGCAAGTGCGGATTGCCCAATCGTTCCAGTGCTTTCAGTATACGTGTCAGCCCGAGATCTATCTTGCGGGGGCGTGTTTCTGCAAGGCGTGCCAGCAGGGCGCGCACATCAGCTGCCGCCACATCACGCAAATCAGGGCTCATGAATTATTCCGCTGCCTTGTCGAGCGCGTCCTTGTTGCTTGCCTCTTCAGCATCATCAGGCTTTGGTGTCGTCATGACAGGCAGGGGGGTCACATTATCCGGTGTTTCAGCAGCTTTAACGCCATGGCGCATGAATACACGCAGCAGGCCGGACAACGTTTTCTTCATCTCGGGGCGCGGCACGACCATATCGACCATGCCCTTTTCGTTGAGATACTCAGCGCGCTGAAAACCTTCCGGCAGTTTCTCGCGGATCGTCTGTTCAATCACGCGGGGCCCCGCAAACCCGATAAGGGCGCCAGGCTCTGCCAGATGCACATCCCCGAGCATGGCATAAGATGCGGTGACGCCGCCAGTTGTCGGGTGGGTCAGCACGACGATGTAAGGCAGCCCGGCTTCCTTCACCATTTGTACGGCAATGGTTGTGCGCGGCATCTGCATCAGAGAGAGGATGCCTTCCTGCATTCGGGCCCCGCCCGAAGCTGTGAAGATGACCAATGGCGCCTTACGAGAAACAGCCTCTTGTGCCGCTTTGAGAATACCTTCGCCGAGCCCCATGCCCATTGAGCCGCCCATGAAAGCAAAGTTTTGCACGGCAATAATTGTGTTCACGCCATCAACTTTGCCGGCACCAATAGTGAGAGCGTCTTTCTCGCCCGTTTTACGGCGATATTCTTTCAGGCGGTCAGTATATTTTTTTTCGTCGCGAAATTTCAGTGGGTCAGCGACCACATCCGGTAGCTCGATCTTATCCCACATGCCGTCGTCAAAAAGCGCTTCAAAGCGCTCGGCGGCACCGATGGCCATATGGTGATTGCATGCTGGGCAGACATGCTGGCTTGCTTCCAGATCCTTGTGAAAAACCATCTCGCCGCAGTTCGGGCACTTGGTCCACAGCTTGTTATCATTGCCGTCGTCGAGCTGGCGTAGCATCTTCTTGATCCCCGGCGGTGTGATATTCGACAGCCAGTTCATAGCAGAAGCTCCTTTATATCCTGTTAGTGGCAGCCAAACGACAGGGGGCTGTCGCGCCGCATATATCCGTTCAATCTCTCGCTGTATGCACGGCCTGCGCCAGAAGGCGCGTCTTTTCCCGGACAGCTAATGTTACTTTATCGCGGTTTTCCGGGTTATTATCCAGTGTTTTCGCTAATTCTTCGATAAGTGCAGAACCAACAACCACGGCATCTGCGGTTTGCGCAACTTCGCGCGCTTTTTCCGGTGTTTTCACGCCAAATCCCACTGCAACAGGCAGATTGGAGGCGGCCCGCAGCCGGGTTACAGCATCTGCAACGCTGGTTGCAGCGCCACTGGCACCACCTGTGATGCCGGCAACAGAGACATAATAGACGAAACCTGACGTATTTTTAATCACCTGGGGCAGGCGCTCATCATCCGTGGTGGGGGTCGCGAGGCGGATGAAATCTATACCTTTCTGGCGCGCTGGCAGGCAAAGTTCGCTGTCTTCTTCCGGGGGCAGATCCACAATAATTAACCCGTCCACGCCCGCTTTTACAGCTTCGGCGAGAAATGTTTCAACGCCCATCGCGTAAATGGGGTTGTAATAGCCCATGAGGATAATCGGGGTATCCTGATCGCCCTTCCTGAACTCTGTCACCATCTCCAGGGTGCGGCTCAGTGTTTGCCCGGAAGCAAGGGCCCGCTGGCCCGCCACCTGAATGGTTGCACCGTCCGCCATTGGATCAGTAAAGCAAACGCCAAGTTCAATCAGATCTGCCCCCGCTGAAGGCAGTTCCTTCAACAGTTTCAGGGAAGAATCATAATCCGGATCACCCGCCATCAGGAAAGGAATGAAGGCGGCACGGTTCTCGGTTTTCAACTGGGCGAAACGGGTGGCGATACGACTCATTCAGCGGTGATAGGCGAGCAGGGAGGGTAGTGCAATGGGGCTGCGAAGGACCCTGAAAGTTTACAGCTTTCAAGGTCGCGCGATTATCTTGTCGTCATGGTGTGTAATAGGTCGGGGAACCGGGGCCGACGGGCAGCCCCAGAACAAATGTCCAGAGCACGAAGAAACCAGACCATGTCAGTATGAAGAACATGGAGTAGGGTAGCATCATGGCGATGAGCGTGCCGACCCCGAGATTTTTATCATATCGGGTCGCCCAGGCGAGGATGAGGCCGAAATAGCTCATCATGGGGGTAATGATGTTGGTGCTGGAGTCACCAATCCGATAGGCGGCCTGGATCGCCTCCGGTGAGTAACCGATAAGCATCAGCATCGGCACAAAAATGGGTGCCGTTACGGCCCATTGTGCGGAAGCAGAGCCCAGGGACAGATTGATGATTGCGCACATGATGATGAAAAAGAAGAAGACAGATGGGCCAGTCATGCCGGTGTCTTTCAGGAATTGTGCACCTGTAACCGCGCTGATCGCCCCGAGATTAGTCCAGCCAAAGAACGCAACGAACTGTGCCGCAAAAAAGACCAGCACAATATAAAGCCCGAGGGAGGAAAGCGCCGCTGCCATCGCGTCGATGATGTCGCGGTCGGTCTTCATTGTGCCCACTGTGCGGCCGTAGGCGTAGCCAGTGACCAGGAAGAAAATCAGGATCCACACCACAAAACCGCTGAAGAACGGTGAGCGCATGACACTGCTCGTATCCGGATCGCGTAATACCCCCCATCCCGGCAGAATTTCAGCAATAGATGTGTCACCGATAAAGGGCAGCCACCCTGGCAGCGGGAACCCGGGTAAAAGGGTGTAGACCATGGTCGCCAGGATCGCGAGCAGAGCAAGGCCAGCCCGCACGAGACCCCTTTTCTCTTCGCCGGTCAGGTCGTTCATCATGTTCTCATCGAGAATCGTCGGATCGGCGCCAGATGAGTCGTAAGGACCAAGTTTCGGCTCCACGATGAAGATTGTGACGAGTGATCCTATGAGCGTAATCAGGAAGGTTGATGCGACCATGAAGTACCAGTTCGCCGTGGCATTCACGACGTAGTCCGGATCAATCAACTGCGCGGCTTCTTCGGTAATCCCGGCCAGTAGCGGGTCAATGGTGCCAATGAGCAGATTGGCGCTATAGCCGCCTGAGACACCGGCGAAAGCTGCTGCCATGCCTGCGAGCGGATGACGCCCCAGAGCGTAGAAAATGGCACCAGCGAGCGGGATCAGGACAACATACCCGACTTCTGAAGCAGTGTTTGAGATGATCCCGGCGAACACGATCGCAACCGTGACGGCGTGGCGCGGTGCACCAAGGACCATCCCCCGAACAGCCGCAGACAACAAACCTGAACGCTCGGCGACGCCGACGCCCAGCATTGCGACGAGCACAACCCCAAGGGGGGCAAAACTGGTGAAATTGGTTGTAAGGCTGGTAAAGATACGCCGAACACCATCCCCGTTAAAAAGGCTTACTGCGCGGATCATGCCGTCTTCCGCAACGCCGGGTGCCCCCGCAGGCCTCGGGTCAACGACCGCAAGACCGATCCAGCCGAAGAAACCTGACAGAAGGACGATACCAAAGGCGAGGATGGCAAACAGGGTCACCGGATGAGGCAAGAGATTACCTAGCCACTCCACCGCATCAAGGAACCGGGTGAATGCATTACGCTTTTGCGCCTGAGGTTGGGCCTTGGTCATGGTACTCTGGTCCTGTGACTGATTAATTTTTATACGTCTGCGCCCAGCGCGTCAGCTACGGTGAAGATATCCTTGTCGCCACGACCGCACATGTTGAGCAGCAGGATTTGATCCTCCCGCATTTCAAGTGCTTTGTCGATGGCGCGGGCAAGCGCATGGGAAGGTTCCAGCGCCGGAATGATGCCTTCCTGAGCGCAGCAGAGTTGAAAGGCTTTCAGTGCTTCATCATCTGTGGCCGAGACGTATTTCACGCGGCCTGTCTCATGCAGCCAGGAATGTTCCGGTCCGATGCCGGGGTAATCAAGGCCTGCAGAAATGGAGTGCGCGTCGGCGATCTGCCCATGCGCATCCTGCAACAGATAGGTCCGGTTACCGTGCAGGACACCGGGTTTGCCGCCTGTCAGGGAGGCTGCGTGTTTGTCCGTCGTTACACCATGGCCAGCGGCTTCAACGCCGATGATTTCCACATCGCGATCATCAAGAAACGGATGAAACAGGCCAATGGCGTTTGAGCCGCCCCCAATGCAGGCCATGATGACATCCGGCAAGCGGCCTTCGGCCTCCTGCATTTGCGCTTTGGCTTCAGTGCCGATGACTGACTGAAAATCGCGCACCAGAGCGGGATAGGGATGCGGCCCCGCAGCGGTGCCAATAATATAGAATGTGTCCGCTACGTTTGTTACCCAGTCGCGCAGGGCATCATTCATGGCGTCCTTCAGTGTACCCGTGCCGGATGTGACAGGCACGATCTCCGCCCCCAGCAATTTCATGCGAAAGACATTCGGTTTCTGGCGCTCGACATCGGTCGCCCCCATGTAGACAACACACGGCAATCCGAAGCGCGCACAGACAGTAGCTGTGGCAACACCGTGTTGCCCGGCGCCTGTTTCGGCAATGATCCGCGTCTTGCCCATGCGCCGCGCCAACAGAATTTGGCCGACACAATTGTTGATTTTATGGGCGCCAGTATGATTCAACTCATCGCGCTTGAAATAGATTTTTGCACCATGCCCGGCTGCGGCCTGCCGGCGAACATGGTCAGTCAGGCGTTCGGCGAAATAGAGTGGTGAGGGACGGCCGACATAATGCTTGAGGTAATAGTCCAGCTCGCGGGCAAATGCCGGATCTGATTTGGCGGCTTCATATTCTTTCTCAAGGTCGAGGATCAGCGGCATCAGGGTTTCAGCAACGAAGCGGCCTCCGAAGATACCAAAACGACCCTCCGTGTCAGGACCTGTTCTGTAAGAGTTCTGCTGCAAGTCAGCCATGAATTTTTTCTTTCGCTTGAATGGCCGCGAAGGCGGCTCTGGCATTAGATATAAAGGCGCGGATCAATCCGGCATCCTTCTGGCCGCGTGAAGCCTCGACGCCTGAGGAAACATCAACACCGGCAAAACCCGGCAAGTGTTGCACGGCATCAATGGCGTCAGCAACATTATCCGGTGTGAGGCCACCAGCGAGCAACCATGGCAGTGCGCCGGAAACATTGTCCAGAACAGACCAGTCAAATGGCACGCCATTACCGCCGGGTATAACACTGTCTGGAGAGGCTTTCGCATCAAACAGGATCATATCGGAAACTGCTATATAATTGCCTGCGACGCCCATATCGGAAGAAGTATGTATACTGATGGCCTTTATGGCTTGCAAATTATGGTTCTGGCGTATTGCCAGAGTGCGTGCCGGGGTTTCGTCTCCGTGCAGTTGTAGATGCGTCAGGGGCACTGTGGACAGCGTTTGCGATAGGAGAGCATCGGTCGGGTTTACGAAAAGACCGACTATATCAGCGCTCCCGCGTGCCGCCAGAGCAACAGGGGCAGCATCTTCGAGCGCAATATGTCGCGGGCTTTTTTCGAAAAAGACAAGGCCAATCATGTTTGCCCCGGCGGCAATAGCAACTTCCGCCATGGCAGGCTCTTTCAGGCCGCAAATTTTTACGCGATAGCTCATAAAGCTTGGCTAGCGCACAGCTTGCGGTATGGCAATGTAAGGAGAGTCGAACTTAACGAACTCAGGCTTGTTGCTGTACCGCGGGAAGTTGGCTATCGCCCTCTATTGGTGCTGGAGGGCGGGACTGTGCCTTGGCTGTTGCCGCAATTTCCCTTTTCAGGCGCTTGATTTCTTGCTTCCGCTCGGAGGCTTTCTTGCGCGTGTGTTTGCCGGAGAGCCACATGCCGACACCGCCAAAAACATAGCCGATAAAGAGCGTCATCACCAAAGCGGCCCATAATGGCAACGGTCCGAAGGCAAAGGCAGGATCTTCCGTTGAAAGCGGGTCAAGGCTGATCATCACGGGCTCACGGTTTGCTACGAGAAACACCAGAAAAATCAGGCCAAACAACAACAGGAATGTGGAGAATAGGAACTTACTCATAACCCGCATTTAAGATGCTTTGCGGCGGGATTCCAAGCCAGAAATCAGGATCGGTGAGTGGTGAAGGAGTTCAGAAAGATGGCTCTATGCTTCCGGCTCATTATACTTACGGTTCAGGCGTTCACGCATTTCCTTGCCAGCCTTGAAAAACGGTGTCCATTTTTCTTCGATGGCAACGGCTTCACCAGTGCGCGGGTTGCGACCAATGCGTGCTTCACGGTGCTTGACCGAGAATGCGCCAAACCCACGCAACTCCACCCGGTCGCCATTCGCGAGTGCATCAGATATTTCGTTCAGCACAGTGTTAACGATCCGCTCGATGTCTCTGGTGAAGAGATGGGGGTTTTCGTCTGCGAGTTTCTGGACCAGTTCTGATTTAATCATGGCAGGTGGGCATTGGTTCTGGCATCACACCATTTTGGGCGGTAGGAACGCCCAAAGCGCTCGCGTGGCAAAAATGATGCAACATCTTGATTTATTTTACTTTTTAAGCAAGGTGAACCTGCCAAAACGACACTCGGGCGTCAACGACAAAACTGTGTTAAAAGTGAAAATATTAAGAGGGAAACCTCGCTAACAGGGGCAAAAGTCCCACATCACCTAGTATGACAGAGATTCAGGAACAGACCGCTTCGTTCGGTTTTCAGGACGTACCAGCTGATCAGAAAGAGGGCCTTGTCAGGGCTGTCTTCGACTCAGTAGCCGAGAATTATGATCTCATGAATGATCTGATGTCGGGCGGCATACACCGGGTCTGGAAGTCTGTGCTGCTCGATCGGTTGAACCCCCAGCCTGGCCAGCGTTTGCTGGATGTAGCTGGCGGGACAGGTGATATAGCAATCGGCTTCCTAAAACGTGCAGGGGAGCGGCCCGAGCGAGGGCGACTTCCCGCAGAAGCAACAATCTGTGACATCAATCACGCGATGCTGAAGGCTGGCAAAAGCCGGGAAGATGCGCAGGGTTTTCCAGGACAGATCAATCGTTCCTGCGGGGATGCGCAAAACCTTCCTTTCCTGGATCGACATTTTGATGCCTACACAATCGGTTTTGGTATTCGTAATGTGACGGAGATGGACAAGGCGCTGAAAGAGGCGTTCCGTGTGCTAAAGCCGGGCGGCCGGTTTTTCTGTCTGGAATTTTCACATCCGATCACAGACGGCTTTCAGAAGGTGTATGATACTTACTCGTTCAATGTGATCCCCTGGCTTGGTGAAAAAGTCGCCAATGATCGTGAAAGCTATCAATATCTGGTGGAGAGTATTCGCCGCTTTCCTTCGCAGGAGACATTCGCCGACAAGATCCGTCGTGCCGGTTTCTCGCGTGTTGGATACGAAAATTTAAGCGGTGGCATCGCAGCCTTGCATACTGGCTGGCGATTATAGGAACGCCGATGTTCGCAACGATCATAGACTTTTTCAGGCTGGGACGGGCAGCGTTCATCCTTGCGCGGTATGACGCGTTGTTGCCGAAAGAGTATGCGCACCTTTTGCCAATGCCGCTGCGTCTTCTCGGCACTGTATCAAGACTTGGTGCGCGTGACCGGGATTTGCGGCCGGGGCAGCGTCTTGCCCGTGCATTGGGTGGGCAGGGGCCTGCCTATGTGAAGTTCGGTCAACTGTTGGGCACACGCCCGGATATGATCGGGTTCGAGATGGCCAATGATCTGGGCGAGTTGCAGGACCGGATGCCGCCGTTCTCACGAGACCTTGCCAAAGCCGAAGTGGCCAAATCGCTTGGAAAACCGGTGGAGGAGTTGTTTGCGGACTTTTCTGAACCGATCGCGGCGGCGTCAATTGCACAGGTTCACAAGGCGAGGCTGCATTCTGGGGAAACCATAGCGATCAAGGTTTTGCGCCCTAAGATTGAGCGCAAGGCGAAACTGGAGTTCAGGGCTTTCATGCTGGGAGCGAGATTGGCAGAATTTTTCTCCCGGTCGGCACGCCGTATGGAGCCAGTGAAGTTCATCAATACACTTTCCGAAGCTGCCGAAATTGAACTTGATCTGAGGATGGAGGCAGGAGCAGCTTCAGAATTGAAAGAGAATCTCGTCGACGATACGCATGTCTATATTCCCGAGATTATCTGGGAGTATTCGTCGCGCCGCGTTCTGGCTGTTGAGTGGATCGACGGGTTGTCGGTCATGAACTTCGCTGCCCTCGATGCTGCTGGCATTGACCGGCAGGAGTTGGCGGTCACCATCATGCGCACTTTCCTGAAACAGGCACTGGAAGACGGGTTTTTCCATGCCGACATGCATCAGGGCAACATGATGATTGACGACCAGAAGCGCCTTGTGCTGATCGATTTTGGCATTATGGGCCGACTGGATGAAGAGGCCCGTCGTACTTATGCTGAAATTATCTTCGGTTTCATCCAGCGAGACTACTACCTGGCTGCGAAGGCGCATTTTGATGCTGGTTATGTGCCGTCTCATTATTCCGTAGACGCCTTCGCGACTGCCTTGCGGGCAGTGGGTGAGCCGATCTTTGGCCGTGACTCTGATGCGGTGGATATGTCGCGTGTCTTGCAGCAGCTTTTTGACGTAACAGAAGTCTTCGACATGCATCTGCGCCCGGAACTGGTGATGTTGCAGCGCACAATGGTTGTCGTCGAAGGGGTTGCCAGGGCACTCGATCCCCAGATTAATATGTGGGAGGCAGCGGACCCGGTTGTGCGCGGCTATATCACCGGGCGTCTGGGGCCACAGGCGCTGGCCAAGCAGGCACGACGGGGTGCCAGAGCAGCGTTCAGGCTGGCTGAAAAGTTTCCCGAGTTCGCGGCTGTGGCAGAGTCAATTATCGACAATGCTGATGAAGATGGCGGGATAAAACTATCCCGCCAGACTGTGGATGATCTGGCAGATGCGTTGAAGAAAAGAAAACGCAAGACTGCCTGAAGCCATACCTTGCGCTTTTCCAATCAACTCTCAGGTTTCAGAAATATCTCCTCGACGGGTAATCCAAACACGTCCGAGATTTTGTAGGCAAGGGAAATGCTGGGGTCGAATTTCTCTTTCTCCACCGCGATAATCGTCTGCCTTGTGACATCAACTTTCTCCGCAAGGTCAGCTTGCGTGAGATTATGCTCTGCCCGCAGAACTTTAAGTCTGTTTCGCATTAGCGGCTCATCAGTGAGAGGCGGCCAAGTTGCAGTGTCCATGTCAGCCCGAACAGGCCGACAAAATACCATGCTGACAGGTTATCTGTTTTCAGGATGATTTCTGCCCAGCCGGACGCGAACAGGGCCAGGGCGGTCACGCACCCGGCTGTCGCGGTGGCTTTCAGATTGTTAATCGCCCCCAGTTCATCCGGCGTGCGGGTGACAAACCGGCCTGCCACGTAAAGCCAGATGGCAACGGGTATTGCGGGAAGCATCGCGACGGCAATGTGGGTGATCGCTGGCCAGCTGTCAAACGCCGGATTGTCTGTGACATTAGGCACGACCATGATGACCAGCACCGTATAGACCATCCAGAGAAAGATGTGGCCACCGATCCAGCGACGGCTGGCTGTTTTGAGAGATTGCTTTTCCATGCCGAACTCCTGAGGTATATAAAACTTTACATTCAATATGTATATATAACTTTACATTATGTCAAGTTTACCATTCTTGCCGAGGCGAATTTCCTGTGTTCACCGGTTTCGGCTAACAAAACGGACGAACTTGATCTAAAGGATGCGCATGGCAACCAAATCTGTGCTTCTCATTATCGGAGGTGGCATCGCCGCCTATAAGTCACTGGAACTGATCCGCGAGTGCGCAAAGCGCGGGATCAGGACCCGTGCGATCCTGACCAGAGCCGGTGCGGAATTTGTCACACCGCTTTCCGTTGGCAGCCTGACAGGGGAAAAATGCTACACGGATCTGTTCGATCTGACCGACGAAGCCGAGATGGGCCATATCGAGTTATCACGCGCGGCTGATCTTGTGGTTGTGGCGCCTGCGACTGCGGACCTTTTGTCCAAACCCGCCAACGGTGTCGCTGGGGACCTCGCTTCGACAGCACTTCTAGCGACCGATAAGCCGGTCCTTTTCGCGCCGGCGATGAATGTGCGGATGTGGGCGCACCCGGGGGTGCAGCGAAATGTTGCGACCTTGAAGGAAGACGGTGCGCTTTTTGTTGGCCCCAATGAAGGTGACATGGCTTGCGGCGAGTATGGTGCCGGCAGGATGGCTGAACCATCTGAAATAGCCGATGCGGTTGAGGCATATTTTGCGGCGTCGTCTGACGGTCGTTTGAAAGGGCGTCACGTCGTGGTGACAGCTGGACCCACACATGAGCCGCTGGACCCTGTGCGGTATATTGCCAACCGCTCCTCCGGTAAGCAGGGCTATGCGATTGCCGCAGCGCTAGCGAAGCTGGGTGCCCGTGTCACGCTTGTGTCAGGACCAACAGAACTGCCCGCTCCGGCCGGGGTGGACACAGTGCGCGTGCAAACCGCGCGTGAAATGATGGAAGCGACAATGAGTGCCCTGCCGGCAGATGCAGCAATTTGCTGTGCTGCCGTCGCTGACTACAGGCCTGAAATCGAAACCAACCAGAAAATAAAAAAAGAGCGTGGCGGCCTTTCCTCGATTCCCCTGACGGAGAACCCGGATATTCTGCGCAGCATTTCCTCACTGGATGTGGGGCGCCCCGGTCTGGTCATAGGCTTTGCTGCAGAAACAGATGACGTTCTCTGCAATGCTGAAGCCAAGCGCAAACGCAAGGGGTGCGACTGGATAATTGCAAATGATGTTTCATCAGGAACCGGCACCATGGGCGGGGAGAATAATTCTGTGACTGTCATCAGTGAGGCAGGTCAGGAGAGTTGGGAGAATATGCCTAAGGCCCGTGTTGCTGACAGGCTGGCTGCTTATATTGCGGATGCCTTGAGCAAGCGTGCGACCTGACGCAATAGTTTCAACTTTAGGTATTGCTCGCGTCCCGCATTAGCTGTTAGCCTCCGCTCTCTTGTGAATGAAACCGGTAAGCCGTCGTTACATAGCGATGGTTCGATTGCGTAAGAAGTCAAAGTGAGAGCACCAAGATGGTTCTATATGCGCTAAAGCGCCTGCTCTCGGCTATTCCCACACTTTTGATTATTATCGCGGTTGCGTTTTTCATGATGCGGCTGGCTCCAGGTGGTCCGTTCACTTCAGAACGAAATGTGCCGCCTGCTATCGAGGCTAATCTCAACGCCAAGTATAATCTTGACGATCCCTTGCCCATCCAGTTTTTCAAATATCTCGGCAATGTCTTGCAGGGAGATTTTGGGCCATCCTTTGTCAATCGCGACTTTTCGGTGACCGAACTGGTGTTACAGGGGTTGCCGGTGAGTATCACAGTCGGCTTGTCTGCGTTGATGTTGGCCATATCTGTTGGCTCAATTCTGGGAGTTCTGGCTGCGTTGCGGCAGAATAAAGCAACAGATTACACTGTCATGACGATTGCCATGGCAGGTATTACCATCCCGAATTTTGTGACTGCGCCTGTTATGACACTGATTTTTGCTGTCTGGAATGACTGGTTGCCAACATCCGGCTGGATTGGCTGGAGTGGGATTGAGGAACAGGGGCTGGATGCTTTTTTCAGGTCCCTTATCCTGCCGGTAATAACGCTTGCGCTGCCACAGATCGCCATTATCTCGCGCTTGATGCGTGGATCGATGATAGAAGTATTGCGCTCCAACTTCATCCGTACGGCACGTGCAAAAGGGCTATCGCCGATAAAGATCGTGACCCGTCATGCATTACGCGCCGCTTCCTTGCCACTCATTAGCTATCTTGGGCCTGCGACCGCTGCGTTGCTTTCCGGCTCGCTTGTCATAGAGAAAATTTTCACGCTGCCGGGTATTGGCCAGTATTTCGTTACCGGAGCCCTGAACCGGGATTATACTCTGGTGATGGGTGTTGTCATAATCTATGCCACCTTGATTGTGGTGCTCAATCTGCTGGCTGATCTTGTGTTGGCGGCACTTGATCCAAAGGTAAGGCTGACTTGATGAACCGGATTTCCCGTCACGCCGATCAGCACCCGAATGTGCAATCCATGCAAGCGGCCCAGGCCGTTAAAGGGCGATCCCTGTGGGATGATGCCAGAGCGCGCCTTTTTGCCAACAAGGCAGCTGTAGCTTCGATGATTATTCTTTTTGTCATTGTCATGGCCGCCATTGTCTGGCCAGCGATCAGCCCTGTTAAGTATAACGATATCAACTATTCCGCTTACAGTGTGCCCCCATCTTCCGAATACTGGATGGGGACAGATACGAATGGGCGGGACATTCTGGTACGCACCATGATGGGCGCGCGCGTCAGCCTGGCGGTAGGTCTTATCGCGACTATGGTCTCGCTTGTGATTGGTGTCTTGTGGGGCGCAACGGCAGGATTCTTTGGCGGCACCATCGACAATGTTATGATGCGCATTGTCGATATTTTGTATTCGCTGCCCTTTATCTTTTTCGTTATTATCCTGACGGTGATTTTCGGGACATCACTCTGGATCATGTTTATCGCCATCGGTGCGATAGAGTGGCTGACCATGGCCCGGATTGTGCGCGGGCAAACGCTTTCTCTCAAAGAGAAAGAGTTTGTTGAAGCCGCCCGGGCGATCGGTGTTACCCCAATGACGATTGTCCGCAGGCATATTGTTCCCAACCTGATTGGGCCGGTTGTAATATATGTGACCCTGACGATTCCCTATGCCATTCTGGCTGAGAGTTTCCTGAGTTTTCTCGGGCTTGGTGTGCAGGAACCGCTGACCAGTTGGGGTGTGCTGATTGCCGACGGTGCCAACGGTGTTGAAGCGGCACCTTGGGCCTTGTTATTTCCCGCAGGGGTAATGGCATTGACCCTGTTTTGCTTCAACTTCATAGGCGATGGTTTGCGAGACGCGCTTGATCCGAAAGACAGGTGAGCCGCAAATTGTCAGCAGGCGCGCTAAGAGCTTATTTCAAACAAAATATGCGCACCTTTACTTAAATCTGCGCGAAGTCGCGCTGTCAGGCGTGAACAAGCCTAAGATATCTGCTTACTTTAAGCGACGCACTTTGATAGTACGCCCCATAGGTTCAATCTTCATCCGGAAGCTACCCAAGGCGCCGCGTTCAATAAGAGCAGTATATTGAATGTTATCCTGTAAAGGACGAAGATGCCTGGTGTCGCTATCTAGCTGGCGCCATACTTGCCCATTATCAAGAACAATGCGACTCGCTATTTTATCCTGCGTAGGGTTCGTTTTGGAAAAAGTAATGCGGGTTACGCCCGCAGAAATCTCAGTTACTTCCCTTACGACAGGCTCGGGCGGCTGGCGAAGTCCATAATTTTCCTCTGTTTGGGGGCGCTGCGGCATCCTTAAGCCAAAAAGACGACGCTCTTTTTGAACCGGCGTCTCTTTTATCTGAGGAGGGGTGGTCGCTACTACAGGGGCGGGCTCTTTCGCCAACTCATCAAAACAGGCGAGGCGCTCATCATCGTCGGCGATTTGAACGCAGTCTGACATCGTTATAGGAGCTTCTGCCGCCAGAGTGTTGCCGCCGATCACGAGAAAGCCCGCAGAAGCCAGGCTGGACAGGATAATACGCATCTGAAACCTCATATTTTTAAGCACCCTACAATGAAGGAAAAGAGCCCGTCAAACGGCATTTTCCATAGCGTTAAACCTTATTGCGATCAGAACGAATGATTGCTTTTGGCTGCTTCAACTCTGGTCTATAAGAGTATGGAAGTTGATGGAGATAGAATATGAACCTGACAGGCATAGCCAGAAAAGCAGGTGCTGGTGCCGTATTGGCTGCAACGATTTTTCTAGCCTCGTGCGGCGGCGGTAGTGAAGAGGCAAGCAGCACGCCGAATTCCCCTGATGAGGGTGTCGTGATGAACCGCGGCAACGGTTATGAGCCAAATACGCTTGATCCGCATCAAGCAAACGGTACCTGGGAGAATAACATCATCGGTGATATGATGATCGGCCTATACACCGAAGATGCTGATGCCAAACCGATTTTAGGCTCTGCAGTGTCTCACGAGATCAGCGAAGATGGGCTCACGCATACATTCAAAATCCGTGAGGATATGGTTTGGTCTGATGGCGAGCCAGTCACAGCCGAGGTATTTGTCAAATCCTGGCAGCGTATTCTCGATCCTGCGACAGCAGCGCCATATGCATCGCTGCTATATCCATTCAAGAACGCACGTGCGATCAGTAATGGGGAACTCCCGCCGTCAGAATTGGGCGCGCGTGCGATAGATGAGAAAACGCTTGAACTGCAAGTGGAGCAGCCAACGCCCTTTCTTGCCACTCTGCTGACGCACTACACGGCTTTTCCGGTCCCGATCCATAAGATTGAAGAATTGGGCAATGCCTGGGTACGCCCTGGCAGCTACGTTTCCAACGGGCCATATGTCGTTGAGGAATGGCGTCCGAACAGTCAGATCAAGCTGGTCAAGAACGAGCGGTTCTACGATGCTGATAATGTCGCGATTGATACTGTTTATTACAAACCTATCGGGGATGTCTCGGCCGCATTCCGTGCATTCAGAGCAGGCGAAATTGACTCAAATTCTTGCTCGCAGTGTTATCCTATTCAGCAGGTAAACCTGATTGATGAGATCATGCCCGGCGTTAAGCGCAATGAAGTCATTCTCTCCACAACATATCTGACATTTAATTCGAATGTGCCTCCGTTCGATGATGCAAGAGTGCGCCGCGCCCTGGGTTTGGCGATTGACCGGGATATCCTGACAGAGCAGGTTTTGCGTGCGGGTGAAGTACCAGCTTATGGCCTTACCCCTCCCGGCATTGATAACTATATCGCCAGCCCACCTCAGATGGCTGAGGCAGGTCTTACCCAGGAAGAGCGCCTGACAATCGCGAGAAACCTTTTGGCTGAGGCAGGGTTTGATGAAAACAATCCGTTGACCATCAATGTCAAATATCGCCTCGCCGGTGACCGTCGACAGATCATGGTTGCAATGCAGGATATGTGGAAGCGAATCGGTGTTACCGCCAAGCTGGAAGGCAAGGAGCCAAAAGTCGCCTATGCAGATTATCGTGCACGGAACTTTGATGTCGCAGATGCGGGTTGGGTTGCAGATTATAATGACCCGGATAACTTCCTGTTTCTTGCAAAGGGTGACACGGGTCCGATTAATTATGCGGATTATGCCAACCCGGAATTTGATCGCTTGATGAATGAGGCGAACAATATGCAGGATCTGGATGCGAGAGCTGAACTGATGGCGCTGGCAGAAGCGATCATGCTTGAAGACATGCCGATTGCCCCTATCTACTTCAGTGTAAACCGCAATCTTGTAGGATTGCATGTCAAGGGGTGGAATAATAATGTGCTTGGTATTCAGCGTACCCGCTGGCTTTCTATTGATGAAGGCGCGCGCAAGAAATACTGAACTGGTGTGATGATCTCATGATACTCAAAGGCCTCCCCATTGGAGGCCTTTGTTTTAAGTCCGGTACGGTTTAACAGTAGTGCATGACACCTCTACCGACATTGAGACAGCTTCAGTTCTTTGTGGCGCTCGCACAGCATGAGTCTTTTTCAAAAGCAGCAGATGCCAGTCTTGTTTCACAGTCTACCTTGTCTGCTGCCATCAAGGAACTGGAAGCTGTTCTTGATGCCCAGCTTGTTGATCGCAGCAGCCGGTCGTTTACATTGACTCCTGTCGGCGAGATGCTGGTAGAGCGTGCCCGGGATCTTCTGACCCGGGCAGAAGATTTTGCGCGTATTGCCAACCGTTCAGAGCCCCTTACCGGTGTGATTAATCTGGGCATTATCCCTACCATCGCGCCATATATTCTGCCCAAGGCAATGCCAATTTTTCGACGTAAATTTTCGGATTTGTCGTTGTACTTGCGAGAGGCGCTTTCAGCGAATCTGATCGAGTTTGTGCGTGGTGGACAGATTGATGTCGCGCTCATTGCATTTCCATACGACACTGAAGGCATGGAATCGCTTGTCTTTGCTGAGGATGCATTCGTTTTTGCCTGTTCTGATGATCACAGACTTGCTTCAGAGGCAGAAGTAACCTTGGCTGATATAAATGCCGGGGAGTTGCTGCTTCTGGAAGACGGACATTGCCTGCGTGATCACGCATTATCAGCTTGCCAGCTACAGGAAAAAGAGATTGCCAACACATTCGGCGGAACAAGTATTTTCACGCTTGCGCAAATGGTTCGGTCCGGCATTGGCGCGACGCTCCTGCCTGAAATGGCTGTGCGGCAGGGATTGGCGAAGTCTTCATCATTGGTCACAATTCCCTTCCGAAAGGAAAAAGGTATTTCGACGCCGGGTAGGCAGATTGGCTTTGTCTGGCGAAAAGGCTCCGGTCGCCGTCAGGACGTTGAGGCTATGGCTGAGGTTTTCTCAAGAGTTTTGAAACCCTGATTAGTTCTGGCTGATGCTGGTTTCCTGGGGATCGAGTTCCTGCTCAGACATCTTGCGCTGAATAGGTTTTATCTTGCCGTTTTCGGACAGCATGATGGCGACGCCGCGAGATGCTTCGAATTGTGAGAGGACGATCATGATTCCAACTGTTATCGGAATACACAAGAGCATACCGCCAAAGCCCCACAATGTTCCCCAGAATGTAAGAGAGAGAAGGATAACCAGTGGACTCAAATTCAATGACTGACCCAGCAGCCGCGGCTCAATAATGGAGCCAACTATCTGCTCCGCTGCAGTGAGAAGCCCGAGAGTCAGGAGAAACAGGGTAATGCCCCCCCCTTCTGGCTGAACCAGCGCGAGTGCGGACGGCAAAATGACAGCGATGATCGATCCGATGATCGGAATGAAGTTGAGGGAGAAAATCAGTAATGCCCAGAAACCGGCAAAATCGATGCCGAGGAACAGCATGATAACCCACGAGAGTACGGCCACGATGAAGCTGGTTGTCGTCTTGATCGAAATATATTGACGAACGAGCGTGCCGATGTCCTGTACGATCTGATCTACATCCAGACGATCTTCATCCGTCCCGGCGATGGCGTGCAGTTTAACCAGAAACTTACCACGCTCAATAAGCATAAATCCTGTATAGAGAAGGATTGTTACCAGACTTGCGCCAATGGTTGCGATGGTTGCCCGGATATCATTTGCAAAGCCTGTTGCGATACTGATGATCTGGTCCTGCCACTGGGCAAACAGCTCCATATCGGGGGGTGGCAGTGCTCTTTCCCCGTCTGTTGGCGATGATAACTCCTGCTCAGGGAAGTAGTCCTCAAGTATCGAAAACTGAGACAGATAGTTGATCACATTCCCCGCGATCTCAAGAAACTTTGCGCGATACTCTGGAAATTCCGCAAGCATCGCTTCACCATTAGCAATGATGATCTGTCCAAGGATAATCATTACCAGTGTGATCAGGCCGAAGGCAAAGATGAAGCTTAGCCACTCTGGTAACAACTTTCCAAGGCCCGGGATGCGCTCAATGCTGTTTTTGACGGTGATGATAATGAAACTGAGGAAAAGGGCAAATACCAAAGGGATCAGGATTGCCTGGCCTATGTACAAGACATACCCAATGAGGATTGCTAATGCGGAAGCATAAAACAGTCTTGGTAATCCTTGCCCGTTAGCTGAGGCAACATCTGGTTTTTGTCCAGGCACGATATTCACCCTTTCATTTTTAGGCCTTATCGCCTGTTTTGCGTCTTGATGGCAGGGTTTTTTCTTTATTCGCGACTTTATCATGCTTATGTGGCTGTATGATACGTGCTCCGCTGACAAACCTTGATTATGAAGAGGCCATAGAAATGGTTTCCGGTCAGCCACATGCGCACATACTTGGAAATGGCAAGGCGAGCGGGCCTGTCTGGGGCGGCAACTGGCGAATGATTGTCGCCAGTCCGGCCAGTGTTTTATCGTATCGGGATAATCAACTCGTGTGGCAAGGGGAACCGGTTCACCAATCTGAAGGTACGCCTTTTGATCTGCTAGCGGATATTATAAAAAGCAGAACCAGTAACTCAAAGCAGGCTCTATCGGATCGGGATATGCCCCCTTTCGTCTCAGGTGCCTTCGGTCATGTTTCGTATGAAATGGGGCAGTTTCTTGAGCCTAGTCTGTCGCTTCCTGGAGCTGATAAAGCCCACATGGTTTTTGCGATCTATGATGCTGTTGCGGCCTGGCCAGTAAGTGGCGGGGAAGGGGCCATTTTTGGTATATCGGATGAGGCCGTGGATGCATTGAGAAAGACTTTTGAAGTGTCCCCTAAAGAGGCGTCCCTCCGCACTCAAGCGGAAAAAGAGTCTCCGGACATATTATCAAGCAGGACGCAAACGGATTACCAGGAGCAAGTGCAAAACTGTATCCAGGCGATACTGGCAGGGGAGATATTCCAGATCAATCTGTCCAGGCAGTTATCTGCGTCTATCGAATCTTCCAGGCAGGTATTGCCCGGTGCACATCAGATATTCTGCTCTTCAGCCCCTGCCGAGTTCTCATGTATTCTGCAGTATCCAGATGAAACATATCTATCCTTCTCGCCTGAGCGATTCTTTAAGATAGAAGTGAAGGGCAACCTGCGCAAGGTGATTGCTGAGCCCGTTAAGGGGACATGCAGACGCTCTCCTGATCCGGAAGAAGATCATCAACGAGCTGTAGAGCTTCTGGCGAGTGAAAAGGACCGGGCGGAAAATATAATGATCGCGGATCTTGTGCGTAATGATTTGTCGCGCGTTTGTATGGACGGAACAATCGTGGAAGAAAAAATATGCGAACTTCAAAGCAATGCACATGTCCATCACCTTTATTCGCAGATTACCGGTTGTCTACGAGAAGATAAGACGGCTGTTGATGTTTTGAAATCGTCATTTCCCTGCGGGTCTATCACTGGCGCGCCAAAAGTGCGTGCCATGCAAATTATTGGTGACTTTGAGCGGGAGCCAAGGGGAATTTACTGTGGTGCCATAGGCTATATGGATGATCGCGGCAATGCTGACTTTTCAGTAGGCATACGAACGGCAGAAGCAAAGTTTGCTGCCCATCAGGCCACGCTCACCTATGGTAGCGGAGGTGGCATAACCGTGCTGTCAGACCCTGAAAAAGAGTGGTACGAGACAGTTGCGAAATCAGCGAGCTTTTTTGAATTTCTTAGCCAACTCGGCCTCAGGAATTGAGGTGAAGCATGATCCTGGTTGTCGATAATTATGATTCCTTTGTGCATAATCTTGCCCGCTATGTGCGAGAGCTGGGTCGTGAAACTTGCGTTATTAGAAATGATGCCCTTGCAGGGGTGATTAGTGACCTCACGCATGTGCATGCAGTCATACTGTCTCCAGGCCCGGGACGGCCGCAATCTGCAGGTGGATGTCTTGATCTCATTCGGCTAAACCCCGTGACCCCGATACTCGGGGTTTGTCTTGGCCATCAATGCCTGGCAGAAGCATATGGTGGAAAAACAGTTTCCGCGCTGCAGCCCATGCATGGCAGATCAAGCCTCGTGCGGCACGATAGCAGCGGACTTTTCCTTGGGCTAAAAAACCCGATGCAGGTTGGGCGTTACCATTCCCTTGCATCTGATATTTCAGTAGCAAAGGATTTGATCATACAGGCGCATGCGGATGATGGAGAAGTTATGGCCTTCTATCATCGGCATAACCCGCACTATGGTGTGCAATTTCACCCTGAGTCACTTTTGACGCCAGAAGGAAAACATCTGATAAAAAACTTTCTTCGCATGACACAGAAAAGCTGACTATGACCATCTGGATAAATGGCTCACTGCATAAAGGTCATGGACCGCTCATTGATACACGTGATCGCGGTTTGCTTCTTGCGGACGGTGTGTTTGAAACCATCCTGATACGAGAGGGGAAGCCGGTATTTTTGCGGGAGCATCTTGAGCGGTTCAGGAGAGCCGCTGAATTCTTTGGCATTCCTATGGGTTACACGGATGAAAAAATAAATGATGCAATCCGGAGAGTGGTGGCTTCCCATGGGCCCGGTAATCATGACTATGCCTGCCGAATAACTCTGACAAGGGGGGTGGGCCAACGTGGCCTTGTCCCTCCTGAAAAGTCGCAAACACTGCCAACACTAATGATCACAGCTGCAAAGAGTGCTCCTGTTATGCAGGATCAGGTGGTGCTTTCACTAAGTGATATTTGTCGAAACGAAGGCTCACCCTCCTCGCGATACAAGACTATTGCCTATACAGATAATATTTTGGCTCGCCAAAGGGCTCTGCAAGAGGGGGCGGGTGATGCGCTTATGTGTAATAACAACGGCGAAGTCGCCTGCGCGACAGCTGCAAACATTTTCCTGATTTTGCCGGGGGGCAAGCTGGTCACGCCGCCGCGTGAGGTCGGGGTTTTGGGCGGTATAGCGCGTGGTGTGGTCCTCGATATTGCGGTGTCTGTTTTTACCGACGTCAGAGAGGTCGTTTTGAGGCCCGGTGAATTGGGCGGGGGGCAACTGTTTTTGACAAACAGTCTCATCGGTATTCAGTTGGCGCGCATGATCGGTGACACCAAGCAGGCATCTGGTGAGACGCGCGACCTGCTGCTTGAGTTGCAGAAACGATACGCTCAAAGAATAAGCGATGATATTAGAGGTCAATAGATGAAGAGTTTCTCCATCAATGATGAGCAACTGGCAAAGTTGGCATGCGCTCTTACAGGCGATGAACTTGCGCGAAATTTCAACCAATATACTGACTTTATGGCGCAGGCAGAATGGGGGCCAGATACAGCTATTGGAGATGAGGGAGCTAACCTTAACGCTGACCAGATTGAGGCCTGCGCTGAGCGCTTCTGCTCCTTTTTTGATAAACCGGCAGACAGTATATCAGTCTCAGGGGTGGATACTTTTGGGGCATGGTCAGCGCAACTCAGAAAATTGATTGAAGAAGACCTCAGGACATTCCGCTTTCACCCGGCAACGCAAGCGGGTATGGCTGAAACACGTCATGCGGCTGATGAAGTCTGGCAGGATGCGCGGGTAATCGCCAGTCTGATGCATGGTCGAAGGCGTGTAATTACAATGGTTGCGACGCACAGCCTTTTTGGCTTTGTAACATCAGTATTGGCACCAAATCTGCAGCAATTACCTGTTATTGATGGGCGTGCGCTGTCACCGGATCTGCTGGTCGAAACGCTGGCATTCGGTGATATCCTTGTGGCAACACCAACCCTATGGCGTTATCTGGCACAGACGCTTCCGTCTTTTCCGAATAATGTCATGGGCCTCTCCTTCGGCGAGCCTTTAATGCTCGATCTGTCTGCTGAGTTACGGGAAATGGGGCTTGGGGCCATGCGTGAGTTGTACGGATCAACAGAGACGGGTATTATAGGTTGGCGGGACACACCATCTGAACCATTTGTATTGTTTGACCACTGGATGTCAGATGCTGACAAGCTAATTCGTACGCGGCCAGATGGCAGGGTGCGTGAATTGTCTGCGATGGACCACCTCATGTGGGAAGGCGAGAGGTCCTTCAATCTCGGGGGCAGACGAGATGGTGCAGTGCAAATTGGCGCTGTGAATGTCTTCCCTCAGAAAATTAGCGAAATTATTTCGGAGCATCCGGATATCGCCGGGTGCAACGTACGCGTTGCGCAACGCAGTGGAGCGCTGGACAGGCTAATTGCCCATATTGAGCTGAATGATGGAATTACGCCTGATCAGGAAATGGCCTGGAGCGTTGATGCCTGGTGTAGACAAAAACTGCGGCCGCCGGAACGGCCGCGAATCTATGTGTTTGGATAAAATTGCCAATTATGATTGATCAATTTCCTGTGAAGCTGCTCGCTGCAGCCTCCAGAGCTGTGCTGACTTTTGCTGTTGCCTGACCCGTAACCTGGCCGAAAATCGCATCACTGTCGCCAACAGCCGCTGTAAGTTCGCATTTCTGCGTACATGTATATGTTGCGCGCTCAACACCTCGATTTAATACAAGCATGTTTCCGGATGGGCTCTGTACACGAATGTTCAGATTATCAATACGATCACCATTTTGATCGAAAAAGTAGATATTGGTGAGGCCCGGCGTTTTTCCATATAGAAGGATCTTGTTATTTGACTGCACCGTGACATCGGCAATCGCCGGGTTGCCGACAACAATACTGCTGACAGGTGTCTCAATCTCGTAGTTACGTACCTGATCAATCGTCAGCCATAATTCACCCGCCATGGCGGGGGCAGACCAGACCGTCATGAAGCCAAGAACAAGCAATGTCAGAATCCCACGATGCATGGAGATATCCTTTCTATTCAATCCCTCTTATCTGGCATGAATTTCTCAAGGATTTCTTAAACCCGGACTTATGACAAGGACGCTTTATTTTACCCAGTTTTAACAGGAATTTGCTCATCTATCTCTGCATCGCCGTAACCTGCTACTGGTGGAGACCTGTTCCAATGGTATCAACAGCAACTCAATGTCAGGATAATCTGGAAACAGAGCAGCAGGTTCAGCACCTTCTCTCCGGCTTCCATCCCTTTGACAATCTGCCAGTGGAGTCGCTCGCACGTATCACGCAAAGTACATGTTATCGTGAGTTTGGCGCCGGCGAGACCGTTTTTACCATGTCTCAGTATGATGGCGGCGATATATTCTGCATCATTTCCGGCAATGCAAACCTCACAACTCTGTTGCCCTCAACGGGAGCGCTAAGTGTTGAGGAATTATCGAGCGGACAGAGTTTCGGGTTGGAATATTCTCTGGGTAACTTCGGTCCACAAAGCCTTCAGGCAGGCATGACAGCGGTGACGGATTTGATTGTGCTGCAGGTTGAAAGTACCAGCGTAGCTGACCTGGTGAAACGCAAGCCGATAGTTGCGCGCGCGTTTTTGACCAGCTTCGCACGGCGCCTTCTCGGCGGTGAGCAAATTTCTGCCGTGCATGCTGATGAGTCTGATAGAAGAATTCTGCGAGCTCTTTTCGATTTACTGGAGCAGGATCAGCAGCACTTCCCGCCGCGCTGGCGCATAGTTTCCATGCCGAAGCACAGGGAACTTGCGGAAATTGCCGGTGCAAGTGAACTGGAAGTGGCTGAAGTCGTGGCCGATTTGATCAGACAGGAGGTCGTGCAGCGGGACTATCCTGGTCTTCTGGTTACAGATTATCCAAGATTTCACTCCATGATCGTCTAGATTAAGCTCTGAATGCGGTTTAATGCTCAATTAACCCTGATATGGATTTTGTTGGGTAATTTCTTTACTTAGCTCTGTTACGTTGAAGCCATGTCCGAAAACCGGATGTGCAAGTGCAAGTAAATGGAGTCAAAAATGACAAATCTTATCAACCGTTTTATCAAAGACGAAGAAGGTGCTACAGCTATTGAGTATGGTCTGATTGCTGCTCTGATTGCTGTTGCAATCATTGGTGCGTTGCAGGCTGTTGCAACATCACTTAGCACGAACTTCTCTGAGATTTCTTCTAACCTGGATTCTGCTGCATAAGCTGAAATTCAAATCTCGTAATGGAAAGAGGCCATTGGCCTCTTTCTTTTTGCCTATCTTAAAAAATAAAATTATATAAAAAATTTTACTATATATTAACTATAATAACTTCCAAAAAACGATTTCTATAAATCATATTTTTACCAGTTTTCCATAATCTGCCATTGTCCGGCAACGGATGTACATGTGCAAGTAAATGGAGTCTGAAATGACAAATCTTATCAACCGTTTTATCAAAGATGAAGAAGGCGCTACAGCTATCGAGTATGGTCTGATTGCTGCTCTGATTGCTGTTGCAATCATTGGTGCGTTGCAGGCTGTTGCAACATCACTTAGCACCAACTTCTCTGAAATTTCATCCAACCTGGATGCCGCGGCTTAAAGCTGGCGCGTATATTTCGAAACGAGAAGGAGGCCAATTGGCCTCCTTTTCTGTATTAGAGGATTTTCTCATGCAAGTAAGAGTTTGCGAATTTTTCAAATCAGATGAAGGCGCTACCGCTATTGAATATGGATTGATCGCCGCATTGCTTGCGGTGGCGGCAATAGGCGCATTGCAGGCGGTGGCCACATCGCTTAGCACCAATTTCTCAGAAGTCGCCTCAAGTGTTGACAGCGCAGTTTAGTATCGACACTGCAGTAGTATGAATAACCACTCCTTAAGCCTGTTCTCATACAAAGGACAGGCTTACTGACACGGAGGTGGCTGTGCTGTCTTATCTTATCGTATCTATGTTGCCTGCTGCATGGCTGATTGCCGCAATCAACGATCTGAGCGAGCTGAAGATCCCTAATTGGATACCTGCCACGCTTGTGCTGGCTTTCCCGGTTATGGCTGTCACCTTTGGGTATTCCTTTGAGATGCTGTCATCTTCATTACTGCTTGCCTTGGGTGCGCTTGTGGTGGGGTTTGCAATTTATGCAACTGGTCAGTTTGGCGCTGGTGATGTGAAACTGCTTGCTGCGACAGCCCTTTGGGTGGGGCCGGCAGCCTTTCCGATGTTTCTTTTCAAGGTGATTCTGGCCAGTGGAATTTTTGCTTTCGCAATTATTATGTTTCGCTCGACGCCTATGTTGCCGGTTTATGCGCACGCTCCATGGCTGATGGAGTTACACGGCTCAAGGAGGGCTATGCCTTACGGAGTCGGTATCGCTCTTGGCGGCTTCTGGTCCTTGCATGAAGCAATGGCATTTATAGCCGTGTTCGGTTGAACCTGAACCTTTTCATTAACTTTGTTTTGAGGGTTTTGCGCCAAATTGGGGCGGACTTTTTGCGTATTTTGTCTCAAATCTGAAGGTGGTGTGAAGTGAATACAGGTCGATTGATACTACTCGGCGTAGCTCTGCTGGCAGGCGGAGGAGCATTTTTCCTGGTCGCATCCGGTGACGACACCCCTGAAGTTATCACGCAAGCGATACCTCAACAGGAGACAATCGAAACGGTTCGTGTGCTTGTCGCAGATACCGAATTTGCGCAAGGCGAACGCTTGGACCCCAAGAAAACAAAATGGGTCAAGTGGCCGAAGAAAGGTTTGCCTGATTTTCTTGTCACGGACGAAAACAAGCCTTTCTATGAAGAGTTGTCTCTGGCAGTGGCTCGAA